>DATEHQ010000040.1:0-6817 GCA_035279525.1 Candidatus Dormiibacterota bacterium
GATCTCCGCCGCCATCGGCCGGGCTCAGCTGTCGAAGCTCGACGCGTTCAACGAGAAGCGACGCCGCAACGCGTCGGTGCTCGACGAGGGACTGGCCGGAACGCCTGGAGTGGTCACTCCGTCGGAGCGCAAGGGCTACCACCACGTGTATCACCAGTACACCATCGTCGTCGAGCGCGACCGCGACGGTTTCCAGCGGCGCCTCCGGGAGCTCGGCGTCGGCACGGCGATCCACTACGAGGTGCCGGTCCACCGCCAACCGCTGTACATGGGAATGGGCTACGACAAGTCGTCGTTCCCCGTGACGGAGCGGATGGCCGGGCACGTGCTCTCGCTGCCGGTGCATCCCGCGCTGACCGACTCGGACCTCGACCGCATCATCGACTCCGTGCGGAAGGTCGCGTCGACGGCGTGACGCGGACGCGGATCGCGCTCATCGGCCTCGGCGCCATGGGCCGCAACCACCTGCGCGTGCTGGCCGACCTCGACGGGGCCGAGCTGGCGGCGGTGTGCGACCAGGACGCGTCGATGGTCGAGGCCGCGAGCCATCAGTACTCGGTGCCGGGCTACCGCACGTGGACGGACATGCTGGAGAAGGAGAAGCTCGACGCCGCGGTTGTCGTCGTGCCGACGCGCTTCCATCTGGAGGCAGGCCTGGCCGCCCTCGGTCGTGGGCTCCACGTGCTGGTCGAGAAGCCGATCGCGACAGACCTCGAAGAAGGGCGCCGGCTGATCGCCGCCGCGAAGAAGGCGAAACGCGTCCTTGCTGTGGGGCACATCGAACGGTTCAATCCCGCGGTGAGGGAGCTGCAGCGGCGCGTCGCAGCCGGCGAGATCGGCAGGATCTTCCAGGTGCAGGCTCGCCGGCTCGGTCCGTTTCCGGCCCGCATCCGCGACGTCGGCGTGGTCATCGATCTCGCCACCCACGACCTGGACGTGATGTACCAGCTGGCCGGCTCGGAGGTGCAGCGCCTCTTCGCCGAGACCGAGCAGCGCATCCACACCGATCACGAGGACATCCTCAACGCGCTGCTCAAGTTCGACAGCGGCGTGCTCGGCGTGCTGCAGGTCAACTGGCTGACCCCGACGAAGATCCGCGAGGTGAGCGTTCTCGGCGAGCGCGGCATGTTCGTCTGCAATTACCTGACACAGGAGTTGAGGCTGTTCGAGAACGCCGACATCCTCCATGCCACTGACTCGCTCAGCAAGCCGAAGGCGGTCACCGAAGGCGAGCAGGTGGCGTTTGCCATCACGCAGGCTGAGCCGCTGCGGCTCGAGCTGCAGTCATTCCTCCGCGCGGTCCGGGCCGAGCACATGGTCGAGGTGGACGGCGAGGCGGGCCTTCGCGCGCTTCACCTGGCGATGGCGCTCGTGACCTCGGCCTCAGAGGCTCGCGTGATCACGAAGCCGGAGCTCGAAGGGCTATGGAGCGGCGCGGGCGCCGCGCGGGGAACCGGCGAGCGCACCCCTTAAGGCGCGGATCGCGACGACGTTCAGCGCGGCCAGCAGCCAGAACTCCACGCTGAGGTCGTTCTTCCAGTACGGCGAGTCGAACAGGCCGTGCACGGTGTACAGGATCAGCGCGCCGACCGCGCCCCAGAGCAGCGGCCTGTAGACGTCGGTAGCGGCAGGCAGCGCACGGGCGCCTCGCCACAAGAGCCCGAAGAAGATCACCGCGAACGCGAAGAGGCCGAGCAGTCCCAGCTCGCTCCATGTCGTGAGCCAGATGTCGTGCGGGTAGATGTGGATGATGTCGCCCACCGGGCGGTACGGCGCGACCCGCGTGGCGAAGCCGTCGATGCCGGCGCCGAAGAGCGGCATGTGCGAAAGCATCTGCAGCGTCTGGTGGTAGATCGATTCGCGGTTGGTGACGGAGTCGGCGAAGGTCTGGAAGCGGCGGTTGACGAACGGGATCTCGATGATGGCGAGGCCGATGACCGCCGCGGCCGCCAGCGCTCGCAGGCGCCAGCGCGGGCTGCGTGCGCTGAGGATCAGCACCGCGGCGAGAACAGCCATGGCGACGAATGACGCTCGCGACAGAGCGGAGACCATCGCGGCGAGGATCACCGTGAAGGCGGCCGCGGCGAGCCACCGCTCCTTCGGCCGCGACGCGAACAATGTGAAGGCGAGCGCGAAAGCGAGCGGAGGCTCCAGGTACATCGCGTCCGCGTTGGCGCTCGTGTTGAGGAAGGAGGGCGCGGCGCTCAGGTCGAGCTTGTGGTGCACGAAGGTCACCGCGAACAGGACGAGCTGGCCGATCGACATCAGGCACGCGCCTACCCCGGTGATGACCAGAAACGTGGTGACGTCCTCGCGGCTGCGCAGCAGGTCGACCGCGATGTAGAAGCAGACGATCGCCTCCACGAAGTAGGCACGGTACGTGCCCAGCGCCTTGACGTGGTCGGGCGCAACCGCGATGCCGATGATCCCAGCGAGCAGCAGAAAAGCGATCGGGATGTCGTAGGGGGTGCGTGCGCGCGGCAGCCGCTTCTCGCTCCACAGCGTCGAGAGGTACGCAAGCACGGTGACGCCGATGAGCGCCTCCAGAAGCGTCGTGGGGAGCGGGCCTAAGTGCCAGCGAACCACGTAGAGGGGCAGCGCTGCGGCGGTGATGCTGAGCGACAGGAGGGCCAGCCGGCGCGGTTTCAGAAAGGCTGTGGAGCTCGCCTCGCGGGCGGGCGCGACCTCTTTTTGAATCGCGTTGATGCCCGAAGCTTAAGCTAACCCCCCAGGTGCGGATAGCGATGGTCCACGACATCGCCGGTGTCGCGGCGGTGCAGGTGAAGCTGCTGCGCGGCGCCGGCCACGAAGTGGACCAGGTCGCCCTCCCCGCCTTCGGCGCGTCGTGGCGCTGGCCGGTGAAGGCCTTCGCGCTGCCGTTCAGGTTCGCCGCGTACATGCCGGCGGTGATGCGATTGAGACGCGGCCGCTACGACATCCTGCACATCCACTTCCTCAGCCAGGGCGTGGTCGGCGTCCTCTCCGGACGGCCCTTCGTCGCGCAGGCTCACGGCTCGGATCTCCACCTGAACCTGACCCGCTCTGTGTACCGACCCGTCACGCGCACCGTGCTCGACAAGGCGCGGGCTGTTTTTTACGTGACGCCCAACCTTCCGGCATTTCTGAAGGGTTATGAGAAGAAGCTCGTCTACCTGCCGAATCCCCTCGACGTTCCACAATCGGCGCGCTCCGCGGCGGCGCCCGCGCAGGTGCGGACAGTGGTCATCTTCATGCGCCTGCATCCTGTCAAGGGCGTCGACCGGATCTTTCCCGCGGTCGAGCGGTTGCGAGAGCTGGTCGAGGTCACCGCCATCGAGTCCGGGCCGCTGGCGGCCGAGTACCTGGCTCGATATGGCCGGTGGGTCAAGTTCATCGAGCCCGTGCCGCACTCGAACATCTGGGAGGTGCTCGCAGCGTTCGACGTGGTGATCGGTCAGATGCGCCAGGGTGTGCTGGGCCTGATGGAGATCGAGGCCATGGCGGCCGGCCGGCCGGTGATCGCGGCTGTGGACAGCGCTCTTTATCCCGATGACCCACCCCCGGTGGTGGCGGCCTCCGGACCGGATGAGATCGTGGCCGCCGTGCTGAAGCTGCGCGACGATCCGGGCGAGCTCGCTCGGCTCGCACGGCTCGGCCGTGAGTGGGTGGAGCGAAACCACGGCTTCGCGCACCACCTCGAACTGCTGGAAAGCACTTACAAAACGGCAATCGCGAGCCCATAAAGCGACTCGCGCAGCGGGTCGAAGACGACGCCATTCGCGCTTGACTCGCGCCGGGGGCGGTGCCTAGAGTGTCCGCTGCCCCGCCACATGTCGAATCAACGGTCCCGGCTCTTTGCTTTCGCATTGGCTCTGTGCGCGCTCTCGAGCGCAGGTGGAGTTGAGTCCGCACACGCTCAGAGCGCCGCGCCGGGCGCGGTTGCGCACCAGGCGCAGGCCGCCGTGCACGCCTCTGCGACGACGCCGCATCTCTCGCGTGAGGTGTTCGGGTTCGCCCTAGCGAGCAGCCTCTCCGATCCCTCGGTCGGATATCCCAGCTGGAACTTCGACCTGCTTTCCACGGTCGCCTTTTTCGGTCTTCATGTCAGCACGTCGGGTGGCTTTGTCGGCGACAGCGAATGGAACGTCTGGAACTCGCCGGCTCTGACGAGCCTGGTGACCGTCGCGCATCAACACGGGACGAAGGTCTTGTTGGGAATCGACCTCCAGGATTTCAGCGGTGGCAACGCCACCATGTGCGCCGGGCTCGAGCGTTACGGCACGACAGTCGCTTCCACTGTGGCGCAGGTCGTGGCGAAGCATGTGGACGGCGTCAACATCGACTACGAGGGCCTGGACGGCAGTTGCGGCACGGCTGACTCGTCCTACGAGCAGCACACCATGGACTCGTTCGTGAGAGCCATGCGCTCGGCGCTGGGCCCGAGACCGTACCTGTCAGTCGACACGTACGCGGGCGCGGCCGCGGACCCGTATGGATTCTTCGACGTCGCGGGAATCGGCCGGTACGCCGACTCGATGTTCGTCATGGCCTACGACCTCGAGTACTCGAACTACCACTACTCCCCGCCAGGGTGCTCGTCGTTCTGCCTCGGCCCGACCGCGCCGGCAAGCGGTTATCGCTACAACGACACGGCGGTCCTTCAGCAGTACGAGCAGCTCGTGTCACCCGGCCGGCTCATCCTCGGTGTGCCGTACTACGGGCGCAAGGCATGCGTGGGGAGCCCGACGGCCAATGCGTACCCGACCTCGAGCGTCGTCGCGGACACGTACCTCGACGCGGCGGGCGAGGCGGCGTACTACGAAGTCAGGCCCGGGACGTATGTCGTCCATCGCGATGCCCATTCTTCAGGCGATGAGAGATGGGACACCTGGTACAACACGACGCTGAGCTGCACACGCGAGCTGTACTGGGACGACGCGACGTCACTGGGCGTCAAGTACGACCTGGTGAACAGCATGCAGATCCGCGGCGTCGGCATCTGGAACCTGAACTACGGCGGCGGTGCGCCCGAGCTGTGGTCGGAGCTGTCGAGCCATTTCGGGCGGTGCGCCGCGGCCACCATCGCCGCCTCGCCCGCGTCGCCGTCGGGTACGGGCGCGCAGGTGTCGGTCACCGCCGGCGCGAGCGGCTGCACCGATCCGCAGTATCGGTTCTGGGTGCAGGCGCCGGGCGGCGCGTGGAGCGTGGTGCGTGACTGGGGCTCGTCGGCCGCTTACACGTGGACTGCGACCGGTGCGGCCGGCGTGTATCACCTCGAGGCGGACGCTCGAGCCGCCACGTCAGGCGGGTACGACGCGGTGGCGAATCTCACCTATTCGTTGAAGGCTTGCACCGGCGCGAGCCTGAGTCCTGACGTGGCGTCCCCGCAGCGGCCGGGTACGACCATCACGTTCACCGGATCCGCGACGTGCGCGGGCACTCCTGAGTATCGGTTCTGGGTGAGGCCGCCGGGCGGCGCGTGGGGGATCGTGCGGGACTACGGCGCCGGGGCTTCTTATGGCTGGAACACGACGGGGATGAGGCTTGGGGCCTACGAGGTGGAGGTCGACGTGCGCGACCACGGCGCAACGGCGGCTTATGAGTCTGTCGCGGATATCGCGTACACGCTCGACCCGCCGTGCGCCAAACCCACGCTGAGCACCAGCCCCGCCTCGCCGCAGGGCCCTGGTGCGCTGGTCACGCTGAGCGCGGCGACGGCGAGCTGCCCGAGCCCGCTCTACCGGTTCTGGATCTTCACTCCGGGCAGCCGGTGGAGCATGGTGCGCAACTACAGCACCACCGCCACGTATGCGTGGAAGACGGCGGGGTATCCCGCGGGCACCTACTCGCTCGAGGTCGACGTGAGGGACGCGAGCAGTCAGGTGGCTTACGACGCGGTGACGGTTGTGGGTGACGTGCTGCAGACGTGTTCCGCAGCGCGCCTCAGTCCGAACCTCGCGTCTCCGCAGCGGGTGGGCACGTCGATCGTGATCACCGGGGGCGCCACCTGTGGCGGCAGGCCGCAGTACAGGTTCTGGGTCCGCGCGCCCGGTGGCAGGTGGACGATCGCGCAGGACTACGGCGCGTCAGCCACGTTCACGTGGGGTACGGCCGGGCGGCGGGCGGGCACCTACTCGCTGGAGGTCGACGTGCGCGACGTTGGTTCCACGGCCGCTTACGAGGCCGTGGCGAACGCGACGTTCCTGCTGAGCTAGTCGCCTTCCCCGCTTGTCTTCCCCGCTGGTCTTCCCCGCCAGTCGGGGAAGTACCGGCCGAAGGCCGGGGATGGGGCCATGGTGAAAAGGGAGGTGAAGTCTCCTGTGGATGCGTGGAAACGGGCTGTGAAGAGGGGGTCAAGGATGCGCCTGGAGGCGGTGGGGTTGCCTGGAGGCAATAGACCCGGGGACCGACGGTGAGGTGGATCAGGTCTTCCCCGCTGGGCGGGGAAGTACCGGCCGAAGGCCGGGGATGGGGCCATGGTGAAGAGGGTGTCGAGATTGGGCCGGAAGGCGCTCGATCGGGACCAGGGTGAACTTCGTTTGGGAAAGATTTACTGGATAATAGAACGTTCGTTTGGTACAATGGTCTCATGCCAGGCGAACTCGAGATGCTGGAACAGGCAGCCCGCCTTTTCGGCCGCCAGGCGGACGACCGGAGCGTAGATCCCCGCCGGCTGCGCTCGGTCATCGACCTGCTGGAAGGCAAGTTCGCCTCGGTGGTCAGGACGCTGACTCGGGAGGGCGACCTGCTCGGCCACTCCCCGGTCTCCTGGGTGGCGGAGAACTGCCGGATGTCTCCCAGCTCGGCCTCCGACCGCCTTTGCGTCGGCCGCGAGCTG
>DATEHQ010000041.1:0-6449 GCA_035279525.1 Candidatus Dormiibacterota bacterium
CTGCTCCATGGCTTGCACGCTCTCCTTCAGCCGGGCCGAGTTCACGCCCACCGCGATCCGGTCGGCCGCGGCGTTGGAGGTCATCATGCAGTTGAAGCGGATCCAGTCGATCGCGCTGTTGAAGCCCGACCGCTCCCAAAGCCCGGAGTCGGCGAGATCGGCCGCCAGCCGGGAGAACTCCAGCTCGGCGCGGTCGATGCGCTGGCGGAGAAGGCACATCTGGAAGGCCAGCTCGGCTTCGTCGGGGAGGAGCTGAAGCATGAGGATATTATACCAAACGAGTGTTCGGCGTCAAACAAACAGGAAGTAAATCTTTACCCAAACTAGTTCACCAAGCCAACCCCTGGCCCACCAGACCCACCCGAACACCTCTTCACAGTCCGTCTCCGTCAAGCAGTTCCCAAGCCCAGCTCCTTGGCCGCCAGACCCACCCAACACACCCTCTTCACAGTCGGTCTCCGTCAAGAAGTTCACCAGGCATTGCCTGGGCCACCAGGCCCAACCCGAACACCCCCTTCACAGCCAAAAGCCAACCCGTGAGAGGCGGTCAGCCGCGCCTCATGGCGCGAGCGATTTCTCGCTTCGCATCGCGCTCCGCGATCGCCTCCCGCTTGTCGTACTGCCTCTTCCCCCTCCCCAACCCGATCTCCACCTTCGCGTGGTTGCGCGAAATGTAGAGGCGCAGCGGGATCAGCGTGTACCCCTTCTGCCGCACCTTGCCGATCAGGCTCGCGATCTCCTTCCGGTGCAGGAGCAGCTTGCGCGGTCGCACCGGCTCCTGGTTCATCAGATTCCCCTGCGCGTACGGCGAGATGTGAACGTTCTCCAGCCACGCCTCGCGCCCGTCCACGCGGACGAAACCATCGCGCAGGTTGGCCCGCCCGCCCCGCACCGACTTCACCTCCGTGCCCGTGAGCATGATCCCGGCCTCGTACTTCTCGTCGATGAAGTAGTCGTGGTACGCGCGGCGGTTGACCGCCACGTCGCGCTCGCGCTCGGAGTCCCTGTCAGGCATCGCCCAGGACCTGCTTCGCGGGCGCCGGCCGCCGGCCCGGCAGCTGCACCAGCTCCGGCACGTACTGCTCTCCCTCGATGTGCCCGCGCAACACCTTGACCCGCCCGCGCGGCGTCGGGAGCGTCACTCCAGGCCACGGCTGCAATGCGCGGACGCGCCTGTCGATCTCCGCGCCCCCCATCTCCCACTCGAGCTCTCCCTCTTCCTTGCGCAGCTTCGACGCGACGCTCGCCCTGCCGTGCTCCTGGTCCAGCGGCGTGATCCTCTCGAGATTCGCAACCGTCGAGACGAGAAGCCGAGCTCCGATCGAAGCCAACCGCGCCGTCAGCGCGACGGCGTCCTCCCGATCACCGATGGACGTCTTCTCCATCGCGAGGATCGGGCCGTGGTCGAGCTGCTCGTCCATCTTCATGATGGTGACGCCGGTCTCACGGTCACCGGCGAGGATGGCGCGGGCGACGGGTGCGGCCCCGCGATGGCGCGGCAGCAGCGATGCATGCACGTTGACCGCGCCGAGCCGAGGGATGGACAGCACCGATCCCGGGATTATCTGTCCGTAGGCGACGACGACCAGGAGCTCCGGCGCCAGCTCGCGCAGCCTTTGCACCACTCCTGGATCACGCACACGCTCGGGCTGAAACACATCCAGCCCGAGCTCGAGCGCCGCGACCTTGACGGGCGAAGGGGTCAGCTTCATCCCCCGGCCGGCCGCCCGGTCGGGCTGCGTGATGACGAGCTGGATTTCATGACCGGCGTCGCGCAGCGCGCGGAGCGAGGGGACCGCGAACGCCGCAGTGCCGGCGAAGACGAGCTTGAAGGTGGCCGCTACCCGGAGGCCGCCGCGACGGCCTCTTCCCGCTCCTCGGCCTGGAGCTCGTCGACCCGACGGAGCGTGTCGAGGTTGGTGAGCCGGTCCGTGAAGAGGACGCCGTCGAGGTGATCGAGCTCGTGCTGGAAGGCGCGCGCGGTGAAGCCCGACGACTTGATCCGGACCTCTTTGCCACGCCGGTTGCGGCCCTTGACGACGACCGTCTCGTGGCGGGCCACCTCGCCCACCCAGCCTGGATAGCTGAGGCAGCCCTCGTAGCCCACCTGCACTCCGTCGCCCTTGACCAGCTCGGGGTTGACCAGGCCCCAGATCTGGTTGTCGTCGCCCTTAACCACGCAGACCCGCAGCGGGATGCCGATCTGGTTGGCCGCCAGGCCGGCGCCTGGGGCCGCGAGCATCGTCTCGGCGAGGTCGTCGATCAGGCGCTGCACCGACGCGTCGACGCGCGCGACCTTCTTCGCCCTTTCGCGGAGCACGGGGTGTTCGAAATTGAGGATCGGCCGGATCGCCACGTGTTGGATTCTACCCGCGGCACCCCAGACCCCAATCCGTGCCTAAGCGCGATCCCGCACGCTTTAGTCAAAGCGTCCCGAAATCTCACAGGATTTGGGGCGTTTTGATCAAACCGTGCGAAGCTCAGCCCAGCCAGCGGCCCGCCTTCATCACCTCGCGGCCCTCGATCTCGTCGTAGCCCCGATAGGCCTGGATCCTCGTCGGGCGCAGCCGGAAGAAGCTCCAACCACTCTCCGCGCCTGGCTCCCAGCCCATCACCTCTTTGAAGCCGCGCGCTATTTCGCCTGCATCCTTTGCGTCTGTTCTGCCGGCGACCTTGGCGTGAATCACGACCGCGTCGACCGGGTCGCCGTGAACGAGCACGACCTGGGCACCCGGCGTCATGTTGCGGGCGGTCCGGCTGGTGCCGAGCGTCGTCACGACCAGCTGGTCTTCGTTCCACCAGGCCGACACGCCGATCGCGTGAGGCCGGCTCTCGTCGGCGGTGGACAGCCAGTAGTGGCCCTGACCTTCGAGCACCCCCAGCACGTCCACCTTGCGTGTCGCGACATCCCTCATGTCCCTTCTCCTTTCTATGTGACTGGATCCACGTCGTAGCTCCAGCCGTTGCCGCGGGGTGCCATGTGTCGAGCCCGCTCCAGGCCGTCGCCCTTGAGGGTGACCTGCCATCGGTACTCGCCGCGCAGCCGGTGGATGAACGCGGGCGACGGTCCCATGACCCTGATCCCGTCGATGCCCTCCCTGAGCAGGCCGCTCGCGATCGACTCGGCCACTTCGCGCGCCGAAGCTGCCGCCCGCGCGTCCTCCCGATCCGTCCGGGTCAACACCGCAAGGTCGGCGAAAGGTGGAAACACGAACGCCTTGCGCGACGGAAGCTCGGCCGCATAGAAGCCCTCGTAGTCGCCGTGCGCGGCGCAGCGCAGTGCGTAGTGCTCCGGATTGCTGGTCTGCACGATGACCCGCGACTCTCGCCGATCGCGGCCGGCCCGACCGGCCACCTGCACCACCAGCGAGAAGGTGTTCTCCGCCGACCGGTAGTCCGGAAAGTGCAGAGGCAGGTCGGCATCGACCACTCCAACACAGGTCACCGCCGGCAGGTCCAGGCCGCGTGTGACCAGCTGCGTGCCGACGAGGATGTCGGCGCGGTGCTCGCTGAACGTCTCCCAGATGTCGAAGTACGAATCGGGCCCGCGGGCCGCGTCGCTGTCGAGTCGAAGCACCCGCGCGCGCGGCCACAACTTCTTGACCGTGCCCTCCAGGCGCTGCGTGCCCATGCCCAGACCGCGGATGTTGCGGCTGCCGCAGTGGTCGCAGACAGACGGCATGGCGCGCGAGTAGCCGCAGTAGTGACACACGAGGCCATCGATCTCGGCGTGCTGGACCAGCGAGACCGAGCAGCCGAGGCACTGAACCGATTTCCCGCAGTCGCGGCAGAGCACGAAGGTCGCCATCCCGCGCCGGTTGAGGTAGAGGATCACCTGCTCCTCGTCCCGCACGGCGCGGTCGACGGCCTCGAGCAGCCGTCGTGAGAGCGGCTGTCGATTGCCCGCCGCCGCCTCGTCCCTCATGTCCACCAGCTCGACCTCGGCCGATCGGCCACGCGCCCGCTGCGTGAGTCTGGCCAGGGCCATGCCGCCATTCGACGCCAGGTGGTACGTCGCCACGCTCGGCGTGGCGGAGCCGGCGACGAATCTCGCTCCGGTCAACGCGGCCAGGCGGCGAGCCACCCAACCGGTCTCGTAGCGCGGCGTGCGGTCCTGCTTGTAGGCGGTGGAGCCCTCCTCGTCGAGACAGATCAGGCCGAGGCGCGGGATCGGCGCGAAGACCGCCGAACGGCTGCCGAGCACCACCTCGGCCTGGCCGCGCCGTACACGCCACCACTGCTGCGCGCGCTCGAGCTCGGTGAGCTGCGTATGCAGCAGCGCGATCGGGGCCTGCAGCCTCGCCCGGACCCTCTGGACCAGCTGCGGCGTAAGCGAGATCTCAGGCACCAGGAGCAGCACGCGCAGCCCGGCCGAGAGCGCGTGCTCCGCGGCCGCGAGGTAGACCTCTGTCTTTCCGCTGGCGATGACTCCGTGAAGAAGGGTCTGCGGGCCGGCGTCGATGACCTCGAGGGCAGCGTTTTGCTCCAGCGTCAGGGTCACCGGGGTGAGCTCGGGCGCGGGGCCGGTCGCGAGCTCGATGAGTCGCGTGTGCCGTCGCTGCCGCGTCGACTCGCCAGAACCGGTCGAACCCGTCGCGCGAACCCGGGGGGGCAGCATCGCGCGCAAGCATTCGATCAGCGGGACCCAGTAGTGATCCGCGACCTGTCGCGCGAGTGCCACCTGGTGTGGCAGGAGCAGGGGTTCGGCGCCGGCCGTGGCGATCGGCTTTGTCTCGACACCCGGCGCCTCGGTCCCCAGCGAGACGACGAATCCGTACGTCGAGCGCCGGCCGAATGGAACTGTGACGCGGTGCCCCGGAACGACATCGACTCCGTCAGGGACGGCGTACGTGTACGTCTCGCGACCGAGGGACCTCGCCGCCTCGACGGCGACCTCTGCGTAGAGCACTAGGTGAATTTCAACTAGGTGAGCCGGGGCACCACCAGGTCGAGGATCCTGTCCGCCATCTCGCGCTTCGTCATCTTCTCCAGGTCGTGCCGCGCGCCGTCCGCGAAGATCATCACCCCCGCGTTGTACTCGCTGCCGAAGCCGATGTCGCGGCGCGAGATGTCGTTGACGACGATCGCCTGCACGCCTTTCCGTTCGATCTTTTCGACAGCCTTGGCGTCGGCGGCGCTGTCCTCCGCGGCGAACCCGACCCGGTACACACCCGACAGGCTCCGATCCGCGGCAATCTCGGCAAGCAGGTCCGGATTCGCCACCAGCTCGAGGGTGAGCGACGGCGCTTCGTGGCGGCGGATCTTCGCCGTCGCCGTGTGACTGGGCCGAAAGTCGCCGACCGCCGCCGCCATCAGCAGGAGGTCGGCGCCGTGAAGCTGCGAGCGCAGCTCCGACAGCATCTCCTCGGCGGTCTCCACGCGCTGCACGTCGACTCCGTGATGCTCGGGGTGGTTGGCGGTGGTGACGAGGGTGACGCGAGCGCCGCGCTCAGCCGCCGCCGAGGCGATCGCGTAGCCCATCTTGCCGCTCGAGTAATTGCTGATGAAGCGCACAGGGTCGATCGGCTCGCGTGTTCCGCCTGCCGTGACCACCACCCGCCTGCCGGCCAGGTCGTAGCGTTTCCGTACGGCCTCCGACATCGCCTCGAGGATCGCCCCGGGGGGTGCGAGCCGGCCCGAACCGACGTGACCGCTCGCCAGGTGTCCCGATTCGGGCTCGACGATGCTCACGCCTCTCTTGCGCAGCGTCTCGACGCTCTGGCGCACGACCGGCTTGGCCCACATCGCGTCGTTCATCGCAGGCGCCACCGCGACAGGACATCGAGCGGCGAGCACGGTGGCGGTGACGATGTCGTCCGAGCGGCCACCTGCCAGGCGACCGATGACGTTGGCGGTCGCCGGGGCGACGAGGATGAGCTGCGCCCAGTCGCCGAGCGCGACGTGCGGCTCGGCGGAATCCCCGCTCGGCCAGATGGCGGTCAGCACGGGATTGCCAGTGACGCCTTGAAACGTCGGCGGGCCGACGAAGCGGGTGGCGGATGGCGTCATCGCGACCCGCACCTCGCAGCCGGCCTGGGTCAGCGCCGACGCCAGGTCGACCACCTTGTACGCGGCGATGCCGCCGGAGACAAGCAGCGCGAGGCGAAGCCCGCGTAGCTCGTCAGGAATCGGTGTGGAGTCTAGAGGCACGCGAGGGGGCCGCGTCGACAGATTTGGTGACCAGGTGGTCCGAAACGAAGGAAGCGACGAGCACCGCAGCGCGCGCATTCGGCGATGCGCAAGCGAGGAGCGCAGGAGCTGACACACGGATCGGGCCGCATGGGCGCCAAAGATACGACGCGGAGCCCCGCGCGGGCCTCTAGAGGCACATTATTAAGTTTGGCGTTCGCGCGCCTCGCGGATGATCCGCAGAATCTCTTCCACCACGCGGTCGAGGTCGTCATTGACCACGACGTGGTCGTAGTGCGGAGCGAAGGTCATCTCGAGCT
>DATEHQ010000042.1:0-1804 GCA_035279525.1 Candidatus Dormiibacterota bacterium
GTGGGCGCGTTCATCCTCGGGTTGCCTTACCTCTGGAACCCCACCGCGTACGCGGCCGTGACCTCGATCGCGGTCATCGGTCTGTACATCGCTTACGGCATCCCAATCCTCTTGCGATTGCTGGCCGGTGAGAAGTTCCAGCGTGGTCCCTGGCACCTGCGCGGTTACAGCTACATCGTTGGCTGGATCGCAGTCGTCTGGATCGCTTTCATCTCGATCCTCTTCATCCTTCCGCAGGCTGCCCCCGGCAACACGCTTGCCACCTTCAACTACGCTCCGGTCGCCGTGATCGTGGTGCTGCTGTGGGCGGGCGGCTATTGGTTCCTGTCGGCCAAGAACTGGTTCAAGGGACCGAAGGTCCAGGGCTCGGCCGAGGAGCTGGCCCGGATCGAAGCCGAGCTCGAGGCGGTGGGCGCGCCGTCGCCAGTTGGAGCCACGCAATAGAAAAACCCAGGATCGGGATCACCGTCAGCCCCAAGCGCGGCGAGAAGTACTACCAGCCATACCTGCGGGCGGTGGAGGCGGCCGGCGCGGAGCCGGTCGAGCTCCCGCCCGGCACGCCGGCGCTCTCCGACCTCGACGGCCTGCTCCTGCCCGGGGGCTGGGATGTGGACCCGGCCTTCTACGGCGAGAACAAGGACGAGAAGGTCGGGCCGATCGACCGCGACCTGGACGAGACCGAGCTGCGGCTTTTCCAGCAGGCGCGTGACCAGGAGCTGCCGGTGCTTGGCATCTGTCGTGGCCAGCAGGTGATCAACGTCGCCCTCGGCGGATCCCTGGTGCAGCATCTCGACGACCACGACGTGCGCGGCTATGGGCGCAGCCACCTCGCGCACACGATCGAGGTCGACCCCGGTTCCGAGCTCGGCCACGCCGCGGGTGAGCACCGCATCCGCGTCAACAGCCTCCACCATCAGGCCATCCGCCGCCTTGCCCCGGGGCTGCATCAGACCGCCAAGGGCGAGGACGGGACGGTCGAAGGAGTCGAGTCCGACGACGGCCTTATCGTTGCGGTGCAGTGCCACCCCGAGGAGCTGACCACCGACCTGCCATGGGCGCGCAAGCTGTTCGAGCGGTTCGTCGCCCGCGCGCACGGCCGGCGCAAAGCGGCCAGCTGACGAGCAAATTCGCGCGATGCTGACCAAGGAGCACCTCGCCCATCAGGTCGATGCCGGCGACATCGACACGGTCATCGTCGCCTTCACCGACATGCAGGGGCGCCTGGTCGGCAAGCGGGTCGATGCGGAGTACTTCGTCGAGAGCTCCTACCAGGGCGAGTCCACCGAGGGGTGCAACTACCTGCTGGCGGTCGACATGGAGATGGACCCTGTGCCTGGTTACCAGATGGCGAACTGGGAGCTGGGCTACGGAGACTTCGACCTCGTGCCCGACTTCAACACGCTGCGCGCAATCCCATGGCTGGGGGGCACGGCCCTGGTGCTTTGCGACGTCGGCTGGCACGACGGCAAGCCGGTGCGCCCATCGCCGCGACAGGTGCTGCGCGCGCAGATCGAGCGGGCCCGCGCACTGGGTTATGAGCCGATGTTCGGTTCTGAGCTCGAGTTCTTCCTTCTGAAGGAGACTTTCGCCGAGGCGCACGCCAAGGGCTACGAGAATCTCACGCCATCAGTCCCCTACATCCTCGACTACCACATCCTCGCGACCTCCTACGACGAACCCTTCCTTCGCGCTGTGCGCCGAGGCATGAAAGCGGCGGGGATTCCGGTCGAGAGCTCGAAGGGCGAGGCCTGGCCGGGGCAGCAGGAGATCAACTTCCACTTCGCCGACGCGCTGACCATGGCCG
>DATEHQ010000043.1:0-5773 GCA_035279525.1 Candidatus Dormiibacterota bacterium
CCGACAAGTCCCGCGTCGGCTGCTTCGCGGTGGGCGCGGGCGAGCAGCTCGTAGGAAAAGCCCTGCGGCGTTTGCGCGAGCACGACCCGCGACCGATCCAGAGATTCGACCAGGCGGTTGCCCTCGACGCGCTTGACGGCATCTCGCGGCGAGATCGCGGGAAAGGCGGCGCCGGACTCGATGGCAGCGGCGAGGACACGACGGACGAGCGCGGCGGTGGCCAGTGGGCGGGCCGCGTCGTGGACGAGCACGTAATCGCAGTCTCCGAGCGCCGCGAGGCCGAGGCGCACGGACTCCTGCCTGCTCTCGCCGCCCGGCTTGACCACGACGGACTTCCGAGGACTCAATGCGTCGACCTCGTGGACCGCGGTCTCGAGTCGCGAAGGGGGGCCGACGACCACGATGCGATCGACCTCGTCGAGCGCAAGGAAAAGCTCGAGCACGCGCGCCAATGTGGTGCGCCCGTTGAGGCGGACCAGGGCCTTGCTACCACGCCCGAGGCGCGAGCCCATGCCGGCCGCGGCAACGATCGCGCCGACGCTGGGCATCACGCGGACTCCTCACGCTGGGTCCTCGCGCGGCTGGGCGCGCGCCTGGTCTCGCCGCCGATCGGGTCGGCGAAGATCATCCGGCCCGCGGACGTCTGGATTACCGAGGTCACCACCGCGGTGATCGTCTGGTTGAGCAACCGGCGGCCGTTCTGGATCACGACCATGGTCCCGTCGTCGAGGCTGCCGACGCCCTGACCGGGCTCCTTGCCTTCGCGCGCCACCGTGACGATGATCTCCTCGCCTGGGATGGCCACCGGGCGCATGGCCTGGGCGAGCTCGTTGAGGTTCAGGACCGTCACGCCCTCGAGACGAGCGATGCGGTTGAGGTTGAAATCGTTGGTCATGATCGCCCAGCCCTTGCTCTTGGCCGTGCGCACCAGGTGCTGGTCGATTTCGCCATTCGGCGGCGCCTCATCCTCGGTCACCTGCAGGTTGATCGTGGGATCTTTCTGCATGTCGGTCAAGACGTCGAGGCCACGCCGCCCGCGGCGCCGCCGCGTGACATCGGCCGAGTCCGCCACCATCTGCAGCTCGCGGAGCACCGACGAAAGGATGATCAGCGGCATGTCGAGAAATCCGGTCTTCGCGATGTCGAGGATGCGGCCGTCGATGATCACGGACGTGTCGAGCAAAAGCGCAGGCACGCGACGCGCGTCCGACTCCGGAGTCACTCCGCCGAAAAACAGCGCTGTCAGCTCCGTGCGCCGGGTGGCCCCGACCGAGATGCCCAGCGCCGCGAGCAGCACCGCGAGCACGGTGGAAAGCGCGTAGCCGTACGGCAGGTCGCGCACGAAGAAGCCGATGAGTACCGCGATGACAAGACCGACGATCATGCCCAGAAGACCGCTCAGCAGGTCTGGCAGCGGAGTGCTCGTCAGCCGGAAGTTGAAGCTTCGCCACCCACCCAGCAGGTACGGGGTGCCGAGGTACGCGAATATCAAACCTTCCAGCGTGGTCAGCCCGATGATCGCCCAGCCCGGGTGGGCGTTGGTGCCCAGGCCCCGGACCATGAAATAACCGAGCACGAAACCACCGATCACTCCGAGCCCTGCCCCGAGCCATCGGGCCAGATACTCGGAACGCTTCAACGGTTACCTCCTCAAGAGACCGTCAGTCCGGCCTCCTCTATGAATGCGCCGGACCTGATGTGTGAAGGAAGGGCGGCGGAAACTGCGTCCGCCACTGTGCGGACCTCGATCACCTCGAGGCCGCTTGGCCGTCCGGCGCGAGCGCCGGCCGGAATCAAAGCGCGCGTCAGGCCATGCCGCGCCGCCTCGTGGAGGCGACGTTCGAGCTGACCCACGCGGCGCACTTCGCCTGTCAATCCCAGCTCGCCGATCACGACCAGGCCGTCCGGCATTGGCCTGTCCATCACGTTGCTGACGATTGACAGCGCGAGACCGAGGTCGGCGGCCGGCTCCGTGACCCGGATGCCGCCCGCCACGCTGACGAAAACGTCCGACTTGCCGAACGAAACGCGGTTGAGCCGCTTCTCGAGGACCGCCAGGATCATGTGGAGGCGGTTGAGGTCGATGCCGTTGGCGATGCGCCTGACCATGGCGTTGTCGTTCTTGTTGACCAGGCTCTGAACCTCGACGAGCAGCGGCCGGGTGCCTTCGAGCACGGCCACGGTTGCGGTTCCTGGGGACACCGGCGCGGCGGTTGCGAGCATCGCGGCCGAGGGGTCCGACACCTCCTCGAGCCCGGCCTCGCCCATTGCGAAGACGCCGATCTCCTCGGCCGAGCCGAACCTGTTCTTGGTGGCGCGGAGGATCCGCAGCTCCTGCCTCCGGTCGCCTTCCAGGTAAAGCACGGTGTCAACGATATGCTCCAGGACCCTGGGTCCTGCTATGGAACCCTCCTTCGTGACATGCCCCACGAGGAAGATCGGAACTCCGATCTCCTTCGCCAGGCGCATCAGCCGGGCGGCCGACTCCCGGACCTGGGTCACGCTGCCGGCGCTCCCCTCCAGGCCGGCGTCGCTCACGGTCTGGATCGAGTCCACGATGGCCAGCCCAGGCGCCTCCGCCCGGATGGCCTCGCAGATCGCGTCGAGATCGTTTTCAGGCAGGAGAAGGATCCCGGGGCGAAGGGAATCGAGCCTCTCCGCCCGCATCCGGACCTGCTGGGCCGACTCCTCGCCGGAGACGTAGAGCACCTTCCCGGATCGGGCCATCTGGCCGGCCGCGTGCATCAGCAGGGTCGACTTGCCGACGCCGGGCTCGCCCCCGATCAGGACCAGGCTGCCGGGAACGATGCCGCCACCCAGGACTCGGTTGAGCTCCCCCCACTCCAGCGGCTGCCTTGGCGCGCCTTCGGGCTCGATCTCGTGGAGAGGCCTGGCACGGGCGGGAACGGCCGGCCTGGAGGTCGATTCACGCTTCGCCTTCTTGACCTGGAACTCCTGGAGGGTGTTCCAGGCGTGGCAGTGGGGGCACTGGCCGGCCCAGCGCAGGCTTTCGCCGCCGCAGTCGGTGCAGACGAAGGTGAGGGTCGACTTGGCCATGGAAAGACTGTGTACCCATGATCGGCGTTTTACAAGTGCGGCCGTGCCCTTTTACAGCGCCCGCTCGTTGTATCTGACGAGCGTCACGACGCCGCCCTGACTACCCCCGGGACGGCGTCACTCTATCTTCACCGGCGTGAACGTTTCAGTCTCGGTCGAGCACATCCGCGAGGCGGCGAGCACGATCGACCCGGTCTTCCTGCACACGCCACAGTTCGTGTGCGAGCCCCTCGCCTCGAACCTCGTGTTGAAAGTCGAGACCGTCAATCCAATTCGCAGCTTCAAGGGGCGCGGGACCGCGTACCTGCTTCAAGGAATGAGTGATGTCGGGGAGCTCGTCTGCGCGTCGGCCGGCAACTTCGGCCAGGGCATGGCCTATGCGTGTCGCAAACGCGGCGTCGCGCTGACGGTGTTCGCGGCGCAGTCCGCGAATCCTTTGAAGATCGACCGCATGCGCGAGCTCGGGGCAAAGGTCGAGCTGGTCGCCGGAGATTTCGACGATGCCAAGGAGGCCGCGCGCAACCATGGGGGAACCTTTATCGAGGACGGCCTCGTCGGGGCGATCGCCGAAGGCGCGGGCACCATCGGCGTCGAGCTCGAGAAGGAATCGCTCGACGCGGTCTTCGTGCCGCTCGGCAACGGCGCGCTCGTCAACGGCGTCGGAACGTGGCTGAAGCATCGCTCGGCGACGAAGGTGATTGCGGTGTGCGCAGCCGGAGCGCCGTCGATGGCGCTGTCGTGGCGGGCGCGCAAACCCATCACCGCTCCGAGCGACACGATCGCGGACGGCATCGCCGTGCGCGTGCCGATTCCAGAGGCGGTGAGGATCATGGAAGACACCGTCGACGACGTCATGCTCGCGAGCGAGGACGAGATGCTCGCGGCGATGCGCGATCTCTTTTACAAGACGGGGCTGATCGTCGAGCCTGCGGGCGCCGCTGGAGTGGCGGCGTTCGCGCGGCGGCGCGAAGAGTTTGCCGGCAAGCGCGTCGGCGCCATCCTCACCGGCGGAAACCTGACCGAGCAGCAGATCCGTCAGTGGGTCTTGCGTTAAGGAGCGCCCTGCGCGCGCCCGGCGTGATTTTCTAAGTCCGCGAGGTAGTCGAGCGCGGCGAGGGGACCATGCTCGGCGAACGTCTCCGGCACCGCCGCCTTGAGGTTGGACTGCACCTGACCCGCGAGCTGCGAGCGCAGCGCGAGCGGGAGCTCGGGCCGGCGCCTCGCGTAAGAGGTGACAAAGCGCCTGAGCTCGGGGTCCAGTCGCCTGAGCAACAGCTCTTGCGGAGTGGCGGGCGCGAACGCCGGAACCTGCGCCGGCGGCGAGGCAACAGGCGCCCGACCGCCGGGCAGCTGCCAGAGCTGAAGCGCGTCCGAATCCTTGACGACGATCGTGCCCGCAGCCAGGTCGCCGAGGCGCTTGCCCTTCCCGTTGATGAACAGCGTGACCATCCCGACGCCGTATCCGTAGGGAAGGAAGTCGATCACCCGGACGATGTTGCGGATGCCGGCCTGGACGAAGGTCATGGGCTCACCCCGGTCGCCGACCGCGCGCAGACGGAACACCTTCTTCCCCACCGTCTGGCCGGACCAGAAGGATTCGCACGCCCAGAAGTAGCCGAACGTGACGACGAAGCCGCCGATGACGGCGAGCAGGTAGGCGACGACGTTCGAGCCGGTCTGGCCGATGGCCACCGACGCCAGTAGGACGCCAAGGATGACGCCGCCGAGGATCAGCAGGTCCAGAAGCTGGGCGATCGCGCGGGTGCCTATCCCCGCGAGCTGGTAATCGAACGACACCCGCTCGGGCGTCGAAACGACAAGGTCGGTATCGGGAAGCGGCTGCTGCATCTCTTGCTAACTTACGTCGCGGACCCATGAGATCTGAGGATTTCGTCGCGATTCGCCGTGACGACTGGAACCGGCTGGAGGACCTCCTCGCGCACGCCGGGTCGGGCCACCTCAATGCCCTCAGCCCGGCCCAGGTGCTCACCATGGCCTCGCTTTACCGCCGCGCAACCGCGGACCTGGCCCGCGCCCAGCGCGATTGGCCAGGCGAGCCGGTGCACCGCTACCTCAACGGCCTCGTGGCGCGGGGGCACGGCATCGTCTACCGGCGCGGCGGCGAGATCCGGAGGCGGATCAAGACCTTCTATGTCGAGACGCTGCCGCGAACGTTTCGCGCATCGTGGCCCTACTTGCTCGCGTCGGCGGCTCTGCTGTTCGTACCCGCGCTGATCAGCTTCTTCGTGGTGCTTGCGCACCCCGACGCCGCGTACGCGATCGCCGACCCACGGCTGATCGACCGCGTGCATCACCATCAGCTCTGGACCAACATCCCTTCCGACGAGCGGGTCCAGGCCGCCGGGTTGATCATGGTCAACAACATCTACGTCGTCGTGCTCGCCTACGGGTTCGGCGTCTTCTTCGGCCTGCCGGTGATCTACGTGATGATCACCAACGGGATCAGCCTCGGCGGACTCTTCGGGCTCACTCAGGCCTACGGGATTGCCGGCGGTCTCTTCGAGTTCGTGATCGCCCACGGCGTGCTCGAGCTCTCGATAGTGATCGCGATCGGCGCCGGTGGGCTGATGATGGGCTGGGCGCTGCTCTCGCCCGGCAACAGGAACCGCTCAGACGCGCTGGTGATCGCCGCGACCCGTGCATTCACCCTCTTGCTCGGCCTCGGGCCGCTGCTTGTCGTCGCGGGAACCATCGA
>DATEHQ010000044.1:0-5315 GCA_035279525.1 Candidatus Dormiibacterota bacterium
CCCGCTGGACCAGGCTCTATCTCGATCCGGGCGGACACGCCCTGCGGCCGGAGCCCCCGAAGCAGGCGGGCAGCGCGAGCTACGCGGCGCTCGGCGACGGCCTCACGTTCATGTCCGCGCCTTTCGAGGAGGAGACCGAGATCACCGGGCCGCTCGCGGCGCGGCTCTTCCTCTCCTCGTCGACCGCCGACGCCGACGTGTTCCTGGTTTTCCGCGTGTTCACGCCCGACCTGCGCGAGGTCGTGTTCATGGGCGCGATCGACCCGCACACCCCGGTCGCCCAGGGCTGGCTGCGCGCCTCGCACCGCAAGCTCGATCCCCGGCTCTCCACGGAATTCCGGCCCTATCACAGCCACGACCGGCCCCAGCCGCTCGAGCCGGGGGAGGTCGTCCAGCTCGACGTGGAGATCTGGCCGACCTCGATCGTCGTTCCCGCCGGGCACCGGGTCGCGCTCTCGGTGCGCGGAAGGGACTACGAATGGCAGCGCTCCACCGGGGCGCGCCTCTCGAACTTCAAGAACGAGTTGCGCGGCTGCGGGCCCTTCCTGCATGATGATCCGCGCGACCGCCCGCCCGAGTTGTTCGGCGGGCGCAACACGCTCCACGCGGGCCAGGGAAGGGAGTCCTACGTGCTCCTTCCCGTGATACCGCCGAAAGGCTGAGGAGGCGAAGTGAAGCTCTATGGATTCTGGCGCTCGCTCGCGACCTACCGCGTGCGCACTGCGCTCGCGCTGAAGGGCGTTCCGGTGGAGCAGGTCTCCGTCAACCTGCTCGAGGGGAAGCAGCACTCCGCCGACTACAAGGCGCTCAATCCCCAGAGCGTGGTGCCGGCGCTGGTGGTCGACGGCCACGCGCCGCTGTTCCAGTCGATGGCGATCCTGGAATACATCGAGGAAACCCACCCGGAGCCGCCGCTGCTGCCGAAGGACCCCCTGGGCCGCGCGCGCGTGCGCGGCCTCGCGCAGATCGTCGTCGCCGACGGCCACCCGCTGGTGGTGCCCCGGATCCGGGGATATCTGGAGAAGGAAATGCGCCAGGACGAGCCGGCGCGCAACCGGTGGCTGGCGCACTGGACGCAGAAGGCGCTGGAGGCCCTCGAGGCCCACCTCGCGAAGGAGAAGGAGACGGGGCGCTTCAGCCACGGCGACTCGGTCACGATCGCCGACATCTGCCTCGCCTCGCAGGTCTTCGGCGCGCAGTTCTTCAACGTCGCGACCGGCGGCGCGCCGACGGTGATGCGGATTTTCGGGGAATGCATGAAAATCGACGCTTTCGACCGTTCGCAGCCCCTCAAGCAACCGGATGCACCCAGGACGCCGCCGACCCACTGATCACGCAAAGGAGGAGGGACCATGACATTCAATCGCAGGCGATTCATCCAGGCCACGGGCGCGGGATTGGGCGCCAGCGCGCTGGGCATTTCCGCGCCGGGCCGCGCGCAGAGCGGGCCGATCCGGCTCGGCCTCATGACGGTGAAGACCGGACCGCTCGCCTCCGGCGGCATCGACATGGAGCGCGCGCTGGTGCAGTACCTGAAGGAGCACAACAACACCATGGCGGGGCGCAAGGTCGACCTCGTCGTCGGCGATTCCGGCGGGGTGCCCGCGCAGGCGCGCACCAAGATCCAGGAGCTGGTCGAGCGCGACAAGATCCAGATCATGATCGGGCCGCTCGACACCGCGTCCGCGCTCGCCGCGGACGACTACATCCGCCAGGCGCACCTGCTGACCCTCTCGGTCGCCGCGGCCGAGGACATGACGCAGCGCAAGCCCAACCCCTGGTTCACGCGCGGTACCTCGACGTCCTCGCAGAGCGCGATGCCGCTCGCGGACTACTGCGCCAAGACCCTGAAGTACAAGCGCATGGTGACGCTGGCCGACGACATCGCCTACGGGCACGAGATGTGCGCCGGCTTCCAGCGCGTGTTCGAGGACGCCGGCGGCAAGATCGTGCAGAAGCTGTTTCCGCCGCTCACCGTTCCCGACTATGGAACGTACATCGCCCAGCTCAAGACCAACGTGGATGGGATCTTCCTCGGTTCCGCGGGCTCGAACGGCTTCCGCTTCTACAGGCAGTTCAACGAGTACGGCCTGCGCGGCAAGATCGCGGTGGTCGGCGGCATGACGGCGTTCGACGAGGCGGTGCTGCGCAACATGGGAGACGAGGCGCTGGGGATCATCACCTCGTGCTGGTACTCGGCCGAGATCGAGAACGCGATCAACAAGCGTTTCGCCGCGAACTTCCGCGTCGACTGGGGCTACGATCCCGGGTTCTACGCCGCGGCGACCTACGTCGAGGCGGCGGTGCTCGACGCCACGCTGCAGAAGATCCACGGCAAGATCGAGGACAAGGAGGCCTTCATGAAGGCCGTGCGCTCGATCTCGGTCGACACGGCCCGCGGGCCGGTGCGCTTCGACCACCTCGGCAACGTGGTCGGCAACGTCTACATCCGCAAGGTCGAGCGCAAGGACGGGCGGCTGGTGAACCGCGTCATCCACACCTACCCGAACGTGAGCCAGTTCTGGACCTACAAGGAGGCCGAGTTCCTCAAGAACCCGGTGTACTCGCGCGACTGGCCGCCGGCGAAGAACCTCGAGCCCTAGAAACGAGTCGAACCTCCGGGCCGGCGCGTCCGGCCCTTTTTTTGTGCAGTACTGGATCATCCAAACGCTGAACAGCCTCGCCCTGGGCGGGCTGCTGTTCCTGCTCGCCGCGGGCTTCTCGCTCATCTTCGGGCTGATGCGCATCGCCAACCTGACGCACGGGTCGCTGTACATGCTGGGCGCCTACGTCGGAGTCACGGTGCTCAAGTTCGTGCCGAACCTCTGGCTCGCGGCGCTGATCGGCGGGGCGGTGATCGCGGTTTTCGGCGGGCTGATCGAGCGCTTCATCCTCAGGGCGCTTGCCGGCAACGCGCTGGGCCAGGTGCTGGTGACGCTCGGGATCTCCTTCATCGTCGCCGATTTCTGCCTCATCGCCTGGGGCGGGGACCCGATCCCGGTGCAGACGCCGGCGGCGCTGCAGGCGCCGCTTCGCATCGGCGGCGTCGCATTCCCGACCTACCGGCTGGTGGTGCTCGCCATCGCCGTCGTCACGGCGATCACCCTGTACCTTCTGATGGAGCGCACGCGCATCGGCGCCATGATCCGGGCGGGCGTCGACGACATGCAGATGGCGCGCGCCGTGGGCATCCCCGTGTCGAAGCTCTTCACCGCGGTGTTCTGCCTGGGCGCCGCCCTCGCGGGAGCGGGGGGCATCGTCGGAGGACCGATCATGTCGGCGTATCCGGGCCTGGACGCGGACATGCTCCCGCTCGCCCTCATCGTCGTGATCCTGGGCGGGGTCGGCAGCCTGCTCGGCGCCTTCGTCGGCAGCTTCCTCATCGGCGCGATCTACACCTTCGGAACCGCGCTGCTCCCCGACCTCGCGTACGTGATCCTGTTCCTGCCGATGATCGTGGTCATCGCGTTCCGCCCGCGAGGCCTGTTCGGGCGCCAGACCGTATGAGCAGGGCCGCGTGGATCCTGCTCGCGGTCGCCCTGGCCGGATTCCCCTGGGTCGCGGGCGAGTACTACGTCAACCTCACCAGCCAGATCTTCATCGCCGCGATCTTCGCCGCGAGCCTCAACCTGCTCGTCGGCTACGGGGGCCTGCCGTCGCTCGGCCACGCCTCCTGGCTGGGGCTGGCCGCGTACATCTCGGCCTGGATGTCCCTCAAGCTCGGCCTCGGCCACTGGCTCACCGCACCGGCCGCGCTGCTCGGGGCGACGCTCATCGCGTGCGCGTTCGGGTGGGTGTCCCTGCGCGCGACCGGCCTGGGGTTTCTCATGATCACGCTGGCGCTGTCGCAGGTGCTGTGGGGCACCGCGTATCGCTGGGTGTCGGTCACCGACGGCGACAACGGGCTGCGCGGCCTCACGCGTCCGATGCCCTTCGGCATCAGCCTCGACGGCGCGACCTCGTTCTACTACTTCGCGCTCGTCGTGACCGTCGTCGCGATCGCCCTCATGGCGGCGTTCGTCGCCTCGCCCTTCGGCGCCGCGCTGCGCGGCACCCGCGACCAGCCGCGGCGCATGGGCGCGCTCGGCCACGCCGTGTGGACGGTGCGCTGGATCACGTTCGTCTACTCCGCGTTCTGGGGCGCGGTGTCGGGCCTGCTGTTCGTGTACTACAACAAGTACATCCATCCGGCCTCGCTCTCGATCACCACCTCGGCCGAGGCGCTGCTCGGGGTCATCGCGGGAGGCTCGGGAACGCTCGCCGGCCCCATCGTCGGCGCGGCCATCGTGATGCTCATGAAGAACTACGTATCCGCCTACGTCGAGCGGTGGAACATGCTCATGGGCTTCGTGTTCGTGGTCATCGTGATCTTCATGCCCGAGGGCGTGGTGCCGGGCGTGCGGCGCCTGTGGACGCGCTGGAGATCGCGATGACGCCGGCGCTGCAGCTCGAGAAGCTGCACAAGTCCTTCGGCGGCCTCCCGGCGATGAACGGGGTGTCGCTGTCGGTGATGCCCGGAGAGCGGCGCCTGATCATAGGACCCAACGGCGCCGGGAAGACCACGCTGTTCAACCTGATCACGGGCGACCTCCCGCGCGACAGCGGCACGATCCGCCTGTTCGGCGACGAGGTCTCGAGGTTGAAGCCGCACCAGCGCGCCCACCGCGGCCTCGCGCGCACCTACCAGATCATCACGCTGTTTCCCCGGGACACGCTCAAGCACAACATCGTGCTGTCGCTGCTCGGCTTGCGCTCCGAGCGCTGGGGAGCGTTCCGCGCGCTCGCGAGCTACACCGGGCTCGACGCGCAGGCCGGCGAGGTGCTGAGGCTGGTCGGCCTGGAGCACCTCGCGCAGCGTCCGATCGGCGAGGTCGCGTACGGAGACAAGCGGCGCGTGGAGATCGCGATGGCGCTCGCGCAGAATCCGAAGCTGCTGCTCCTCGACGAGCCGCTCGCGGGACTGTCGCGGGAGGAGCGCGCGTCGGTGAAGGAGCTGGTGTCGCGCATACCGCGCGAGACCACGGTGGTGATGATCGAGCACGACATGGACACCGCGCTCGACCTGGCCGAGCGCATCACCGTGCTGCACTACGGCAGCGTGATCGTCGAGGGGACGCGCGCCGAGATCATCGCCGATCCGAAGACTCGCGAGGTCTATCTCGGAGACTAGGTGAACGAGGCCCTTGCACTGTCGGGAGTGGACGCGCTCTACGGCGAGAGCCACGTGCTGCACGAGGTGTCGTTCACGCTGAACGCCGGGAAGGTGCTGGCGCTCCTCGGGCGGAACGGCGCGGGCAAGACCACCTGCATGAGCG
>DATEHQ010000045.1:0-2794 GCA_035279525.1 Candidatus Dormiibacterota bacterium
GGATGCCTGCCAGCAGCGTCCCGCCGCTCACCGGCGTCCCGCCGCCGGAGCCGCCGCCCGATGAGCCCGAGCCGCCTCCGCAGGCGCCCGCGGCGGCCAGAGCACACACGGCGGCCGCGACGGCGAAGGCTCGAAGTGAGAACGTTCTCATTCCGGGCCGCGAGTCTACACCCGCCCGCCGGGTGCTGGCAAGGCCGCGAGCGCGTCCGCCAGCAGGCGGACGTCATCGTCGTTGTTGTAGGCGTGCAGCGAGACGCGGATGCCGCCGCCGCGGGAGCTCGTGACGATCCGGTGCTCGTCGGCCAGCGCCGCCTGGACTTCCTCGATCACCGCAGTCGGGTGGCGGAGCGAGACGATGTGCCCGCTCGCGGACCGGTCGCTCAGGAGCCGGTAGGGTGACCAGCCGGCCGGTGCCGTCTGCGCCACGAGACTCGCCGCCAGCCGCTCGGCATGTGCACGTATCGAGTCAAGCCCGGTCTCGGTCAACAGACGGATCGACGCGAGCAGCCCGGCGGCCGCACTGTAGGACACCGTGGACAGCTCGAAGCGCCGGGCGTCTCGCGCGAGGGCCAGCTCCTGCGGCGTGAAGACGAAGGGCGAGGCGCTCCCCTTCCACCCGACGATCGGAGGAACGGTCGCCACGAGGTCGTCGCTGAGCGCGAGGAGAGCGACACCGCCCGGCGCGGACAGCCATTTGTAGCCACTGCAGACCAGAGCCTCGACGCCCCAGGCATGCATCGTGACCGGTTCGGCGCCCGCCATCTGGGTGACATCGACGACGACGCGCGCGCCAACCGATCGAGCCCGCTCCACGAGGGCCGGAACGTCGATGCGCGTGCCCGTCGAGTACTGCACCGCGCCGACGCAGACGACGGTGGTTCGTTCGTCAACGGCGTCTACCAGCGACTTCGTCAGATCCTCGCCGGCGGCTTCGCGGACCCAGCGGATGCGCATCCCCGAACGCTCGTGCGCCGCCAGCCAGGGCCACGTCACGCTCGGGAAGTCGCTTGGCACCAGGACGACCTCGCCATCCTCGCCGGACAGCATCGCAGCAACCTGTCCCAGGCCTTCGCTCGCCCCGCCCACGACCGCGATCGCCCCGGCCGGCGCTCCGAGGAGCACCGATGCGGCGGCGCGCAGCGAGTCCAGGATCTCGGCCTCGGCGTGGTCAGAGAGACGGAGATTCCCATGCTGGGCGACCTCGGTGAGGAAGCGGGTGCTCGCCTCCAGCGAGGCCCGCGGGATGAGACCGAGTGACGCCTGATTCAGGTACGTGCAGCCGGCGAGACCGGCGTACTCGCGACGGTCGATGAGGGATCCACGCGTCATCGCGTCAACGCTGGGCGGAAGCCCGACGGGACTGCTTGACAAGGCATCGACCGTGTGATACTCGCTCCTTCAGCTAGGGCAGGTCCTCGGCGTGTGAGGAATGAGGGTAGAGCAACGGCCGCCGCCGATGGCTGAGCCGCCGGGGTGGGCACCTTGACCCCGCGTGCGAACACGGAGGTATCACATGGCGTCGGCTGAGATCGTCGTTCCCTATGTCACCGCAGTCGCGGCGGTTGGCGTTGCGACCGTCAATTATCTGGCGAAGCGCGATACGGATCGCCGGCTTGCAGATATGACGGAGAAGCACGACGCGACACGAGCACAGCGCGAATACGAGTACGAAGCCCGCAGACGCCTCTACGAGAAGTTCCATCCGTTGTTGTTTCAACTCGTCGAACTCTCCGAGAGTGCGTACTGGCGCATCGTCGGCCTCGCCACTTCCGCTCGGGACGGTCGCCTCGACACCGACGGCAAGAGCCGACTTCGGGCCGAATCGCCGGCGTACCTGCCGTCCTCCGTCTATCGACTGTTCGCTCCTGTGGCGGTTCTGAGGCTCTGCCAGAACCAGCTGACCGTGCTCGACCTGACGGTGGACCCCGAGATTCGCAAGCAGTACATGGCGATGAAGACCGTGTATCGATCATGGAGCGACGGCCCGAACCTGTACACCACGAGCGCGCGCCGGCAGAATCTGGGTCTCCAGCATGTCGAAAAGATGGTCGAGGGTATGTTGGTGCTCGACGTTCCAGGGGGCGATGCGAGATGCGTGACGTATGGCGAGTTCCTCTCCGCTATTCAGGACGAGCGCTCGAAGGCGTACATCCCGGCGGATCGAGTAGCGCAAATGTTCGTCGACTTTCATCCCCGCACGAAGCCGATGCTCTGGCGTATCCTTATCACCCAGGCTCACCTCTTCAGGTTTCTGATGGACTCCGTCGGGCCGGCGAACCAGCGACCTGCATCCCCCGCGGCGGCCATTCCCAAGGACGAGTGGCAGATCTTCGATTGGCGCCGGCTTCCGACGGACGCCAGTCGTGAGGAGTCGATCGACGAGCACTTCGTGGCCGCAGAGGCCTATCTGGCCAAGCGTTTTGCGTCCGCGGAATCCCCGGCCTGAGAAGAGATCGCCACGGTCAAGCGAAGTGGGCGGTACTGGACTCGAACCAGTGACCACCTGCGTGTAAGGCAGGCGCTCTCCCAACTGAGCTAACCGCCCTCGGGTCAGCGGCAGTCTAGAGCCCGCCCGGACGCGCCCGGTCCTACCCGATTTCGGGGATGCGCCTCCCCGATTCGGCGTAGGCTCTGGCAGGACACCGCGAGCACAATCTGACCATGCCCGACCCGTTCCCCTCCGAGACCCTGCGCGAGATCGCGGATCGCGCCCGTGTCGCGCTCGGCGCCGACCAGGCGCTCGTGCTGCCGCTGGCGGGCGGCGAGCCGCTTCCGCCGGGGCCCGAGGGCGGCC
>DATEHQ010000046.1:0-36697 GCA_035279525.1 Candidatus Dormiibacterota bacterium
CTCGCTCTGCCTCTGATCGGCCTGGGGGCGGCGCCGATCTTCCGCCGCGCCCTCACCAGGCTGCGGCGGCTCAAGGTCGGCGTCGACGCGCTCGACGCCGCGGCGCTCACGATCACCGCGCTGACCGGACAGTGGCTCACCGCGGCGGTGATCGGAGGGCTGGTCGAAGGCGGTGAGCTGCTCCGCGACATGACGGCCTCACGTTCGAGGCGCGAGCTGGGCGCCCTGATGTCGCACCAGAACGCGACCTCGTGGAAGCTCGTCGCGGGCCGCCGGCACGCCGTGCGGGTCTCGACCATCCGTGCCGGCGACAACATCGCCGTGGGCAGCGGGGATCGGATCCCGGTCGACGGGACGGTCGTCAGCGGCCGCGCCGTGGTCGACGAGCGGGTGATGACCGGAGAGTCGGTCCCCGTGGCGCGGGCCGCGGGCGACTCGGTGTTCGCCATGACGGTCGTCACCGAAGGCGAGCTTGTGCTCGAAGCGACCGGTCCCGCCGCAGAGTCGAGAGCTGGACGGATCATGACGTTTCTCGAGAAGGCCCCCATCGGTGAGACGCGCATGGCGGACCACGCGCGGCGGATCGCCGACCGCTTCGTGCTGCCCGTGATGGGCGCCGCGACCATCGTCTATGCCCTGACCGGCAACGCCTCGCGCGCGGCGGCGATCCTGATCTTCGACCTCGCTTCGGGAATCCGCGTGGCGGCCCCCACCACGATGCTGGCGAGCCTGATCGCCGCGGCGCGGGATGGCATCCTGTTCAAGGGCGCGGCCGCGATGGAGAGCATGGCGACGATCGACACCATCATCTTCGACAAGACGGGCACGCTGACCATCGGCCAGCCCGCGGTCGCGGGGATCATCTCGCTGAACGGCCTCGCCAACAACGAGCTGCTCGCCATCGCCGCCGCCGCGGACCACGGCCTCAACCACCCGCTCGCGGCCGCCCTTGCCGCGGAGGTCCAGCACCGTGGCCTCGAGATGCCGGCCCGGATCAAGACGAGGTACCACGTCGGCCTCGGCGTGGAAGCGCAGTTCCAGACCGGCGAGCGTTTTCTCGTCGGCAATCGCGCCTTTCTGAACGCGCGCGGCGTCAAGGTGCCCCACCGCCTGAACGGCGCCGGCCTGTCCGAGGTCATCGTCGCGTCCGGAAAAGAGTGCCTCGGCGCGGTCGTCTTCAGCGATGAGGCGCGGCCTGAGGCCGCGAGCACGATCGACGACCTGAGGGCGCGAGGAGTCCGGCGCATCGTGGTGTTGAGCGGGGACGTCGAAAACGCCACGCGCCGCGTCGCCGACGGCCTTGGGATTCAGGAGTGGCACGCCCGCATGTCGCCCGAGCAGAAGGCTGAATTCGTGCGCCGCGCCAGGTCCGGAGGGCGCCGCGTCGCCGTGGTCGGTGACGGCATCAACGACAGCGTCGCGCTCTCGCTGGCGGATCTCTCGATCGCGATGGGTGGAGGCGCTGACGTCGCCCGCGCGACCTCCGATGTCGTGCTCCTCGACGACCGGCTCGAGCTGCTGCCCAGGGCGATCGACAGGTCGCGCGAGAGCCTCAACCTGATGAACCAGAACATCGCGGTCATCGCGGCGCCCAACGCGCTCGGCCTTGGCGGGGCGATCGCCGGCGGCGTCAACCCGGCGGTGGCCGCGTTCCTGAGCAACGGATCCGCCGTCGTCGCCGCGGCCAACGGTCTCCGCCCGCTCCTCACGCGGCGCGCCCGGCGCGAAATGCCCGCCCCTCGACCTTGAAGGAGATCGTCCTGCTCGGAGTCCGCGTGCTCGCGGGCGGTGCCCTCGTGGTCGCGTTTTCGCTGGTCAGCGACATGCTCAAGCCGAAGACGTTCGCGGGCCTCTTCTCGGCCGCGCCTTCCGTGGCCACCGCCAGCCTTCTCGTCAGCGGCCTCGCAGACGGAGCGGCGAAGGACGTGAGATACGCGGCCGGCATGGTGGCCGGCGCGATCGGCCTCGTCGCATACGGCGCGGCGGCAGCGCTGCTGGTCAAGCACCTGGGTGCGGCGGCCGGCAGCGTCCTGGCCTGGATCGCGTGGGCGATGGTCGCGCTTGGCCTGTACTGGTTGTTCGTCCGATGAGCAGCCGGAGCGCGATGCCGCAGGTCGAGCCCTCGGAGGTCGGCGGCCATGGCTTGAAGGACTACGCGATCAGGTTCTGCTTCGGCGCCGGAATCTCGCTGGTGGCGGGCCTGATCGGAATGAAGTTCGGACCGAAGCTCGGCGGTGTCTTCCTGGGCTTCCCTGCCATCCTGCCGGCTTCGCTCACGCTGATCCAGAAAAAGAGCGGCAAGGAGGAGGCGGCGATCGACTCCGAGGGGGCCGTCCTGGGCGCCCTGGCCATGGTGGTCTTCGCCGCGTTCGTGTACCTCGCCATGGTCAAGCTCGGTGTCGTCGTGACACTGGCCGTTGACCTCGTTATCTGGCTCGTCGTGGCGATCGTCCTCTATGCCGGGCTCCGAATCATCTTCCCCACGCGGGAGCCCGATCCGCCCTAGTCGGTCTTCACCTCGTCGCCCCCTTGCGCCCACCGGGTGTGATACGCGCCCTCGCGGTCGACACGGCGGTAGGTATGCGCCCCGAAGTAGTCGCGCAGGCCCTGGATCAGGTTGGCCGGGCCACGCGCGCGGCGGTATCCGTCGTAGTAAGCGAGGGATGAGGCGAAGGCGGGCACCGGCACGCCCTGGTCGACCGCGGTCTTGACGACGCGGCGCCACGCCGGTTGGGCGGAGGCCAGGGCCTCCTGGAAGAACGGAGCAAGCATGAGGCTGGCCAGGTCGGGACTGACCGCGTATGCGTCTTTGATCCGGTCGAGGAACTGGGCCCGGATGATGCAGCCGCCGCGCCAGATGGTGGCCAGCGCGCCGAGGTCGAGGTTCCACCTGAACTCACGCGAGCCCGCGGTCAGGTGCTCGAAGCCCTGGGCGTACGCGACGATCTTGGAGGCATAGAGCGCGCCCTCGAGATCGTCCACCAGCGTGCGGTCCGCCCTGCCGGCCGCGGGCCCCCGGAGAATCCCGGCCGCCGTCGAGCGCTGCGCCTTCTGGCTCGACAGCATGCGCGCGAAGACCGCCTCCGTGATGTTGGTCAGCGGGACTCCAAGCTCGAGCGCGGACTGGCTCGTCCAGCGCCCGGTGCCCTTCTGCTCCGCCTCGTCCTCGATGGCGTCGACGAGAAATCTCCCATCCCCACCGTCACGCTTCGCCAGCACGTGGGAGGTGATCTCGATCAGGTACGACTGCAGCCGTCCCTCGTTCCAGCGACCGAAGACCGCCGCGACCTCTGCGGGCCCTAGCCCCGCGGCATTCCGGAGGAGGTCATAGGTCTCCGCGATCAGCTGGATGTCGGCGTACTCGATGCCGTTGTGGACCATCTTCACGAAGTGGCCCGCGCCGTCGGGACCGATGTAGGTGCAGCAGGGCACCCCATCGACCTTGGCGGAGATCGCGGTCAGCATCTGCTCCACGCGCCGGTATGACTCTCGCTGCCCACCGGGCATGATGCTCGGCCCGAGCAGCGCACCCTCCTCCCCACCTGAGACACCGCTGCCGATGAAGCCGAGCCCGCGCCCCTCGGCGGCGGCCGCTCGGCGGCGCGTGTCGTGGAAGAGCGAGTTGCCGCCGTCGATGATGGTGTCGCCCGGCTGCAAGAGTGGCGTCAGCGCGTCGATCGCCTCGTCGACCGGCGGTCCCGCCTTGACCATGACGAGGACCGCCCGCGGCGGCGTGAGCAGGCGCACCAGCTCCTCGAGGGAGCCGGCCGCACGGAACTCGCCCTCGTGCCCGTGGCCGGCGATGAACTCGTCCGTCCGCTTCCTCGTGCGGTTGTAGACCGCGACCCGGACCCCGCGCGAGGCAAGGTTGCGGGCCAGGTTCTGGCCCATCGTGGCGAGGCCGACGACGCCCATCTCATGAAGCGTCCCCGGCGAGCTCACAGCGCGGGGCTCAGCTCGTGGGTTCGGGCAGGCATCGGAACCACCTTAACGAGTGGCAGAGGGACGGTGGAGCGTTCCTGTGGAGATGAGCAACCACGTTCTCGCCGGCACCGCCAAACACGCTGCCGAGCGCGCGGCGACCAACCCGGCCATCGAGTTCCTGGAGCGCGCCGGCTACGTGGCCCGCGGGGTGGTGTACGCCGTGATGGGGGCGCTTGCGCTCGCCCTCGCGTTCGGTGTCGGTGGCAAGGCGACGGACCCGACGGGCACGATAGTGACCCTGACGGCCGCTCCCTTTGGCAGGTTCCTGCTGCTCGCGGTCGGGATCTGCCTGGCGGCCTATGCGCTGTGGGGTTTCGTGCGAGCGATCTTCGACCCGCTGCGTCGCGGCAAGGATGCCCCGGGCATCGTGGAGCGACTCGGGTTCGTGTGGAGCGGCATCAGCTACAGCGCGCTCGCCCTCTTCTCGCTTCAGCTGTTCGCTGGAGCCGGGAGCGGCGCGTCGAGCGACAGCACGCAGTCCACCATCACGCGCGTCCTGGCGTACCCCGCCGGCAAGTGGGTGGCGACGGCGATCGGTGTGGTGGCGATCGCCGTCGGGATCTACCAGTTCGTGATGGCCTATCGCGCGGACTTCAAGAAAGACCTGAAGCGCGAGGAGATGACCCCCACCGAGCTGCAGCTGGTCGAGGGGCTTGGACGGATCGGATTCATCGCGCGCGGCGCGGTGTTCACCCTCGTCGGATGGTTCGTCGTGCAGGGCGGCCTGCATCGCGACCCCAACCGGGTCCATGGCTACAGCGGCGCCTTCCTGTTCCTTCTCGCTCAGCCGTACGGGCACCTGCTGCTGGGAATCGTCGCGGCGGGCTTTGTCGCGTTGGGATTCCACTCCTTCGCGTGCGCGCGATGGATCCGCCTGATGGGGAGCAGAGCATGAGCAGCGTCGCGGCTGGACCGACCACAAAGGCGAGCCGCCTCCTCATCCTCAGCCGCGGCGCGGGCTCCATGACGGCCGAGCTGGAATCGAAGTTGCGCGAGATGTTTACCGACCACCTGGTGATCGACTTCGACCCCAAGAAGGACTTCGAGAAGCTGATCACCCCGCGGGCAACAGTGGTCGTGGCGGGCGGCGACGGAACCGTGGAGTTCATCGTGCGCAGGCTGGCGGATTCGAAGCATCCCGTCGGCATCATCTCGCTGGGCACGTTCAACAATTTCGCCCTCGCGCTCGGTCTTCCGACTGACGTCGACAAGGCCGTCGCGATCATCAGGGAAGGTCACGCCCGCGCCATCACGCTCGGCCGCGTGAACGGTCAGATCTTCCTCGAGGCGTGCACTGTCGGTCTGTTCGGCGAGACGATCGCGCTCGGGGACTCGGCGAAAGACCTGAAGTTCGGCGAAATCGCCGAAGGGCTGAAGAACTTCATCGAGGCGCGGCGATTCCAGTACGAGCTGAGCGGCGACATCGAGGGCAGCGGCTCGGCCATGTCCCTGGTTTTCAGCAACACGTCGTCGATCGGCAGCAACCTGCCGATCAGCGAAGCGACGCCCATCAATCCTTACCTCGAGTTCTCGGTGCACGCCGGGCGCACGCGGACCGACATCGTCGCCCGCGCCCTGAGGTCAGCCCTGCTCAAGCACAAGGATGACGGCGACAGCCAGGTGTTCAGGTTCAGGAGGCTTTCGGTCAAGACGAAGCCACGCGTCCGGGTCTACGCCGACAACTTCCTGGTCGGATCGACACCGGCCGGCGTGACGGCTGAGGTCAGCGCGCTCAAGGTCATCCTGCCCAAGCGCGGGTAAGCCTCGACCGGGCTGCGTTACCGGATTAGGCGCCGCCGCGCCCGAATCAACGCATGGAAATCGATCGCCGGCGCATCCAACGCATCATCGAGCCACGCCAGCCGCGCGAACGCCGGCTCGAACGGATGGTGCGCGCGCAGGGGTGGCTCGACCCGGTCGCCGACGTGGTGCAGCGGGCGGTCGGCGGCTTTTACGCGGCGCTGGGGCGTGCCGGGTCGGCGGTCAAGGACGTCATGAACGGAACGACCGTGCTCGGCCATCCGCTGCACCCAGCGCTCACCGACTTGCCGGTGGGAGCGTGGACGGTGGGCGTCCTGGCCGACTGGCTCTTCATCGTCACCGGCCGCGTGCCGCCCGTCACCGGCGACCTCGCCCTCGCGATCGGCGTGGCGGGCGCGATCCTCGCCGCGATCACCGGCTACACGGACTTTCACGGCACTGCCGGCCACGAGCGCCGCACGGCGATCCTGCACGGGCTGACTATGACCGCGGTACTCGGACTTCAGCTCGTCTCGCTTGCCCTGCGATTGTGGGTTCCGGGCGCGCGCAACGAAGCGATAGTCCTCACGACGTTCGCCTGGCTGGTCGCGATCCTCGCCGCCTACATCGGCGGCCACCTCACGTTCGAGACGGGCACCGCGGTCAATCACAACGCGTTCGCCGGCGGACCGGCCGACTACGTGCGCGTGGGCAGGCGTGATGATTTTCCCGAGGGCGAGATGCGCCGCGTGGACGCGGACGGCCTGCCCGTGGTCATCGTGCGCCGGACGGGGCTGCTCTACGCGATGGGCGCCGTGTGCTCCCACGCCGGAGGCCCGCTCGACGAAGGCTCGATCGATGGGGCTGTGGTCACGTGCCCATGGCACGGGTCGCGTTTCTGCCTCGCCGACGGCCGCGTCATGGGCGGACCGGCGACCTTCGATCAGCCGCTGCTGAAGGTGCGCGAGCGCGGCGGCGTCGTGGAAGTCAAGCTGGTCCATCCGCTGAGGTAGCCGCACCTCACCGTTTGGTGAGCTCGAGGAACTCCTCTCTCAGCGTCGCGTTGACGCGGAAGTCGCCGAGCAGGCACGACGTCACCGTGTCACTGTCCAGCTTCTCGACGCCGCGCATCTCGACGCAGAGATGCCTCGCCTCCATCACCACGGCGACTCCCCTGGCCTTGAGGATGTGCTGGATCGCCTCGGCGATGTCCCGCGTCAGCCGCTCCTGCAGCTGCAGGCGGTGTGCGTAGACGTCGACGAGCCGTGGCAGCTTGCTCAGGCCGATGACCTTTCCCGAAGGCAGGTATCCGACGTGGCATCGCCCGAAGAACGGCAGCAGGTGGTGCTCGCACAGGCTGTAAAACGGAATCCCGCGCACCGCGACCAGGTCGTCGCCCGGGTGTTCATAGAGAGCGTTGCGCACCACCGAGCGCGGATCGACACCGTAACCCTCGGTCAGGTACGCGAGGGATTCGGCGACACGGCGAGGAGTGTCGGCAAGACCTTCGCGAGTGACGTCCTCCCCGACCGCGCCGAGGATCCGCCGGGCCGCGTCTTCGAGCTCCTCCTGCGGCCTGGGCAGCGGCTCTGGAAGGCTCATTCGGCGCACACCTCGGCGGCGTTGTTCTCCGACTCGACCAGGCGAAGCTTGACGAGCCGCGCGGGCGAGAAATGGCCTTCGAGGCGATGGAAGGCGGCGAGCGCGATGTTCTCCGCGGTCGGCACCACCCCGCGCAGGAATTCGACGTCCCGGTTCAGGTGCCGGTGATCGACGGCGTCGATGAACTCTCGGCGCAGCACGCTGTCCACCTGCTTGAGGTTGACGACCATGCCTGTCTCAGGGTCAAGACTTCCGCCCACCGTGACCTCGACGACGTAGTTGTGGCCGTGGTCTGTGGCGCATGCCCCGAAGACCTCGCGGTTCTTCGCGTCGCTCCACTCCGGCCTGCACAGGATGTGCGCGGCGGCAAATGTCGCGCGGCGGGTTATGCGCACGCTCGTATCTCCAGCCATGGCTCTCACCTGTAGAACGCCCGCCTCAGGCGGGTGATTCCGGCGGATCCAAACGCAGGTTCGAACCCGAAAGGGGCGACGACTGGGGCGACGCCAGCCAGACGATGATCCGCGCCACGTCTGCGGGCCGGAGCGCCGGCCCTTTCACTCCTGCGATCCGCAGCATCGGGGTGTCGACCGAACCCGGGCTGACCGCGTTGACGCGGATGCCGTGGGGGCGGCCTTCTGCGGCCAGGGCCTCCGTCAGACCGGCCAGGCCGGACTTCGCGGCCACGTAGGCGGCCATGCCGGGGAACTTCTCGGCGCCGGCCACCCCTGAAAGGCTCGACACCATGACGATCGATCCTCCCCGGCGGCGCATCAGGCGAAAGGCCTCCCGGCTGCACAGGAACGCTCCTCGCAGGCCGGCGCCCAGCTGCAGGTCCCATTCCTCCGCGGTGAGCCGCGTGATGGGTCGCTTGACCAGCACCGCCGCGCAGTTGACCAGGGCGTCCAGGGATTTGAAGCCGCGAAACGCGCGTACGACCTGCCTCTCATCCGAGACGTCGGTGCCTTCACGGCGGCTCAGGGACGTCACGTCCCAGCCGCGCGCCCGCAGCTCTCGCACGACCTCGCGACCGATGCCACCGGAGCCGCCGGTGACGACGGCTTTGGGCGTCACGCGGAAAGCTCCTCGAAGGCCGCCTCGTAGCGGTCGAGCGCAGCCTCCAGCCCAAGCCGCCGGCGGGCGCTCGCCCGCACCGCGCCTCGGTCGAGCGAAAGGCATCGCCGGATCGCCTCCGCCAGGCCCTTCACGTCGTCCGGCTCGGCCAACCAGCCGGTGACGCCCTCCTCCACCACCTCGGGCAGCGCACCGCGCCGGTACGCGGCCACCGGGCAGCCGGCCATCTGCGCCTCCGCCGCGACCATGCCGAAAGGCTCGTCCCACCGGACGGCGCAAACGGTCACGGCGCTGCGCGACATCACGCGATGCAGCTCGTCGCGCGGAAGCGAGCCGAGGTTCTCGCATTTCCCCAGGTCGACCACGTAGCCGGGATCGTAATGCGCTCCCGCGATGGTCACGGCGAGACCCGCGGCGAGGCCCGCGGCGATGCCCTGCTCCACGCCCTTCTCCGGAGAGATCCGACCAGCGATGAGGGCGCGCATCTCCACCGGATCACGGCCGAGCGGCAGGTCGGGCACACCGTTGTAGAGCACGCGTCCCACCTCCACGCCGGCCGCTCTCCATGAGGCGAGACACGACCGGGAGACGGTGGCCAGGCTTTGCGGCGGGGCGGCCTCCACCGCTTCCACCACGGCCGGCACGAGTGGCGGCATGTGCAGCGTGTGGAGGACCGGCGCGCCGGCCTCGTGACGAAAAGCGGGTGCGTCGAACGCGTGCTGGCTGACCATGTCCGGCCGCCAGGCCCGAACGAGCTCGAACAGCGTCTCGATGGCCGAGTCCACCACGGGCGACGGAGCCGGCACCGGCCCACCGGGCATGATCAGCGCCGCTTCCGCGCCGGGCGGCACCGGGACCATGACCAGCCGGACGCCCGCCACCGCGGAACCTTGCGCGCAGAAAAGGGCAACTTCGTGCCCCCGCGAGGCGAGGCCCGAGGCCAGGTCGCTGACGAACGCCTGGGCGCCGCCGAGCTGGGCCGGGCGCAGCGGCGCGACTGGCGACGCGACGACGGCGATCCTCACGGCCTGTCAGTCTGAGGGTGGAAGGCGATGGACTACGCCCGCGCCGTCCAGGCGGCGCCGCCCGGGTGGAGGCACTTCGAGTACGGCGATGTCGAGCGCCTTCCGGCCGCTGTCCGCGCGCACGAGCTGGCCCTGGTCCCCGAGGACGAGCGCATCCTGCTGGCGCGCCACGACCCGGCCGCGGTCGAGCGCTTGCGCCGGGCTCTCTTCTGGACGTTCGTCTATCACCTCGAGCCTGAGCGATGGGACGCCCTGGCCGGGGTCGAGCCGATCGAGCCTGCGATCGTGGAGGCCCTGCCCAGCCGCGTGGGTCGCTCGGTCGACGTCGGCGCGGGCAGCGGCCGGCTCACGGTGCACCTCGCCGAGCGCAGCCGGGACGTGGTCGCCATCGAGCCGTCGAGCGGCCTGCGCCGCCTGATCTCCCAACGCCTGCCCGCCGTGAAGCGCGTGGCGGGCTGGGCCGAAGCCCTGCCCCTGCGCGATGGATGCTCCGACCTGACCGCGGCCTGCGGCTTGATCGGCCCTGAGCCTTCGGTCCTGGCCGAGCTGAGGCGCGTTACGGCGCGTCGCGGCCTGATCGCCCTGATCAACCCCGAATGCCCGGAGTGGTTCGAGGCGAACGGCTGGAAACGCTTCAGCGTGCCGCCTGGTGAGGTCGCGTCCCATGAAAGCTGGATCGACGATTTCTTCGGGCCGCCGGACCCGCCGCGCGAGCTGCTGACCAGGCGCCTGGACGCTTAGATCATCTTCCGAACGCAGTCGGGGCATCCCTCGGCTTCCTTCACGGCGACCTCCTTCAAGAGGACGCCGACCAGCTTTCCGTCGGACGTGGTGATGGGCGAGCTCTCGAGGCTGTGCTCGACCATGTAATCGGCCATCTCCTTGATCGCGACGTAAGGCCGAAACGTGCTGGGCCCCGGCCGCATCGCTTTCTGCGCCGTCAGGTCCGGCTCCTTCCGCAGCTCCTTCGCCCGCAGCAAGCCGAGCACCACTCGCTCGGTGTCGACGACGACCGCCACCTCCAGCCCCGTCGCACGCGCGGCGTCGCGTACGTCCGAAAGCCGATCCTCGAGGTGGCACACCGCGACGTCCTTGCGCGCCACGTCCCCCGCGCGCGGGTGCTTTGCGTTCTCCCCTTCCGTGGGCAACCCGGCCGCCATCCAGTCGAGCTTGCCGGCCTTGTACTCGTACGGGTTTCGGAAACCCATCGCCTCGAGCCGCGCCGCGGCCCTGGGAGCCATGTCTCAAGCCCCGTCCCAGCAGTAGACGATGATCGGCCGGTGGCGATCGATCTGGTCGGCGTCAGCCTCGAGATCGCGCAGAGGATGGCTCACGGCGCCGGGCAGATGGTCTTCCGCGTATTCCTTCGCCGGCAGCACCTCGATCAGCTGCGCGCCGTCGCGCACCATGCGCTGCAGCTGCGCGCGGTCGATCAGCGTCGCCATCGTTAGCTCATCTAATCACGGCCGCGCGCCGAAGCGCTTGGCCAGGTCGGCCGGCAGCGTGAGGACCGGGTCCAGCTCGCGCAGCTGCCCGCCCGCCTGCAGCGCGCGGACCACCAGTCCAGAGCAGATCTCGTGGTTCCGCCTCACGAGGCGAAGGTGCCAACCGAACAGCAGGTACAGCATGGCGCCGACGATCGCGAGGTAGCCGAAGCCCTGGCCGACCTGTCCCTCCGCGTAGGCGACGGTGCGCGACCGGCCGGCCTCTATGAAATCGGGCCCCAGCCGGATCAGGTGGTACTCGCTCTCGTGATACTTCGAAATCGGGCTGCGCACGACGCCCATGCTTTCCGCTTCGACGAGGTCGCCGTTGGGGGCGACGACCACAGCGGCGTGGCTCCAGTGCGCGAACACCACGTCGCGTCCGTGAAACCGCCTCTTCTGCGCAAGGCTGATCAGCCGCGCTATGACGTGATGCCGGTGGGCGAGCACGAAGTCACCGGGCGTGAAGTCCTTCGCGTCCTCCCCCGGGCCGTAGCGCACGACGGTTGCCATCTCGAAGTGGTAACGCGGGCCCTGAAGTGCCCTACCAGGTTCGGGTGACTTTGTTGAGCGCCCTCGGGCGGTCGGGATCGATGTTGCGGGCGACCGCGACCCTGTGTGAGAGCAGCTGGCCCAGCACCGCGAGCGTGATCGGCGTGAGCTCCTCGGGCAGGCCGGACTGCAGCGCCACCGTAAAGGGGTCGGGCCCGTCCCCCGGCACGCCGTCGAAAAGCCCCATCACTCTGCAGCCGAGGTCGGTCAGCTTCCGGCCCACGCTGTCGATCGCGGCGGCCACCGGGCCCCCGGCCTCGACCAGGACGACTGGCAGTCCGGGCTCGACGACCGCGATCGGACCGTGCTCGAAGTCCGCGACCGACCATGCGCGCGCCAGGACGTAGCTCGTCTCCGTCAGCTTCAGCGCAATCTCTTCGGCGGTCGAGAAGTTGAAGCCCCGCCCGAGCACGACCGCACGCGGCCCCAGCAGCGGCGCGACCAGTGGCTCGAGCTCGCCGTCCTTTTCCAGCGCTTGCGCGACGGCGCCGGGGACCCGGGAGAGGGCGGCGTGAAAATCGGGATCAGGGTCGACCGCCTGCGAGACGAGCGCCAGCGCGAGGACGCTCGCGGTGTACGTCTTCGAAGCGGGCACGCTGTTCTCGGGACCGGCCTCCAGCGAAAGCACGAGCTCGGCTGCCGCGGCAAGCCGCGATGAGGCGTCGTTCGTGATCGCCAGGGTGAGCGATCCCTGCCTCCTCCCCTCCTCGACCACGGCGATCACGTCGGGTGAGGCACCCGACTGCGAGATGCCTATCACGCACTGGCCGGCGAGGATCGGCGGGTGCGAGTAATGCGTGAAAAGGGAGGGCGCGGCGAGCGCAACCAGCGAGTGGTTGCGAGTGCCGAAAAGGTACTTGGCATAAAGCGCGGCGTGGTCGGAGCTGCCCCTTGCCGCGATGAGGAAACCTCGCGGACCCATTTCACGGATGCGCGACCCGATCGCCTCCAGGTCGCGGCCCCGCTCGAGCATCCGGGACAGCACCCGCGGCTGCTCGGCGATCTCATCGCGGAAGCGGCTCACGTCGCCGCGGCTGGGGCCGCTTCGGCCGGCTCCTTCTTCTGAGCAGCCGCGTTGCGGATGCCTATCGCGTTGACCAACGCTCCAGTCAGCAGCAGGGCCGCCCCGATGAGCATCGCGATCTGGAACGAGGACGTCGAGGCGTCGCGCACGACGCCGACGAGGGTTGGGTCCGGCGGCGTGTTCAGCGGGCTCACGCGGTTGCGGAAGGTAGTGGACGAGACGTCGACACCCGTCAGCCGAGATGCCAGCTGCGCGTAGAAGTTGGCGGTGAGGAAGATGAAGATCAGCGCTCCGGCGAGCTGCGGCCCGACGCGCGAGATCGCGTTGTTGATGGCCGAGCCAAGGCCCGAGTTGCGCGCCGGCACAGACGTCATCAGGGCCGTCGTGAGCGGGGCCACCAGCATGCAGATCCCAAGGCCGAACAGGATCGAGCCCGGCAGGAAATCGGTGGCCCACGAAAGCGACGGAATGTAGCTGCTCGGGTCTCCGGGCTTGAGCTTCCACGGCACGCTGTTCGCCGGGACGCGCGCGATCCACAGCAGGCCGAGCGCCATGATCACCGGTCCCACGGCCATGAACCAACGCGGGCCGTACTTCGCGGACAGCGCGCCGAATCGAGGCGACAGGAAGATCAGGAACAGCGAGCCCGGAATGCCGGCGGCGCCGGCCGCGGCGGCGGTGTAACCGAGCGTGCCCTGCTGGAACAGCGCTATGTAATAAAAGGTCACGTACAGAGCGCCGTAGATCAGGAGCGTGGACAGGTTCGTCACGGCGAAGTTGCGTGATCGAAACAGCCCGAGCGGGATCAGCGGATGCTGGGATCGCATCATCCAGAGCGGCAGGCCGACGAGTGCCACGACCCCGACCCCGATGGCGACGAAGCCGGCCGGGTCGCGCCACTCCCTCTGCTGGCCGTAGATCGTGCCGAAGGCGAGCCCGCCCACGGCCAGCGCGACGATGCCTGCGCCGATCCAGTCGAAGTGCGGCGACGCCTCCTCGTTACGGCTCTCGCCGACATGCGTCCATGTCGCCCACGCGGCGACCGCGATGAGGGGCACGTTGATCAGGAACGCCACCCGCCACGAGATCGTGTCGACGAGAAGGCCGCCGACGAGCGGGCCGAGAATCGTGGTCAGCCCGGACGCCCCGGCCCACAACCCGAAGGCGCGACCCTGCTCCTCACCCGAGAAGTTGGTCGTGATCAGAGCGAGCGAACCGGGCACGAGCATCGCCCCCGCCGCGCCCTGGAGCACACGGAACAGGACGAGCAGCTCCATGGTGGGAGCGAGGCCGCACAAGACGGACGTGGCGCCGAAGCCGAGCAGGCCGACGAGGAACATCCGCTTGCGGCCGTAGTAGTCGTTGAGGGCGCCCGCGAGGATCAGCAGGGCGGACAGCGTCAGGAGGTAGGCGTTGTAGACGTACGACTGGCCCTCCAGGACGCCGAGGAACGTGCGCGGAAGGTCGCGGCCGATCCGCGGCAGCGCCACGTTGACGACCGTCGAGTCCAGGAAGACGATGCCCGAGCCGAGCACCGCCGCGACGAGGATCCAGCGCTTCTTGCTCACTCTCTCACCTGATGCAACCGGCCGGCCAATATTCTCCTTGTCAGAAGTCCCGACGGCCCATGAAATGTTCCAGCACGCCCGGCCGTGCCAGCTCATACATGGCCAGGCGATGGCCGCGCGGTGTCACTAACGAGGAGCATGGGCCCATCGGGATCTCGAGCCGCCGCTCGCCCTTCAAGCCCTTTCTCTTCAGATCGGCGACCGCTTTGCGCAGGTTGTCGACGCGGTAGATGTAGACCGGCCGGTCCCCATCCAGGTGGTCGGTCAGCAGGATGTGTGGCGGCCCGGGGGTCAGCTCGACCATGGCGACCCTTGCGCCCATGCCTTCGACGGCAAACGCGAGGCGACCGCCGAGGACGTCGGTGTAGTAGCGCGCGTCCGCCACCACGTCGGTGCTTGGCGTGTAGAGGTAGTCGAGCTGCGCGAGATGGTTCAGGAAGAGCTCTTCGAGATCCCGAAGAAGCAGCCGAGGTGCTCGCCATCACGCATCGTCAGGTAGGCAAGACCGAGCCACAGGCCCGGTGCGACCTCGCGCACCTCGTCCTTGACCTTGCGGACGAGTGGCGGGTTGCCGTCGTGGCTGTAGTCGAGGTGCACCGCCTCGAAATCTCCCGCATGCGACCGCCCCACGTAGGTGTGGAAGCGGAACCAGGTCACTCGCTCGCCGAGCAGCCGGTTGACGCCATGACCGTGGTCGGCCGTCTCGTGCTCGAAGGTCTTGCCCTGCCACGGGAAGAGCGGCGATCGCGAGAACCTGTCGAGGAGCGCGCGGACGTGTGGCTTCTGCAGCCTGGGGACCGCCAGCATCCGTCCGGTCAGCTTGCCATCGAGGTCCTCGAGGCGGGGCGTGCGCGCCTGGCGGTACAGGGCCATCAGCTCGTCGGGTCCGGTCGCGGCCAGGTCGTCGAGGGTCGTCGCCGAGGGCCGTTTCTCCGTCGCGGGCATGGCCACCAAGATATGCCTCGAGGCCCGAGCGCGGGAGCCCTGGCAAAACGAGCGCATTTCGACGACGGAAGTCGGTCGCTCTGCCTCGGCGTTCTCGTTTCAGATGCGCATCTGCACCTGGAACATCCAGCTCGGCCTGCGCCTCGATGCCGTCCTCGACACGGTGGAGAGCCGCGACGACTTTCGCGGCCTCGACCTGTTCGCGATCCAGGAGGCTTCCGTCCACGATGACAAGCCCGACGCGGAGGCCATCGCGCAGTCGCTGGGCCCCGACTACTCGTTCTTCCAGGCGACCGCTCAGGTCCACCGCCGGCATGAGCAGGCCAACGCCCTGGTCTGGCGGCGCGGCGTGTTCTCACCGCGGCGGCCGGAGATCGTGTCGCTGGCGCGCGTTGAGACAGTGAAGATGACACGTACGGAGAAGGCGCTGCTGCGCGCGGTGCGGCCTCAACGCCGGATGGCCCTCAGGCTCGAGTCCACGAGGCTTCGCGTCTACGTGATGCACCTCGACGTGATCGGGTTCGCGCACAAGCTGCAGCAGCTGCGTGCTGTGATCGACGATTCACGAGCGCGACCGGCGGTGCCGCTGACGGTGCTCGCCGGCGACCTGAATACTTTCGGGCCGCCGCAGCTGGCCCTCTGGCGAAGCCTGCGCGCCGCGGCACACGAGGCCGGCCTCGTCGAGCTCAGCCGCGGCATCCGCAGCACCCACTGGACGCGACAGAAGCTCGATGCCATCTACGTGCACGGCGACGTCCCCGCCAGGCATCGCGCCTGGACTTTGAAGGTGCGAGCCTCGGATCATGTTCCGGTGTTCGCGGAGCTGTAGGTCGTGGGCAAGGGGCTGGTCGTGATGCACATCGACGGCGTCGGCGCGGACTCGCTCGAGGAAGCGCTGCGCAAGGGAGACATGCCATTCGTGCAGCACCTGATCGATGCCGAGGGATACGTGCCGCACCGCTATCGATGCGGGGTGCCTTCGACCACGCCGTTTGCGCAGGCGGGCATCCTCTACGGCGACAACTCTGAGATTCCGAGCTTCCGCTGGTGGGACAGGGAACGCAGGGTGCTCGTGCAGTTCGGAGCCCGCTCCACCTTCAAAAAGGTGGCGGACAAGTATTTCCGCGGCTCTCATCCACTCACCGAAGGCGGCGCGTGCATCGCGGCCTGCTACCCGGCAGGAGCGCGCGACGACTTCGGCATCGCGTACCAGGACCGTTCGTACTCCAAGGACGAGAAGTCGCGCTCGGCGTGGACCGTCCTCCTCCCGTACCTCGCCAACCCCGTCCACCTCGGCGACTGGGTGTGGCAGGCCTTTGCCGTGCTGGCCCGCACCGCCAACGAATACGTGACCTCACGCTCGCGAGGGAGCCGCCCGGCGCGGAGCTACGTCTTCACGAACGCGATCGAAGAGATCTTCATCCACCACCTCACGCGTTACGCGGTGCAGAAGGCCATGCGGGAGGGCTTCGCGCCGATTTACGCGGGGTTCTATGCCTTTGACGAGGCCGGCCACGCGTTCGGTCCCGACGACCCGGCGGTGGTCGACGTCCTGAAGCACGTGGACCGATCCATTGAGAAGATCGCAAACGCGCGAGGCGACGGCTACGAGCTGCTCGTGCTTTCGGACCACGGCCAGATCGAGACGCAGCCGTTCACGGCCGGCCATGGGCGGCCGCTCGGCGAGGTGCTGGCCGAGCTGCTGCCAGGCCACCGCGTGAGCGAGACGAAAGCGAGGACGTTCGGGCCCCCGGAGCAGGAGGCGAGCGGCCAGGTCATCGTCACCAGCTCCGGCGGCCTCGCCCATGTCTACTTCGCAGACCGCGACGAGCGACTCGATTATCCCGAGCTGGCCGCGGCCCATCCCGACCTCGCGGCCCGGCTGTCCGCGCACGAGAAGATCGCTCTTGTGATGGCCCGCGAAGGGGAGCGTGACCTCTTCTTCGTGGCCGGCCGGCAATTGGAGGGCGACGCGGTCCGCAGCATGCTCGCCGGCTATGACGACCCTGAAGTCCTCCTGTCGCAGCTGTCGCGCCTCAACTCGTTTCGCGCCGCGGGAGACCTCGTGCTGTTCGGCCGCTTCTTCGAGGACAGGCAGGTCAACTTCGAGAACCAGGCGGGCGGGCACGGCTCGATCGGCGGCGAGCAGCTGCACCCCTTCGTCCTCGCCAAGCGCGATTGGGGGCTCGACCTGACCGGCGTCAAGGGCGCCCACGAGCTGCACCCCATCCTCAGCGACCTCCGCGACCGGCTCGCCTGAGGCTCGGGGCTCACCTGAGCGGGGCTTTTGGGCTCCACAGGTGCGCGGTCTGGACGAAAACCACCGCCGCCAGCACGAGTCCGCCGCCCAGGACCTGCACCGCCGCCAGCCGGTCGCCCAGCAGGACGACGGCGAGGACCACGGTGATCACCGGCTCGAGGGTGCTGAGCAGTGCCGCCCTGGCTCCGCCGATGCGCGGCAGCGCCGCCATGAAGAGGGAAACCGCGACCATCGTGGGCACGACCGCGATCGCCACACCCGCGGCCCACTGGTGCGCCGTCGCCGGTGGCGACAGCTGACCGCCCCCGCCTGCGAGGATGCAGAAGCTCAGCGCGGCGCCTGACATGATCAGGGCGTTGGCGGGGAGGGCGGGTGTGCCCGCCATCACGCGCTCGCCGACCATGATGTAGGCGGTGTAGATCACGGCCGCCGAGACCGCGAGAAGCAGCGCCCACGACAGTCGAAGCTCGGCCCCGCCGACCAGCAGCACGAGGCCGGCGAAGCTCGCGAGGAGCGCGAGCAAATGCCATCGCGAGACGGCCCGGCGCTGGAAGAGCCAAGCCGCGAGGACGACGAGGCTCGGGTACATGTAGACGATGAGGACGCAGAGTGAGGCGGGAAGCGACCGCAGCGCCGTGAAATAGGCCAGGGATTGGCCTGTGTAGATCACCGCGCCGACTGCGAAGAGTGTGAGGATTCGCCGCCGCGGCAGGCGGGTCGGGCTCTGCCGCGCGACCAATGAGAGGGCAAGCATCCCGCCGGCCGCGAGCACGAATCGGAACGCGAGCAGCTGCGAGGTGCCGAGGCCTGACGCGTAGGCGAACTTCGCCAGGATCGACAGCGAGCCGAAGGCGACGGCCGACACCAGCGCCATGGCGGTGCCCGCCCACTGCGTCCGCCCCTCCGCGAGCGAAACCGACGCTGCGGTCTCTACGGCCAGAGCAGGTGGCCGAGCAGCATGCCGATCACGACCGCCAGTGCATACATGACACGAGGGATGCGCCGCACCGCGGCCCTCACGCCGTTGCTCATCGGATCACGACCGTGGCGCAGCGCGATCGACTCCTCGAGCATGAGCAGGAAGACGATCAGCGACGCGGCGGTCGCGAGCAGCGAGAGGATCGCCTCGGGTGTGAACCTCACCTGCGCTCACCTGGCGCCGGCGGTGCGGTGCGGCCTCGCGCGGGCCCCCACAGGAAATGGCCGAGCATCATGCCGATCACGACGGCGACCGCGAAAGCGATGCCGGGATACGTATGGACCGCGGGGCGAACGTAATCGGTGATCGGCTTGTTGCCCGTGAGGAGCGCCCAGGACTCGAAGCCCAGAAGGAGCGTGGTCGCGCCGAAGAGCGCGGTCGTCAGCCAGGAGAAGATGTTGCCGATCATGGGCAGATATTGTGAGCGCCGCGTTTTCACGCTGTGAGCTGGGCGGACAAACGTCTTTTGGTCCTGGGGCTGATCCTCGCGGCGGCCGCGGCCGTGGCGAGCGTCTACATCGACCTGCATCCCTCGATCCCACAGGACGTGACCCTCGAGCGGGACATACAGGCCGTCAACTGGGGCCCGCTCGCGCTGACGTTCCCGGTCTTCAGCTGGATAGGCGACGCGAAAGGAGCCGTGCTCGAGGCGGTGATCTTCATCGCGATCCTGATCTTCAACCGTCGCACCTGGCTGGTCGCGCTCGGCTGTGGCGTGACGGCCGTCTGGTACGTGCTGCTGAATCACCTTGTGGCGAGGGCCCGCCCGACCCCGAGCCAGGTCCTCTTCGTCCACGAGCACCCGCCAGGCTCCAGTTTTCCCAGCGGTCACACGATGTTCGTCGTGACGATCGTGACGGTCCTGATGGTGTGCTTTGGGCTGCGCTTTCTGCCTCGATGGGCACAGGTCGCCGGTTGGGTCGTCGGCGCCCTGGTCGTGATGGCCAACGGGCTCAGCCGAATCGACGTCGGCGCCCACTGGCCCAGCGACGTCCTGGCGGCCGTGCTCATCGCCGTGGCGTGGATCTGTCTGTACCTGTCCGTGCGCAGGATCTCGAGCTCCGCCCCGGGGACCTGACCCCTGAGGTCGGGAGTTACCGTTACTGGATCGATGGCACCCACAGCGCGCGAGCTGCTCGCTGAAGCCGCATCGCGCGGCGAAGACCTCGAGACCCTCGCCCGCGGGTTGCTCGTGCGGCTGGTCGAGCTGACCGGCCTGAGCTCGACGTACCTCGCCGAGACAAGGCTGCGCGAGGACGAGCAGCGCATCCTGTTCGCCCACAACACGAGCAGCGTCTTTCACATCCCGGAGGACGTGTCGCTGCCCTGGTCGGAGGGGGTATGCAGGTTCGTGGTCGAGGGCGGACCCCACTACACCGATGACGCCCAGAAGCAGCTCCCGCGCAGCAGCGTGGCGCGGCTGCTCGAGATCCGCACCTTCGTGTCGTACCCCGTCTTCACCTCGGATGGGCGTTTCTTCGGCACGCTTTGCGGAGCGAGCAAGGAGCAGATCCAGATCGAGCAGGACATCCTCGACCTGATGCGCGAGTGCGCACGCCTCATCGGCCAGCGCCTGAGGCGCGACGGTCGCCTGCGCTGACCCTGTAGCTTGGTGCCGTGGCCGGCGGGGTCCTGAACCAGCTTCTCGACGGCGGAGACCCGAATCGCGTCGCGATCAGCGTGCCGGGCGGCATCGAGCTCTCCTACCGCGACCTGCGCCGCCAGGTCACCTCCGCGGCGGACGTGCTCGCGAGCCTCGGGCTGGGACGCGGCGACAGGATCGCGCTCGTGCTGCCGAACAGCGCCGAGGCGATAGTGATGTTTCTCGCGGCAGCGACAACCGGCACCGCGGCGCCCCTCAACGGCGCATATAAAGAGGACGAGTTTCGCTTCTACCTGGAGGACACCGAGGCGCGGGCGCTGGTCGTGCCTCCAGGACAGGCGGAGGCGGCGCGCCGTGCTCTGTCCACCGCCGCGATTCCGATCGAGGCGGCCTTCGACGGGGACGGTCGCATCGTGCTCGAAAGCAAGGCGCCACGCGACAGCTCGCGATCCGCCGGCTCGCCCGACGAGGACGACGTGGCCCTTGTGCTCCACACCAGCGGCACCACAAGCCGTCCCAAGCTCGTCCCGCTGCGCCACCGCAACCTCTTCCATTCCGCGCGGAACATCGCGGGCACGTATGCGCTCACGCCTGACGACGTCGCGCTCTGCGTCATGCCGCTGTTCCACATCCACGGCCTGATGGCATCGACCATGGCGACCTTCAGCTCGGGTGGCACGGTGGTGGTGCCACCCAGGTTCGATCCGATGACTTTCTGGCCCGTCGCACTGGAGAGCGGCGCGACCTGGTACTCCGCAGTGCCCACCATCCACCAGATGCTGCTCATGCGCAATCGCGGCGAGCGCCCGCAGGGTGCGGAGAAGCTCCGCTTCGTCCGCTCGAGCTCCTCCGCGCTCTCGCCGGAGACCATGCGACAGCTCGAGTCACGGTTCGGCGCGCCGGTGCTCGAGGCGTACGGCATGACGGAGGCGTCGCACCAGATGGCCTCCAACCCCCTGCCCCCGGGCGAACGACGTCCGGGCACCGTTGGCGTCGGGACCGGCGTGCGCATCGGCGTCATGGACGAGGCCGGCTCCCTTCAGCCGGAAGGCGCGCAGGGGGAGGTCGTGATCCAGGGCCCGAGCGTGATCGACGGATACGCGAGCAACCCGGAAGCGAACGCGAAGGCTTTCACGAACGGCTGGTTTCGCACCGGCGACCAGGGCCGGCTCGACGAGGCCGGATACCTGTCGCTGGTCGGCCGGCTCAAGGAGATGATCAACCGCGGCGGCGAGAAGATCGCACCGAGGGAGATCGACGACGCCCTCCTGCAGCACCCGGCCGTCGGCGAGGCGGTGGCCTTCGGCTCACCTCACCCGACATGGGGTGAGGAGGTGGTGGCGGCGGTCGTGCTCAAGGGCGACGCGACCGAGAAGGAGCTGATCGCGTTCGCGCGCGAGCGGCTGGCCGACTACAAAGTGCCGCGCAGGCTGTACATCGTGGAGCAGATCCCGCGCACGGCCACGGGCAAGATCCAGCGCCGGTCCGTGGCGGACGCCTTGAACCCTCGACAGTGACGGTCGCCATCGTCGGCGCGGGAGCCATCGGCGGGCTGCTCGGCGCGAATCTTGCGCGCAGCGGCGAGGATGTCACGCTGATCGCGCGCGGGGCTCACCTCGCCGCGATGCGGAGCCGTGGGCTGACGGTCCGCGGCCCGGGAGGGGAGTTCACCGTCCGTCCGCGATGCAGCGACGACATGGGGGCCATCGCCGGAGCCGCCGTGGTGTTCATCACGCTCAAGGCGCACGGCATCCCAGGCGCCGCGCCGGCCCTGGGGGCTGCGCTCTCGAAGCACGCGGCGGTGGTCGGCGCGATGAACGGCATCCCATGGTGGTACTTCCGGGACCGGCACCTGGAGACCGTGGACCCGGGCGGGATCATCAACCGCAGCATCCCCTACGAGCAGGTCGTCGGCTGCGTCGTCTACCCCGCCGCCACGCTGGTCGAGCCCGGCGTGATCGAGCACGAAGAGGGCAACCGGTTCTCGCTGGGCGAACCCGACGGGTCGAAGAGCCAACGCGTGCAGGCGATCGCCGGCATGCTCGCGGCGGCGGGCTTCAAAGCGCAGGTGCAGGCCAACCTGAGGGCTGAGATCTGGCTCAAGCTGCTCGGCAACGCGACGCTCAACCCGGCCAGCGCGCTGACCGGCGCCACGCTCGCCGGCATGCTCGCCACGGAGGACGGCCGGGGGCTGGTGCGCAGGCTGATGGAGGAGGTCGCCGCGGTGGCGCGGTCGGTCGAGGTCGAGATCCCGGTCAGCATCGAGCGGCGCATCCAGGGCGCAGCCGCGGTCGGCGAGCACAAGACGTCGATGCTGCAGGACCTCGAAGCCGGCAAGCCGCTGGAGATCGACGCGCTGCTCGGCGCGGTGATCGAGCTCGCCTCTCAAACCGGGGTGGAGGTGCCCCGCCTGCGGACCGTCTACGACCTGGTCAGGATGCAGTCCGCCGCGAGGCGGCGCGACTAGCGACCCTAGCCCGGCAGCCAGGGCGCCACGGGCGGGTGCCCGTCGATCGCCCAGCGCAGCGTGTCGAGGACCTCGGCGAGGTGTTCGCGCATGGCGGACTCGGCCAGGTCCTCGTCATGCGCCTTGAGCGCGCCGAAGATGGCCTCGTGCTCGCGCAGCGAACGCTCGGCGCGTCCCGGCCGAAGCGCAGTCTGGTACTGAAAGCGGATGGCCTGGGATTTCAAGCCGCCGACCAGGCGCACCGCGGTCGGATGGTCGGCGGCGGCCCAGATGATCTGGTGGAAGCGGGAATTGAGCTCTGAGTAGGCGAGCGCGTCCCCGTGCTCGACGTGCTCGCGCATCTCCTTGATCATGGTGCGAAGCTCGCGCAGCCCGCCGGCCCTGATCCGCTTTGCGGCTCGACGCGCCAGCAGTCCCTCGAGCGCGGCGCGCACCTCCTCGATCTCGAGCGCCTCACGATCGGACACGTGCCTGACGCGCGCTCCGCGGTTCTTCTCCAGCGTGACCAGGCCCTCCTGGTCGAGCCTGACCAGCGCCGCTCTGACCGCGGTCCGACCTGAGCGGATGCGCTGCGCGATGGACGCCTCGACGAGCCGCTCGTTGGGGTGGAACTGCCCGCCCACGATCGCCTCCCTGAGCTGGTGATAGGCATCGCGACGGGGCTCCTGAACCTTCATCTTGCCGTCTCGCAGATTATCGTCAATAATGTCGACAATCTAGTCACGCTTTCAGTAAGTCACTGACACAGGGGAGGAGCCGTGAAGACCTTCCGTCCACGAACGAGCTCGGGTGCACTTTCCGTTCTGGCGCTGCTGGTGCTGGCCGCATGTGGAGGCGGCGGCAGCGGACCTTCCGGCTCAGGGCTTGGCTCGGGGGACCTCCTGGTGGGCGTCATGGCTCCGTTCACCGGCGCCGACGCGGGCCTCGGGCCCGCCTACTACGCGGCGTGCCTTGCCGCCGCGCCGTCCATCAACAACAACGGAGGCGTGGGCGGCCGGCAGGTGAAGTGCCAGCAGTTCGACACCCGAGGCGAGCCGGCTGACGCCGTGCCGGCGGCCAACGCGATGATCCAGAGCAACAAGAACCTGATGGCCGTGATCGGCTGCACATCGGATGAGGCGGCCACCGTCGCACCGATCATCGACCGGGCACACATCCCGATGTTCTGCATGACAGGGCAGACCGAGTTCAACAAGACTCCGCTGAAGTACTTCCATCGGCTCGTGCCCGCCGACATCTACGACGCCTACGCAATGGTGGGCAGTGCTCTCTACGGCCCTGGCCACGCCCCCTACATGAGGGCGGCCCTCGTGTTCGGCAACGACATCGGCTCCCAGGCATTCGTACAGCCGGCGACCAACGCTTTCACCAAGCTCGGCGGCACGATCGCCATCAACCAGCCGATCAACCTTTCGGCCACCTCCTTCCGGACTGAGGTGACGGCCATGCTGGCCACGCACCCTGACGTGATCTTCACCGAGGCGCTCGGGGCGGCTGGGACGTACCTCGGAGAGGTGAAGCAGCTGAACGGTGGGAAGATGATCCCCTTCATCGGCACATCGGCCACGATCGACCCGACCTGGTTCAAGCAGGTGAGCGACGCCATCGGGGTCAACGACCTGGTCAGCAACTACGGCGGCGTCGACCTCGGCTACGACTTCTCCGGTCCCGCGTACGACGAGTTCCTCACCAACCTCAACGCGGCCGCGTCGCAGTTCGCCGACGCTCCAAAGTACAAGCAGCGCGGATCGACCCTTCACCTGTATGACGGGATCGTCATGACCGCCCTTGCCATGTACGCGACCAACAGCGCGGACCCGACGGTCTACAACCCCAAGATAAAAGAGATCGCCAACGGCGTGAGCGGGGCGACCGTGGTGAGCACCTACAAGGATGGGATCGCGGCTTTGAAGGCCGGCAAGTCGATCAAGTTCGTGGGCGCAGGCGGGCAGAACCAGTTCGACCAGTACAACAACTCCGTCGCCGGCTACATCCTGGTCAAGTACGACACCCAGGGCAACGAGGTCAAGGTGGTCGCCCTCACGCCCGACCAGACTTCCAAGATCGCGACCGCCGGCGGTATCTAGAGTCCGACCCCAAGACCCAGGCCGGGGGAGCGGAACAGGTGGCGCGGCGAGGAGCGCATCGTCAGATGCGTGACGGCGTCGCGCCGGGGCCCGTGGCGCAGGGTTCAGCGCCGTCAGGCGGCCGGCCGCCCCTGACCCGACGACGCGCCGTTCAGGCCGCTTCGCGGCGGACCAGATGACGCTGTATGAGGCGGCGTTCGGCTTCGGCCTGGTGAGCATGTCCGTGATCGCGATCGCCGCGGTCGGGTTCACCATGCAGTTCGGGATCACGAACATGATCAACCTCGCGTACGGCGAGGTGATGATCTCGTCCGCCTACGTCGCCTACTACATCAACCGCGCGGGGGTTTCGATCTGGATCGGCATGATCGCGGGCGCGTTGTTCGGCGCGCTCTTCTCCTTCCTGCTCAACCGGCTGGTCTACTCGCCGTTCCAGCGCAAGGGCACGGCCAACCTCGGCATGGTCATCGTCTCGCTGGCGGTTTCGCTCATGATCGCGAACCTTCTCCTGCCGATCGTCGGGTACTACAACGATTCGTACCGCCAGAACACTGGAGGACTCATCCGGCTGGGAGGAATCGCCCTCACGCTGAACCAGATCTTCATCATCGGCCTCGCCGTCATCGTCATGCTCGCTGTGCACGGCCTCCTGCGCTACACGCGTCTCGGCAAGGCGATGCGGGCCACCGCGGCGAACCCCACCCTGGCGCGCAACTGCGGCATCCCCACACGGCGCGTGGTCGACGCGGTGTGGCTGATCACCGGCGCGCTGTGCGGGCTCGCCGGTGTGGTCGCCGCGCTCAACGCCGATTCCTTCGCCATCTCCAGCGGCGCGGGCTTCCTGATCACCGCGCTTGCCGCCGCGGTGCTGGGCGGAGCGGGGCAGCCTTACGGCGCGATGATCGGCGCAGTGATCATCGGGCTTGTGACCGAACTGAGCGCCGCGACTCCGTTCCTCTCTCCCGAGTACAAGGACGTCGTGGCCTTCGGCATCCTGGTCGTGGTGATGGTCCTGCGTCCCCAGGGTCTGCTGGCCAAGCGGGGAGCTCTGGCGGCGGCGGGATGAACTACTACACGGCGAACCTGCTGGTCTACGCCGGCGTGGACATCATCGCCTGCATAGCCCTCAACCTCCAGTTCGGCGTCTCGGGCATCGTCAACTTCAGCTTCATCGTGTTCCAGTCGGTCGGTGCCTACGCGGCGGCGATCCTCTCCATGCCTGCGGACAGCACGTCGGGCTACGACTTTCAGACCTACGTGGGCGGCTACAACCTTCCCTTCCCATTCCCGTGGATCGGGGGCACGCTCGCCGGCGCGCTGCTGTCGATCCCGGTCGGCCTCGTCGTGCTGCGTAAGCTGCGGACCGACTACCAGGCCATTGCGCTGCTGGTCACCTCGATCATCGCCAACCTCGTCATCACCAACGCGAGGTCCTTCCTCAACGGGGCCGCCGGCCTCGCCCTCGTGCCGCAGCCGCTGCAAGACCAGGTCGACCCCAACAGCGACACCTATCAGTATCTCTACATCGGTCTGACTCTCGTGTGCGTCGTGCTCGTCTGGGTGATCGCCTCGCGGATCGTCAATTCGCCTTTCGGGCGCACTCTTCGAGCCATGCGCGACCACGAGCTCGCCGCGACGGCGGTCGGCAAGAACCCGGTCGCCCTGAAGATGACGATCTTCATCGTCGGCGGCGCGATCGCCGGCCTGTCGGGCGCCATCCTGGTCGGCTTCATCACGCTGTGGGCGCCTTCGGTGTGGCTTTACCCCGAGACGATCATCCTGTTCGCGGCCGTGATCGTCGGCGGCCGCGGCAACAACCTCGGGGCGATCCTCGGCGCGCTCCTGGTCCCTGTCGGCTTCGAAGAGGTCACTCGATTCATCCCGAACCAGTTCACCCTTGGACCGCTCAGCGTGACCCCACAGGTGGGGCTCGTGCCGGCCCTGCAGTGGGTCGCGATCGGGCTCTTGATCCTCGGGTTCCTCTGGTTCAGGCCTGAAGGCGTGCGGCCGGAGAAACGGCGGGTCTTCGAAGGCAGCCCGGATGCCGAGGAGGTCGATCGTGTCCGCTTCGCCTGACGGACCCATGCTTTCCGCGCGCGACATCAACCGCCACTTCGAGGGCATGCGCGCGGTGGACGGGGTGTCGCTGGACGTTCCGCGTGGACAGATCACGGGCTTGATCGGGCCCAACGGCGCCGGCAAGTCGACGTTCATGGCGGTGCTCGCCGGCACGCTGCCGGCGACGAGCGGCACGATCCTTTTCGAGGGCGAGGAGATCACCCGGCTGCCCGCGTACAAGAGGGCGCGGCGCGGCCTGGTGCGTACGTTCCAATTGCCCTCGGAGTTCGGCCGCCTGACTGTGCTCGAGAACCTCATGGTCGCCGCGCCCGAAAACCGTGGGGACTCGCTGTGGGGAGCCCTCCTTGGAAAGCGGTACTGGATGGGGGATGAGCTGAGGCTGGTCGACGAGGCGCGCCGCCTGCTCAAGCGTTTCGGCATGTCGGCCAAGGAGTCGGACTACGCGGCGACCATGAGTGGAGGACAGAAGCGGCTGATCGAGATCATGCGCGCCCTGATGCTGCATCCTCGCTGCCTCCTGCTCGACGAGCCCATGTCCGGGGTGCACCCACGCGTGGTGGAGGAGATCCACCACTACCTCCAGGCTCTGCGAGCCGATGGGCTCACGATCCTGATGGTCGAGCACGAGCTGCACCTGGTGGAGAGGCTGTGCGACTCGGTGTTCGTGATGGCGCAGGGCAAGCTGATCGGCAGCGGGACCATGGCCTCGTTGAGGCGGCAGCGCGAGATTGTTGACGCTTACCTCGTCGGATGAGGGGTTAGCGGTGGAACACCGGCCCGCGCCGAGCCTGCGCGCGGAGCGGGTGACCGCGGGCTACGGAGCCGTACCCGTGATCCGCGACGTGTCGATCTCGGTCGGCCCGGGCGAGATCGTGGCCGTGATCGGCCCCAATGGCGCGGGCAAGAGCACCATGCTCAAGAGCCTGGTCGGGATCCTGCGCGTGACAGCCGGTCACGTGTGGCTCGACGAGGACGACGTGACCAACCGCCCGCCCGAGGAGCTCGCGCGGCGCGGCGTCGGCTACGTCCCGCAGGTCAACGACATCTTCGAGCCGCTGACGGTGGCGGAGAACCTCGAGATGGGCGGCTACCTGCTGGCGCCCCGACGCATCCCCGCTCGCATCGCGGAGGTGGGCCTGATCTTCCCCGCGCTGCCGCCGATGCTGAAGCGCCGGGCGGACAAGCTGAGCGGTGGCGAACGAAAGATGCTCGCCATCGCGCGCGTGCTGATGCTCGACCCGAAGGTGCTGATCCTCGACGAGCCCACCGCCAACCTTTCGCCCAAGCTGGCGGACAGCATCCTGCGCGAGCAGGTGACCAGGCTCGCCTCGGCGGGGAAGGCTGTGCTCCTGGTCGAGCAGCGGGCGCGCGCCGCGATGCAGGTGTCCGACTGGGTGAGCGTGCTGGTGTCGGGAGCGACGCGGCTCGAGGGGCCGCCGGACGACTTGCTCCAGCGCAAGGACTTCGAAGAGCTGTTCCTGGGGGCGCGCGCATCCGCCGCGCCTGAGGTTGAGGAGGACGAGAGATGAGGTTGCTGATGTTCCGCGCGGGCGATGGTCCAAGGCTGGGCGCGCTGAGGCCGGGTCACGACGACGAGGTGGTCGAGCTCACCGAGCCGGGCGGCATGCTCGAGCTCATCGACGCCGGGGAGGACGGGCTGGCGGCGGTGCGTTCCAGGCTCTCGTCGAGCAAAGCGCGAACACACCGGCTCTCAGACGTCGAGCTGCTCGCGCCGCTCCCCGCGCCGCGGGGGAACGTCATCGCGATGGGCCGCAACTATCAGAAGCATGCCGAGGAGTCGGCGCGAAAAGAGGGCTACGAGCCGAAGCCACCCACCATCTTCACCAAGGCGATCACCTCGCTCACCGAGCCTTACGCCGACATCGCAATCGACCCGAACATCAGCGACCAGATCGACTGGGAGGCGGAGCTCGCCATCGTGATCGGCAAGCGGGGGGCGAACATCAAGCACCAGGAAGCGATGCCGTACGTCTTCGGCTACATGGCCCTGAACGACGTCACGGCTCGCGACATTCAGAACGGTTTTGGCGGACAGTACTTCAAGGGCAAGAGCCTCGACCGAACATGCCCCATCGGGCCGTGGATCGTCACCCCCGACGACATCGCCGACCCGCAGGCGCTCGCCGTGCGGCTGCGGCTCAACGGTGTGCTGAAGCAGGACGGCAACACGCGGGACATGATCTATCCGCTCGACGCCATCATCGAATGGTCTTCGATGGGCATGACGCTGCTGCCGGGTTCGATCATCGCGACCGGCACGCCGGAAGGGGTTGGTTTCTACCGAACCCCCACCGAGGTGATCCAGCCGGGCGACGTGATGGAGACCGACGTGGAGGGGATCGGCATCCTGCGCAACAGGTTCATCTCGGCCGGGGACTAACGCGTCTGCGGCGGAACCCTCTCCGATTTTTCAGGAGCCACCGGCGACGCGGGCGCCTGCAGCGCGTGGATGGCGGCGCCGATCGCCCCGCCCGCGAGCGGTCCGACGACGTACAGCCACAGGTAGCCGAGCGAGGAGTGGTTGGCGATGGCGGCCACCACCGTCGCGCCGAGAGCCACCGCCGGATTGAAGGCGGCGCCCGAGATCGGCCCCACGGCGAATGCGCCTGCCGCGACCGTGAAGCCGATCGCGAGTCCGTAAAACGAGTTGCCCGCTGTCTCCCTCGTGGCGGCCACGTTGAGCACGACCGTCACCAGGGCGGCCGTGAAGACGACCTCCGCCGCGAGCGCCGCCGCGAGGGCCACTCCTGCGCCTGGCCTGATGCCCGGCGTGTGCCCGCTGATGAGGTCCGCCAGCCCGAAGGCGAGCACGCCGCCGATGAGCTGCGCCGCCCAGTACGAGAGCATCGTGCGGGCGTCTATCACCCTCCTCAGGTAGAGCCCCCACGAGACGGCCGGGTTGTAGTGCGCTCCCGACACGTGACCGCCCATGTACACCATGGCCGCGAGGGCGAGGCCGATCGCCACCGGCGCGAGCGAGCCGGCGCTGGCCGAGAGCGCGATCACGCTCATGAAGACAAAGGAGCCGACCAGCTCGGTCAGCAGCTTGGCGCGGAGCAACATGCCGCGCTACATCGTAGTTAAGGTCACCGCATGGATCGGCGGCAGCTGGGGCGAACCGGGATCGACGTGCCGGCCGTCGGAATGGGCACATGGCGGACCTTCGACACCGATGACGGTCGCGGCTCGCTGGTCGATGCCGCGCTTTCGGCCGGGATCGACCTGTTCGATTCCTCGCCGATGTACGGCCGCGCCGAGACTGTGCTCGCAAGCGCGATCGACGGCCGCCGAGACCGGTTCCTCATCGCGACCAAGATCTGGACCCCCGACGCGGCCGAGGGCCGCGCACAGGCGGACCGCGCCCTGCGCCTCTTCGGTCACGTGGACGTCTACCAGGTGCACAACCTCGTCAACGTGGAGGCGCAGCTCGCGCTGGTCGAGCGATTGAAAAGCGAGGGCAAGGTTCGAGCCGTCGGCGCTACGCACTACCAGGAGTCGGCCTTTGGAGACCTGGCGCGGCTGATGTCGAGCGGCCGCCTCGACATGGTACAGATCCCCTACAACCCGCTGCGGCGCGTCGCCGAGCGGGAGCTCCTGCCGCTGGCCGAGTCGCTCGGTCTCGGAGTCTTCGTGATGAGCCCGCTGCAGGGAGGCATCCTCGAGCGGCGAGTTTCCGCCAATGAGCTCGAGGAGCTGGGCGTCAAGACCTGGCCGGAGGCCGTCCTGAAATGGATCGCGAGCGACAGCCGTGTCAGCTCGGTGCTGACCGCGACGCATCGAATCGATCGAGTGGCCGAGAACGCGCGCGGCGGCTCACCGCCTTTCTTCGACTCGGAGCAGCGCGACCTCGTGGCGCGCATCGCCGCTCGTTAGGCTTTTGACGTGCACCAGCCGCAGCAGCTGAAGGGCGTCATGCCGGCCCTCGTCTCGCCCATGACACAGCAAGGGACGGCGGACGAGGCTGCGGTGGCCCGGCTCGTCGAGCGGATGCTGGGCTGCGGAGTGCACGGTTTGCTCGCGCTCGGGTCCACCGGCGAGACGGCCTCCCTGGACGAGACAGCGCGCCGCAAGATCCTGGCCGCGGTCGTCACCGCGGCGGCGGGCCGCGTCCCTGTTCTTTGCGGCGTCGCCCAGAGCCACCTGCATGCGGCGCGGGCGGAGGTGGAGGCTGCAGCCGGTCTCGGGGCGGACGCGGCGCTGGTCGCCCCGCCCTTTTACTACCTGATGGACCAGGCGACTCTGCTCGCGTTCTACCGCGAGCTCGCGGACGACAGCCCTCTGCCCATCCTTCTCTACAACATTCCGCAGTTCACCAAGGTGGTCGCCGAGCCCGCGAGCGTCGCCACGCTCGCCCGCGAAGGCGCGATCGTGGGGATCAAGGACTCGAGCCGCGACTTCGAATACTTCGAGGCCATCTGCATCGCCACACGTGATCACCCATCGTTCCGGATCTTCACCGGCAGCGACACGATGCTGCTCCCTTCGATGGTGATGGGCGGCGCGGGCACCATCTGCGGCGCGGCCAACGTGGCGGCGGAGTGGGTGGTCCGGATCTATGACGAATTCACGCGGGGCGACCTCGGCGCTGCGCGCGCAAGCCAGGACGCGCTGTACGAGCTGGTGCTCGCCGTGCGGGGCGGGTTCTTCCCGGCCGCGATCAAGGCAGCGCTGCACATGCAGGGGATCTGCGACCCGTGGCTGGCACCTCCGGTGCAGCGGCTCGACGAACGCTCCGAGGCCCGGCTGCGCGAGCGCCTCGAGAGTTGGGGCCTCCTCAGCGCGGCTCGGAACCAGCGCCGTCCAGCTTGATCGTCTCCATCGGCGACCTGCTGCTCGACATCGCGATCGTCCCCGACGGCGCGCTCCATTCGGATGATGACTCACCGGCGACGATCACCATGGGAGGAGGCGGCCAGGCGGCGAACTTCTGCGCCTGGGTGGCCGCGCTCGGCCAGCACGCGCGGCTCGTCACCCGGGTCGGGGACGACGAGCGCGGCAGAGGCCTCGTCAACGACCTCGAGGCGGCCGGCGTCGAGGTCTGCGCGGTGTGGGCCTTCGAACCCACCGGCGCCATCGCGGTGCTGGTCGGGCCCGAAGGCCGGCGCACGATGGCGACGCAGCGTGGCGCGAGCATCGGGCTCTCGGCCGAGGATCTCGACGAGGTGTGGTTCCACGACGTTCATCTCCTCCACGTGCCTGCCTATTCCCTGTTCGTCGAGCCGCTGGCCTCGGCGGCGCGCGTGGCCATCAACCTCGTGCGTGAACGCGGCGGAATGCTGGCCGTCGACCTCTCTTCCGTGGCGGGGCTCGCCGCGTACGGACCCGCGCGCATGGCCTACGTGCTCGCGAAGCTGAAGCCGGAGCTCCTCTTCGCGACCGAAGGGGAAGCGCAGACGCTCGGAGTCCCGCTGGAGCGGCTGGCGCAGGTGCCGGTCGTCAAGCTCGGGGCGGCGGGCGCCGCGGTGTATGGAAACCGCGTCGGGTCTCCGGCGGCCGACGTGGTCGACCCGACGGGTGCCGGTGACGCGTTCGCAGCCGCGTTTTGCGTCGCGTGGCTCGGCGGCGCCACCCCGGTCGAGTCCGCGCAGCGCGCGGTCGCGACCGCGGCCCAATCGGTGACCCGAGCCGGCGCGCGTCCAGGATGACGGGTCTGCTCGAGGTCGCGCCCGAGGTCGCTTCCGCCCTTTCCGCCGGCCGCCCGGTCGTGGCGCTGGAGACGTCGATCGTCGCGCAGGGGCTGCCTCCGCCACACAACCTGAAGGCGGCGCGAGGATGCGAGGCGGCGATCCGCGACGAGGGCGCCGTGCCGGCGACGGTGGCTGTGCTCGATGGGCGGCTCAGAGTCGGGCTCGATGACGGGCAGCTGGACAGGATCGCGTCGGGCGCGGTCAAGGTCAGCTCGCGCGACCTCGGCCCGACCCTGGCGAGGGGTGCAGCCGGCGCGACGACCGTCGCCGCGACCATGCGGACCGCGGCCATGGCCGGCATTCGATTCTTCGCGACCGGCGGCATCGGCGGCGTCCATCGCGGACACCCGGAGGATCAGTCGGCCGATCTCGAAGAGCTCGGCCGCACGCAGGTCGCCGTGTTCTGCGCAGGGGCGAAGATCATCCTCGACCTCTCGTCGACGCTCGAGCGGCTGGACAGCCTGGCCGTGCCGGTGCTCGGCTACGGCACCGACGAGTTCCCGGCCTTCTACAGCCGGCACAGCCCTGGACGGGTCAGCCGCGTCGACGGCGACGACCAGACGGCGCGGGTCTTGCGCGCGGCCTGGGCCACCGGTGCACGAGGAGTCGTCGTGGCGATCCCGCCGCCCCGGGAGCTCGAGGACGCGCAGCGCATGGCGGACCAGGCGGTGCAGGAGATCACCGCGGTCAGCGGCGGCGACGTCACGCCGCGGCTGCTGGCTCGGATCGCGGAGCTGTCAGGCGGACGCTCGGTAGAGGTCAACGTCGAGCTTGTCGTCAACAACGCGCGGGTCGCCGCGCGCGTGGCGAGGGCTTACTGCTCGCTCGGTTGAACCGCGCGGAGCTTTTCGGATAGTCCGGCCTCTCCGGCCTCCCAGGGGCCCGCGCTTCCGGATAGTCCGGCCTTATCTGGCCGGCCGGCCCTTCTTCGCTCCTGCGCCTCCCGCGCGCGGACCGGACATCAGGTCACACCAGGCGACCGCGATCCTGCCCAGCTCCGCCGAGCGGGCGTTGACCTCGGCCGCGTCGGCGAAGCGCATGAAGCGCGCGGTGGGTCCGCTGCCCTCGAGGTGCGGAAACTTCCCGGGGATCTTCGCTCCGCGGTTGAACATCAGGCTGACCGTCTTCTTGTTGTGCTGGACGAAGCCCGCGCAGTCGGCACCACCGCACGCGAAGGTGACGGTTCCGTACTTCAGCCGCTCGCTCATGCGCGGATCAGCCCCGAGGATCACGTCGCGCACCCGGCGCAGCGCCGGCTCGGCCGGTTTGCCGCTGAACCAGCCGTCCAGGGTGGGGTTCCTGTTGCTCAACCTCGCGAAAGGGTAACCGGCGGGTGCAGGCGACCCGCCGGTTCGTGTTGCGTGACCCTCTGCTACGCCTGCTGCATCTTCATGAGACCGAAGACGGCGCCCTGCGGGTCCTGGACGATCGCGAACCTGCCACCGGGGAAGTCCATCGGCTCAACGAGCTCCTTGCCGCCCCCTTCGAGCGCCTTCTTGAAGCTCTTGTCCACGTCGGCGACCGCAAAGTAGATCTGCCAGAACGACGGCACCTCTGCCGGCACCATCGGCATCATCTCCGTCCCGCCGGCGATGCTGTTGCCGTCGTTGAGGAACTCGGTGTACATCGGCTGGCCCTCGCCCATGGGGCTCTCCTTCGTCTTCCAGCCGAACACCTTCCCGTAGAAAGGCCTGGCCTTGTCGATGCCCCGCGCGTTCAGCTCGGCCCAAGCAAACGTGTTGGGCGCGTTCATCACATCCGAGCCCTGCATGATCTTGGGCTGCCAGACGGAGATGAATGCCCCCGCCGGGTCCTGGAAGACCGCCATGCGGCCCTGGTCCATGACATCGAACGGCGCCGCGATCACCTTGCCTCCCGCGGCCTCGACCTTGGCGGCTGTCGCGTTGGCGTCCTTGGTCCCGATGTAGACCATCCACGCGGACGGTGCGTTGGGGTCCTGGCTTCCGCCGATTCCGGCGACGTTCTTGCCGTCGATCGTGGCCAGCGCGTAGCCGCCGGCGCCCGGGTCGGGCGCCACGTCCACCTTCCAACCGAACAGCTTCGCGTAGTAATCCCGAGATGCCGCCGGATCGGTGCTCGACAGATCGACCCAGGCCGGCGAGTTCACGACGAATGTCTTGGTTTCAGCCATGGTCACATTGCCTCCTGAATCCCCGTCCTCTGATGGGGCGCCTCATCCTGGCGCCCCTGAGCCAAATTCCATTCTGCCACCATCGGTCAAGCGCCGATCAGCCGCTCCGCGAGCCTCACCGCACCCGCGACAGGCGCCTCTTCGAGCCTGATGCACTCCCTGCGCAAACCATCTCGTACGTGCTGCTCGAGCAGAGGTTGGTGGAGCAGCAGGCCACCCGCCAGAACGACCGGTGCGGTCATCCCGATCGCGGCTTCGACTGAAGTCACGAGCGCGCACAGCGCGGCCGCCGCCCGCGCCACGATCGCACTCGCGCCGTCATCGACGGCCGCCGTATCGAACACCGTCGACGCGAGCGCAGCCCATCGCATGGCCTCGCGCATCGCGTGCATGCGAAACATCAGCTCCCTCGAATCGCCGGCGCGCGTGGCCGCGAAAAGTGCGTCGCTCAGCGGGCCGGGCGCGGCACCATCGTCGGCGCGGCGCAGCACCTCGCGCGCCGCCTCACGCGCGATCCACGCCCCTGAACCTTCGTCGCCGAGCATCCACCCCCAGCCGCCGGCCTGCGCCTCGGCGGCATCGGAGCTACGGCCGTACGCGACCGAGCCCGTGCCGGCGATGAGCACGATCCCGGCGTCGAGCCCGGCGGCCGCGAGCACGAGCCTGGCGTCGTGCACCACCTCGACGCGGCAGCCCGGCAGCCTTTTTTCCAGCAGGTCGCGCAGGCGCGCCCGCCGGGCGGGGATCTCGGCTCCAGCCGCCCCTGCGCAGCACGCCGCCGGCCGCGACGCGACCATTTCGCGCAGGAGCGAATCGAGGCGGCGCTCTACCACCTGGTCCTTGATGGTGGCGATGTTCGCGCCCGCTCCCTCGCTCTCGGCCACCACGCGGTGGTCGATCGACATGCGCGCGCGGCTCGACGTTCCCCCGATGTCGAGCCCTAGGACGGCCTGCGGAATCTCACCACCCCGCGCACCATCGCGACCCGCACCCTCAGCTCCGCGTCGAGGATCAGCACGTCGCCACAAGCGCCCACCTCGAGCCTTCCGAGGCGCTTTTCCCCCAGCACCGCCGCGGGGACCCTGGACGCGAGAGTGATGGCGTGGGCGACGCCAGCGCCGGGAAGCCTGGCGATCAGCCGGACCAGGTCCGTCATGCCGGCGGCGCTTCCAGCCAGCGTTCCATCCTGCAGCCGAACCACGCGTCCGTCGCTCTGCACGTTGCGTCCCGAAAGCCGGTAGGTGCCGGCCGGCGCTCCGGCGGCGGACGTCTGGTCGGTCGTCAGGGCGACGCGCGCGCGACCTTTGATTCGCAGCAGCTGCGCGCAGACCGCGGGGTGTACGTGCTCGCCGTCGGCGATGAGCCCGACGGTGACGCGCGGATCGAGCAGCAGGGCGAGCGCGATGCCCGGGCGGCGATGGTGCACCGGCGGCATGGCGTTGTACACGTGGGTGCCGAACCTGACTCCGGCCGCGATGGCGCGGCGCCCCTGCTCGAAGTCGGCACCTGTGTGACCTGCCGCCACCACGATGCCAGCGCGATGCAGGCGCTCTGTCGCGCCAAGGGCGCCGGGCAGCTCCGGCGCCAGCGTGACCAGGCGCGGATGCGCCGCCTCGATCACGTCCACCCTCTCGGGCGTCGGCTGCGCCAGGTGCGACACGAGATGCGCGCCGTGGAACGACGGGTTGATGAACGGACCCTCGATGTGAGCGCCGAGGACCCTGGCCCCGGGCGCCTCCGCGGCCGCGCCGACCGCCGCAGCAAAAGCGGCGCCGTCCTCGACCGGAGCGGAGATCAGCGTGGGCAGAAACGCCGTCACACCTGTCTGTGGCAGAGCGTCCGAGATCGCGGCGATCGCGTCCGGACCGCCTGCGGCATCGCGGCCGGCGTAGCCGTTGACCTGAAGGTCGATGAACCCGGGCGAGATCACCTCGCCGGGACCCGCCGTGATCTCCTCGTCGGGCTTGTCCGGCGGGCTGCCACGGCCGACCCAGGTGATGGTGCCGTCGTCGACCAGCAGGGCGTTGGCGGCGTCGGCGCCGTGCACCGAGCCGCGGAAGAGGATCTTCACGGCCTCACCTCGGTGAGCAGGGAGGCAAGGTCCCCGCCGTTTGACGCGAGCAGGTCGTGCGCCTCCTCGGCCGAAAGACCGCGGCGGAGCATGAGGACCGCGACCTTGGCGCTGCCACCGGCCGCGACAAGGGTGCGCGCCGCGACATCCCGCTCGACACCAGCCAGCTGGACGACAGTGCGCTCGGCGCGGGCGCGCAGCTTGTCGTTCGAGATGCGGACGTCCACCATGCGCCCGCGGTAGGTGTGACCCAAACGCGTGAAGACAGCGGTGCTGATCATGTTCAGGACGAC
>DATEHQ010000047.1:0-39662 GCA_035279525.1 Candidatus Dormiibacterota bacterium
CGAGCGCCTCGGCCACAACCGAGAGCATGCGCAGACCGAGCATGTCCATCTTGATCAGACCCAGCTCCTCGACGTCGTCTTTGTTGAACTGCACCACCATGCGGCCCGGCATGCTGGCGCGCTCGACCGGCACGATGTCGATCAGAGGCTCGCCGGTGACCAGCATGCCGCCGACATGGATCGATAGGTGCCGCGGGAAATCGAGGATCTGGGTGGCGAGGTCGAACAATTGCTGCCAGGGCTTGGCAGCATTTTCGGTCGGATATCCGGCGGCCTGCGCGATCGTCTCGGGGCTTTCGGGATGCCAGGCGGAGGCCGACTTCGCAAGGTGATCGATCGTCTCCTCCTTGAAGCCCAGCGCTTTTCCCACTTCGCGAATCGCCGACCGCTGGCGGTAGGTGACGACGTTGCAGACCATCCCGGTGCGCTCGGGCCCGTACTTGTCATAGATGTACTGGATCACCTGCTCGCGATGCGCGGTCGAAAAGTCGATGTCGATGTCGGGCATGCTGGTCATCCCTTCGTGCAGGAATCGCTCGAAGAGCAGGTTGTGCTCGACGGGATCGACCCGTGTGATTCCAAGCACGTACGCAACGATCGAATCCGCCGCCGACCCGCGCCCCTGGCCGGGCACGCCGTGCTCTCGCGCGAACCGCATGAGGTCCCAGTTGATGAGGAAGAACTCGGCGAGGCCCGTCTTCTCGATCACCTCCAGCTCGCGCTGGAGCCGGCGGGTGACCTCGATCGTGATCGGCCGGTAGCGCTCGCGCACGCCTTCAAAGCACAGCTTGTAGAGGAATGAGAAAGGCGTCTCGCCGGCGGGGACGGGATATCCGGGAAACCGGACTTTGCGGAAGTCGAGCTCGACGTCGCACGCCTGGGCGATCTCCCACGGTGTCGCCAGGGCCTCGGCGTGTGCCCTGAACAGCGGGCGCATCGCCTCGCCACCTTTGAGGTGATGCTCGGCGTTGGGGAAGAGATGCTCGCGCGCTTCGTCGAGCGTCGCGCGGTGCCTGATGGCGACCAGCACGTCGTGCAGGCGCCGCCGCTCAGGCACGTGGTAGTGGACCTCGTTGGTGGCCACGACACGGGACCCGCAGCGCCGCGCCATCGCCGCGCGACCCTCCATCAGCCACGGGTCTTCCGGCTGGAGGTGGTGGTGGAGCTCGCAGAAGACGTTCTCTCGGCCCAGCGCTTCCAGCATCTCGCCGAGCCGCGATTCGCTGTTCGTGGCGCTGAGATAGAAGAGGTCGCCGCGATGCTCGGCCACCTTCGCGAGCGGTGCGCGGGCTTCGCCTTTCGGCTGGTCGAGATGGGCGAAGGTCAACAGCCGGCAGAGGTTCGAGTAGCCGTTCAGGTTCCTGGCGATGAGGACGAGCTCCTCGCCGTCGACCTCCAGCGTGCTGCCGATGATCGGCTTGACGCCGAGCTTGCGGCAGGCCTGGAGGAAGCGCACGGCGCCGTAGACGCCGCCGCGGTCCGTGATGGCGATGGCCGGCATCTCCAGCTCCGCCGCCCGCACGGCTAGCTCGCCTGGATGCGAGCCGCCGTCCAGGAACGAGAAGTTTGAGTGGCAGTGCAGCTCGACGTACGGCGTCACCGTTCCGTCGAGCCGGCCGTTTCCGCCGCTCGCCGTTCAGTCATAGACGCGTTCCACGAACCACTGGTCGCGCCGCAAGTCGTGATAGAGATCGCAAAGGAGGTTGTTGTTCAGCAGCGCCTTCCAGTACTCGCGGACGACCGGGTCGTTCCACCACTTGGTCTCGACCTTCCACCGCGTGATGGGGTCGAGCGACCCGCTCAACGCACCTGACATGAAGGTCGGTGTGCCGTCGGTGGCAAGCGTGACCTCGACCCGGGCGGGCGACGAAAAAAGGCGCGTCACGAGACCGAGGTGAAACGTTCGGAGGGGATGGGGGAGGAGACGAATGCGGGGCGAGGCTTGCTCACGACGCTGTCACCGAACCGTTCCTGGATTCTCTCCAGCGCCGCGGTGACCTCGTCCGCGTTCCCGTCTCCGCCCGCCCACAGCCTCAGCTGGCGCCTGCCCGCGCCTTCGAGCACGGGCAGCTCGATCCACAGCTCGACGATCGGCGCGTGCGGCTGCCATTCCTTGATCCACGCGCCGACGAGGCCGAACAGCTCGGCGGTGCTGCTCAGCGGATGGCGCACGATGGATTCGCGCCGCTCCGGCTCCGACGACTCGAAAAGCAAAAGCACCCGCACGTGCTTGGCGCCCGCGCCTCTGAGCCCGAGCTCATCGGCCAGATCGCCACAAAGCGCTCGCGCAACGAAGAGGAGCGCCTCACGATCCTCGACGGGTTCGCCGAACTGGCGGTGCGCGCTGGTGAACATCGGCGGCTGCCAGGGCCGGATTGGAAACGGATCCTGTCCTCGCGCCAGCTGAACCGCATGTCGACCATCGCGACCCAGCTGGCTTTCCAGCTCTCGCGGCCCGATCGCCGCGACAGCACCAAGGGTGCGGAGCCCGAGAAGGTGCAGCCTCTCCTGCTGCTCCGCGTCGAGAGGAAGCTCGCGGTAGGAGAGCGGTGCCATGAATGCTCGAGCGTCCTCCACTCTCAACAGCCGGCCTGGCCTGGCCCGCGCCGCGGCGAGGCGGGCGCAGAAAGGGCCGGGCGCGAGACCGAGCTGCGGTTCGCGACCGGCGGCCCTGCGCAATCTCCTGCGGGCCTCGCGGATCGACTCCCCGGCGCGCACGACCCCGTCGAGGTCGAGCCACGCCACGCCTTCATCGCGGACCTCGATCACCGGGGCGAGGTCGTAGAGCGCGGTCGAGATCAGCTCGCGGATGCGATCGACCGCTTCTTCGTCGGGCAGCACGAAGACGGCCTGAGGGCACAGGTGCTCCGCCTGGCGCAGAGCCATCCCCGGCGTCACTCCGAATGCCAGCGCCTCTTCCGACGCGGCCACCACCTCCTCCTCCCATCGGCCGATGATCACCGGCCGGCCGTAGAGGTCGGGCCTCCGCGCCAGCTCGAGGTGACCGACTAGAGCGCAGCAGACCGGCACTCGAAAAGCTCCATCGCCTGCGCCGGGACCTCCGAGATAGACGCGGCGAAGTCGGTAAGGTTTCGGGCTCCGATCGGGTAGCGGACCTCCAGCTCGGTGGCTCCCAGTGGCGCCGCGACCCGGTTCTTAACACAGCGAACCGACATGCGCAGCCCGACCAGCTGTCCCCGTTCCCGGACCCAGCCCGTGCGCGCGAAGGCGAGGCTCAGGCTGGAGGCGTGGGCAAGCGCCCTGGCAGGTGCGTCCACCACCCCCACGACCACCGACCCTGAGCGGTTGGCTCCAGCCTCCAGTGGTCCCAGCCAGTGCTCAGGCGGCTCCCTCATTAAAAGGATGAAACCGGCCCCCGCCCTGGCCAGGGCCGCCGCCGCCTCGCCCGCGACATCAGGAGCCGGCGCGCCGACAACGGTCAGCGCGCTCAGCTCGGGGTAGGAGAGAAGCAACGTCCAGGGGTCGAAACCCCCCACCAACCCGGGGCCATCGGCTTGAGTTCCCGCCGACCCCTTCTGGAGGCCGCCGTCGTCGATCACGACCGCGTGCGCGAACTCGTGGGTGGCTCTGGCGAGCAGGGAGAGGGCGAGGGAGAGCTTGCCCGAGGTTCCGCTGCCTGTGAACAGGCTCAGCCGGCCGCGCGGCAACCCGCCGATCCCGGTCAGCGCGTCGATCGGGGTCCGGCTCGGCCAGGCTTGTGGGGGCGGCAGCTCGGCCGCCCTCGTCAGCGCGTGGCTGCCGAAGCGGACCCGAATCGAGTCGATGGCGGATTCAAGAGCAAGTTCCTGCATCTTTCATTGGTCGCCTCGCGAGAGAAGACGCAGGAGGGTGTGGAGGCATAACCGAAGATACCGAACGAATGTTCGAGAGTCAAGGGGTTTGCCTCCCCTCGCGACCTCACGCGGTCGCCGGAGGGAGGTACCTATCCTCCTTCTATATGTCGAGGGTCGTCGTGATCGGTGGAGGCGTGATCGGCTGCGCCATCGCCGAGCGACTTTCCCTCGAGCGCCACCAGGTCACGCTGCTCGAGCGTGACCAGCTCGGCTCCCGCGCGTCAGGCGCCGCCGCGGGCGAGCTGAGCCCGACGCCGACTTCCCATGCTTCGCCCGCACTCGCGGGAGAGGGAGAGCGGAGCCTGGCCATGTTCCCCGAGCTGGTCGCGCGGATCGAGCGAGACGGCGCGATGAATGTCGAGTACCGGATCCAGCAGGGCCTGCAGCCCGCCTTCAACGAGGAAGAAGCCGACACGCTTCGCGGCCGCCACGGTCACTGGCTGGACGGGGCCGCATGCCGCGAGGCGGAGCCTTCTCTCAGCCGCGATGTCGTGGGAGCGAATCTCATCGAGCACGCGCACCTCACCCCGCCACGTTTCGTCCACGCGCTCGCGCGCGCCGCGGCGGCCCATGGCGCGGACATCGAGGAGGGCACTCCCGCGATCGGGTTCGACGTCAGCGGCGGTGAGGTCCACCGGGTCGTCACGGCTTCCGGCACGCGCGAGACCGACTGGGCGGTGATCGCCGCCGGGCCGTGGACGAGGGAGGTCGCGTCGACCGCCGGCCTCGACGTCGACGTGAGGCCGCAGCGCGGGCAGCTCGCGGCGCTCGACCCTGGCGCGGTTCCGTTGCGGCGGAGCATCTTCTGGTCGAGCGGCTATCTCGTCCCGAAAGCCGACGGCACCATAATCGCGGGCGGGACGGAGGAGGACTCGGGCTTCGACGACCGCCCGACTGTGGCCGGTATCGCGAGCCTGCTCGCCTTCGCCTGCCGGCTCGTGCCGGACCTCGCCGCGGCGACCCTGCTGCGCACATGGGCCGGGTTGCGTCCGCTCACGCCCGGCGCGGAGCCCATCGTCGGCGCGATCGGCGTCCCCAACCTGGTCATCGCGACGGGTCATCATCGAAAAGGGATCCTGCTTGCGCCGCTCGCAGCGACGCAGGTCGCCGCCATCATCGCGAAGGGCTGAAAAAAATTTTGCCGGGGCTCCACAGAACCCCGGCCTGACGAATCTACGAATCGATTGAAGAGAAGTGACTTACTTCTTCTTCGAGGACTTCTTGGCTGCCTTCTTGGCGGCCGGCTTCTTCGCGGCCTTCTTCTTCGCTGCCATGTGGTTACCTCCTTCTCCCAGTGATATGGACCCGAGGTTCCATTGACCTCATGGGTTCGTCGCGGCGCCTCAATGACAAGGACTCCCCGACGTTGGCGGTTGTACGAAATGACTCGCTCACTCGCGTCGGGTCCGTCGCCTCTGTGGTGGCAACCGCGAGCAGCAACGCCATACAGGTTGTTGTGATACTCGAATCAACCTCTCCCCGTCAATGGTTCGTCGCAATTTTTTTTGCGACGGCCCCCGCGCTTTTTTCCACAGCGACCCTTTGATGACGCCGGCGGACGGCGCATCGACGACCGATGAACGTCTCGCAAGGCTGCGACCATAGACGTCATGCGTGTGGTCCTCGGACATGGAGCGTCGGGCAACGCGGCCTCGATGAAGCCGTACGTCGACGGTCTCAAGAAGCGAGGGATCGATGCCATCGCTGTCGATCTGCCTCGCGGCGGTGCGGAGAAAGCGGTGCCGGTCTTCATCAAAACGTCGGGACGTGGTCACCAGGTCGTCGGAGGCGGCCAATCCTTTGGTGGAAGGGTCGCGAGCATGGCGGCGGTCGAGGCGGACTTCGGCGGCCTCGTCCTTTTCTCGTATCCACTGCACCGTCCGGGCTTCACGGATCAGCTGCGCATCGCGCACCTGCCCTCGATCCGGTGCCCGACCCTCTTCTTGAGCGGTGATCGCGATCCATTCGCCAAGCTCGATCTCCTCAAGCGCTACACGAAGCTCGTTCCACGCTCGAAGCTCGAGATCTTCGAAGGCCAGGGCCACGGATTGCTCGACGTCCTCGACCAGGCGCTCGACGTCGCCGCCGAGTTCATCCGGACGGAGGTCAGATGACGAGCCAGCACATGGTCCAGGCCAACGGGTTGAGGTTCCGCACCATGGTCGATGGGCCGGCGGACGGGGAGCTGTGCATCCTGCTCCATGGTTTTCCTGAGGGCGCGGAGTCCTGGACGAAGCAGGTCGACGCGCTCGCCAAGGCGGGTGCCCTTGCGGTTGCGCCCGACCTGCGTGGTTACGGTCTCAGCGATGCGCCGGAGGGCGTCGAGCAGTATTCGATCGATCACCTGGTCGAGGACGTCAGGGGAATCGTCACGGCCTTCGGCCGCGAGCAGGCCCATGTGGCGGGGCATGACTGGGGTGGGCTCATCGCGTGGTTCTTCGCCGGCCGGCACCCGGAGATGACGAAGTCGCTCACCGCGCTGTCCGTCGGCCACCCCGCGGCGCTCGCCGAGGCGGCGCGCACCGACGACGACCAGCGCGCGCGCTCGCGCTACATCGCCCTGTTCCTCGAAGAGGGCAAGGCGGAGCAGGTCCTGTCGGAGGAGAACTATCGGAGGGCGCGAGCCATGTTCGGGATGGGGCCCGAGCCGCAGGCTGTGCCGCTCGGCATGGTCGATCACTTCGTGCGGTCGCTTTCGCGACCCGGGCGGCTCACGGCCGCGCTGAATCTCTACCGGGCCAACCTCTCGCGTCCCGCGGCATGGGCTGCGCTGGCCGGAGAGTTGAGCGTGACCGCCCCGACCACGTTGGTGTGGGGTGACCGCGATCCTTATCTCGGGCGGCGGGGCACCGACGATACCTCGCGGTTCATGGGCGCGGGCTACAGGCTCGTGGTCCTCGAGGGGGCGGGCCACTGGCTCCAGTTCGAGCGGCCGGACGAGGTCAGCCGCGCGCTCACCGCGGTTCTCTGACCTCGCTGCGATTTGAGTAAGCTTCTAGCGGTGCTCAACCGGTCCGACTCGGAGCGGCGTCAGGGCCTGCGCCGTCTCGACGACATTCTGGAAACGCTGGAGCAGCTCAACCTTCACGACAAGACAGAGCTGCCGGATCCGGTCGCTGAAGCGCTGGTCATGCTCGGCATTCAATCTCCACACAGCATTCCCATCCCACAGCTCATCGAGCGCGTCTGGGCCATGCAGCAGCCTTACCTGATCACGATCGTCGTCGAACGCCGCCGCCGCCGCCGCCGCAAGGTGTCGACCGACCCCGTTCCAGAGTCGCGCTGAACCCGAGCGACTGGCTCGAGGTCTTCTCACGCATCGGCGCCGGTGTGCGCGATGCGGTCCTGCCGCTCGCCGGCACCGACAAGGGGCGCGCGCCGCACGAGGTGGGCGCGGGTGGCGACACCACGCTCGAGCTGGATAGAGTTGCGGAGCTTGTCGTCTTCAGGGAGCTTGCGACCCTGGTCGAGCGAGGCGAGCAATTCTCGGTCCTCTCCGAAGAGGCCGGACACCGCCCTTTCGGCGCCGGCTATCCGCTCGTCCTCGTCGATCCCGTCGATGGCAGCCTCAACGCCAAGCAGGGCATCCCGATCTTCGGCCTGATGCTCGCCGTGCTCGACGGGCCAAACGTCGACGACACAATGGCTGGGCTCGTCTTGAACCTCAACACGGGCGAGACATGGACGGCGATCCGCGGGCAGGGTGCACGACACGATGGGCGGCCGCTCGAGAAGCTGCGCACCGATCGTGAAAGGATCGAGCTGCTCGGCCTCGAGAGCACCCCGCGCTCTCTCAGCGTCGCGATGCCGCTGGTCGAGCGTTCGTCGAAGATCCGCATACTGGGTTCGATGGCCCTGTCGATCGCGCACACAGCGGCCGGGGGATTCGATGTGTTCTGCGCGCCCATCCCGATCCGCATGTTCGACACCGCGGCCAGCCTGCTGATCCTCGCGGAGTCGGGCGGCGTGGCCACGGATGTCGAGGGGCGTGCCGTCGGCTCGCTTCCCTGCGCCCTAGACACGCGCTCGACGCTGCTCTGCGCGCCGAGCCCGCCGCTGCACGCCGCCGCGCTCGACCTTCTGCGCGGCTCCAGGTGACGCTCGGTCCGCGCCAGACGGTCTTCGTCATCCTCAGCTTCGAAGGGCCCGACCTCTACAGCCAGGCCGGTGGCCTGGGTGTACGGGTCAAAGGACTGTCACGCGCCCTGGCCGGGCTTGGATTCGAGACGTACCTGTACTTCTGCGGTGACCCCGACCGGCCGGCGAGTGAAGACCTGATGGACGGCCGCCTCCATCTCCGCCGCTGGGCCCAGTGGATCTCGGCGCAGCACCGCGCAGGCGTCTACGACGGCGAGGAGGGCAAGCTGCGCGACTGGAACTCGAGCCTGCCCACCAGCGTGGTCGAGTCGGTGATCGCGCCGGCGGTCGAGGCCGGCAAGCACGTCGTGGTGATGGGCGAGGAGTGGCACACGAGCTGGGCGATGAGCCTGATCTCGGCTTTGCTGTACGGCGCCGGCCTGCGCAGCCGCGTCGTGATGCTCTGGAACGCCAACAGCACGTTTGGCTTCCACCGTGTCGACTGGGGCTCGCTGGCGCAGGCCGCCACGATAACCACGGTCAGCCGCTACATGAAGTTCAAGCTCTGGGACTGGGGCCAGAACCCCATGGTCATCCCGAACGGCATTCCACGCGAATCGATTCGCGACAGCGACCCCACAACGGTGCGCGAGCTGAGGTCGGCCGCCGCGGCCGACCACTTCTGCTTCAAGATCGGCCGCTTCGACCCGGACAAGCGGTGGCTGATGGCTGTCTCTGCGGCGGCCTTCCTGAAGCGCCGCGGCGACAAGGTGAAGCTGCTGATTCGCGGTGGGCGTGAGCCGCACGGCACAGAGGTGATCAATCACGCTCAGCACCAGGGCCTCGTCGCCTTTCACGCGAAGGCGCCGAAGGACGCCGCCGGCCTGGCCACCCTGCTTCGCGAGCACCGCGAGGCCGACCTGATCAACCTCACCACCCATGTCAGCGACGAGATGCTTCCGCTGATCTACTCGGCCGGCGACGCGGTGCTGGCAAACTCGGGCCACGAGCCGTTTGGGTTGGTCGGCCTGGAGGTCATGGCTGCCGGCGGCCTGCCCGTCACAGGGTCGACGGGCGAGGACTACGCAGAGGCTTATCGCAACGCGCTCGTGCTCGAGACCGACAACCCGGTCGAGCTGGTGACCGAGCTGAGCCTGCTGAAGGGCAGGCCGGCGCTTGCCGAGTCGATCCGCAGGCACGGGCGCACGACGGCACGCGCCTACGTGTGGGAGAAGGTGATCGCGCTCCTCTTGCTGCGAGCCGAGTACGCCGCCGCCCTGCAGGCGGTGAAGGTGGACTCTGGCGAGCGCGAGCCCTTCGCCCGCAGGCGCCGCCCACCCGCCGCCCGCGAGCCGGCGCCGGCGGCGGTTCGAGCGGGGCCCGCGAGGGCGTGATCGGGTGCCCATAGGGCCCATCCGCGATCATTGTCAGGTTCGATGCACTCGATCGCCGCGGCTGTGCGTTTCTGATTGAGCGTATGAAGCCCCTTCACGTCGCCTTCGTCTGGCATATGCATCAGCCCTACTACAAGGACGACCTCACAAACACGTACCTGCTTCCCTGGGTCCGCCTCCGCTCGGCCAAGGACTACTACAAGATGCCGGCCCTGCTTGACGCCTATCCGAAGGTCAAGTCGACCTTCAACCTCGTGCCCTCGCTCCTGGCCCAGATCGAGGACTACGGCAAAGACGATTCGGTCGACCTCTTTCTCAACCTCAGCCGGCGGGACGCCGGCCAGCTGTCCGAGGAGGAGCGCGACTTCCTGCTCAGATGGATGCGCGAGTCGCCGCGCGCCCTCCGCGTCCAGCAGTCGTCGCGGTACCTCGAGCTTGCCTCGCGGCCCGCCGACGCACAGTTCACGACCGCCGACATCCGCGATCTCCAGGTGTGGTTCAACCTCGCGTGGTGCGACCCCGTGTGGGTCGAGTCAGACCCCGGCCTGGCCGAGCTCAAGCGCAAGGACCGCGACTACGCCGAGGAGGACAAGCAGGTCCTGTTCGACGCCCAGCTCGAGCGCATCCGGCAAGTCGTGCCCAAGTATCGAGAGCTCGCCGAGCGCGGTCAGGTCGAGCTGACCTTCTCGCCGTACTACCACCCGATCCTGCCCCTGCTCTGCCATGTCGACTCGGCGCGCAGCGCCAATCCGCAGATCCAGCTGCCGGAGCGCCATTTCTCGCACCGCGAAGACGCCGAGCGACAGATCGAGCTCGGTATCGGCCTCTTCGAGAGGATGCTCGGCCACAGGCCGAAGGGCATGTGGCCCTCCGAGATGGCGGTGGGCGAGAGCGTGATCAGCCTTGCCGAGAAAGCCTCGATCGACTGGATGATCAGCGACGAAGAGGTCCTCGCCCGGTCGCTCGAGGGCCACTTCTCACGCGACGAGCACCTGTACGTGCCGAAGCGCATCGACCGCGAGGGCGGCTCGGTCTCGATGGTCTTCCGCGACTCACAGCTCTCCAACGTGATCGGCTTCGACTACCAGCGCATGGGGTCGATCGACGCGGCCCGAGACCTCATCGGGAGGCTCAAGCGGATCCGCGACACGCAGGGCGATCGCGACTTTCTGGCGGTGATCGCGCTCGACGGCGAGAACGCATGGGAGTTCTACCCGCGTGACGGCCATGACTTCCTCAACGCCCTCTACACGGAGCTCGAGGCGAGCACCGAGATCGTCACGACCACCGTGTCGGAATTCATCGCCGAGCATCCGCCGCAGCAGCAGCTGCACCACCTGCACACCGGGAGCTGGATCGGGGCGAGCCTCGACACGTGGATCGGCGATCCGGAGCACAGCGTCGGTTGGGACTTGCTCGCGGAGACCAGGGATTGGCTCGAGGAGCAGTCGCGACAGCGCCCGAAGGAGTCGCAATCCGCCGCGCTCGCCTGGCGGGAGATCCTCATCACGGAAGGCAGCGACTGGTTCTGGTGGTTCAGCCGCAAGCACGACTCGGGCATGGACCCGATCTGGGACAACCAGTTCCGGCTTCACCTGCGGAACGTGTACAAGCTCATGGGAGCGCGCGCGCCATCAAGGCTCTTTCAGCCGATCATCAAGCGCGCGCCCACACCGGAACGTGGAGTGCCCGCGGTCCCGATCAGCCCCGAGTCCCGGACGGACCCCGCGTGGACCCAGGCGGGCTACTTCCTGGTTGGCTCGGGCTTCGGCGCGCTGCACCGGCCGGCGGGGGTGGTCGAGCGCGTCTTCTACGGCAACGACGACGAGAACCTCTACTTCCGGATCGACAGCCCGCGCTCGTCGCAGGAGCTCGAGGCGCAGCGCATCGCGTTCTGGCTCTACTGCTCTGGAGCGCCCGCGGGCGACGGGCACGGCGATCTGGAGCTTCCGCTGTCGGCCGCTGCGATGTCAGACCTCGGGTTCGAGCCTGCGTTCGTGGTGCGCATCGCACCGCGCGCCAAAGGCGCGGCGCTCACCGTGGCCCGGATCCTCGAGCCGCAGACCAGGGCCGTCGAGGAAAAGAGCTGGGAGATCGACGACGCGTCCTTCTTCAAGGTCCCCTTCAAGGAGCTGACGAAGCGGCCGGGAGACACCCTCGAGATGGCTTTGATCGTCACGCGCGAGGGTCGCGACATCGAGCAGGTCCCGCCTTCCGGATCGCTCGGCGTGCGCGTGCCGGGCGAGGCGCTGGCGATCGAGGTGCCGCACGCGACGCACCTGAAGGTGCTCGTCGCCGCGGCGGAGCTCACGCCGTTCGCCAAGCTCGGAGGAGTCGCCGACGTCGCGGCGGCACTGTCCAAGGAGCTGGGCCGGCTCGGGCATGACGTGCGCGCCGTCATCCCTCGCTACCGCCAGGTCGACATCGGCCGCTACGGGCTGCGTCCGGTCGTGACCGATCTGAACGTACCGCTCGGCACGGAGAAGCTGCCGGCCACGATCTTCGAGGGCAAGCTGGGCGAGATGACCGTCTACTTCGTCGACTGCCCTCCCCTGTACGACCGCGACGGCATGTTCGGTTTCGGCGATGACGACGCCCGGTCGGTGTACTTCTCGCGCGCCCTGCTCGAGATGCTGCCGGCGCTCGATTTCATACCCGATGTGATTCACGTCCACGACTGGTACGCGGCGCTCGTGCCGAACCTGCTCGACCGCGTGTACACGTCGGACTCTTACGCGGAGATCGCCACCAACCTCACCATCCACAACCTTTCGGCCCAGGGCGTCTTCGGGTTCGGCGCGCTGATGCTGGCGGGCCTGCAGGAGTGGGGGCTGATCAAGCTCGGCATCCCGGGTCTCGACAACGTGGTCAACGTGCTCGGTCGAGGCATTCATTTCGCCGACGTCGTCAACACGGTCAGCGAGCGCTACGCGAAGGAGATCCAGACGCCGGAGTTCGGCGAGGGCCTCGACGAGCTGCTGCGCCGCAACACTCACAAGCTGCACGGGGTGGTGAACGGCATCGACTACGAGATCTTCGATCCGCAGCGCGACCCCAACATCCCCCACCACTATTCGGCCGAGTCGCCACAGGCCAAGGCGCTCAACCGCGCCGCCCTCCGGGCGGACCTTGGGCTCGACGAGACCAACCGGCCGCTGTGCGCGATCGTGTCGCGGTTCTACGACGTCAAAGGCCTCGACCTCATCGAGCAGGCGCTGCCCGAGCTCCTCCAGCTGGGCCTGCAGCTGGTGGTGATCGGCACCGGTGACCGGCGCTACGAGGACATGTTCCGGCGATGGGCGGGAGAGCTGCCGCACCAGGTGGCGGTCTCGATCGGTTTCGATTCGGCGCTCGCCCAGCGCATCTACGCGGGGGCGGACATGCTGTGGATGCCCTCGAAATTCGAGCCGTGCGGGCTCGCCCAGCTGATCGCGCTGCGCTACGGCACGATCCCGGTGGTGCGCACGACGGGCGGCCTCTCCGACACCATCAAGGACTACGACCCGGTGATCGGTCGCGGCAATGGGTTCCGCTTCGGTCCCTACGACCCGTGGCAGTTCTTCGCCGCCGTGGTTCGGGCGGCCGAGACGTTCCGGCATCCCGACCTCTGGGCGTGGCTCGTCAACAGGGCGATGACCGCCGACGTGTCGTGGTCGCGCTCGGCGCAGCGCTACGTGCAGCTCTACCTGGCCGCCATCACCGCGCGCCGCGAGAGATTGGGCCTGACCGCCGCCGCCGGGGCGGAAACGTCGTCGCCCACGACCGCTCCTGTGGGGGAGTAGCGTCGCGCGGCGAGGCGGCACCCGGATAGTCCGGCCTCTCCGAGATTTGCCGGCCGCCCGCACCCGGATAGTCCGGCCTCTCCGAGGAAAGGTGCCTCAGCCGCCCCAGTCGGGAAGCAGGCGCAGCTGCTCGACACGCCGGGCGCCGGGTGCGTACGCGGTGTTGAAGTAGTCGATCACCATCCGCCGGGCTGAGAAGCCCGTGGCGATGTGGCGCAGCGACGCGCGCATCATCTCGACCCAGCGCTGGGGGATGCCGGCCTCGTCCCGCTGGTAGAAGGTCGGCACGACCTCGCGTTCGAGCAGCCGGTACAGACCTTCTGCCTCGGCCTCGTCGTCGATGTTCGTGCGATCGAGCGTCGCGCCTGACGGAATCGCCCACCCCAGCTCCGGCCGGTACGCCTCGTCCCACCAGCCGTCGAGGATGCTCACGTTCAGGGCGCCGTTCGCGCCGGCCTTCATGCCGCTCGTGCCGCTCGCCTCCAGGAACCGCCGCGGATTGTTGAGCCACACGTCAGCGCCGTGCACCAGGTACCGCGCCAGCTCGAGGTCGTAGTCCTCGAGGAAGATCACTCGCGACTCCTCCCGCGCGAGGGCGACGATGCTGGCCACGAGGTCCTTGCCGGGCTGGTCCGCCGGATGCGACTTTCCGGCGAAGAGCATCTGCACCGGCCGCTTCGAGTTGCGCAGCAGTTTGGTCAACCGGGGATGGTCCCGCAGCAGGAGGTTGGCGCGCTTGTACGGTGCAAAGCGGCGCGCGAATCCGATGGTCAGCGCGTTGGGGTCGAGCTCGTGCGGCCGCTCCGCCCTGGTCTTGGCCGCCTCGAGCAGGCTGCGCTTGAGGTCGGTGTGGATGCGCCACAGGTCGGGTGCGGGAATCTCGAAGACCGCGTGCCAGCGGCCGTCGGAGCCGTCGAGGTCCCACCAGTCGGGGCCGACGTACCGGCTGAGCAGGTCCGCCATCTCGGGCGCCACCCAGGTCGGCATGTGGACCCCGTTGGTCACGGAACCGATCGGCACCTGCGACTCCGGCACGCCGCGCCACGCCTCCTTCCAGAGTCGCCGCGAGACGGCGCCGTGCAGGCGGCTGACCCCGACCGATTGGTCGGCGAGGCGCAGCGCCGCATAGGTCGTGCACAGCTTCTCGCGTGGATCGCCGGGCCGCTCGCGTCCGAGGTCCATGAACCGGTCGAACGAGATCCCGACCTGAGTGAGGTAGGGACCGAGCAGGTCCCACACCAGGCCGGGGTCGAAGTAGTCGCTGCCCGCGGCCACCGGTGTGTGGGTCGTGAAGACGATACCCGCGCGCGCGACGAGCCGCGCCTCTTCGAGCGTCATCTGCCGCGACGCGCGCAGCTCACGGATTCGCTCGATCGCGCAAAGGAAGCTGTGCCCCTCGTTGAGGTGGAAGACGCCGGCCTCCATGCCCAGCGCGCGCAGCGCCCGCACCCCACCGATGCCCAGGACTATCTCCTGGCGGAGGCGACGGTCCGGCTCGGGCACGTAGAGCCGGTCGGTGATGGTGCGCAGGTCCGCCGGGTTCGATTCGAGGTCGGTGTCGAGGAGGAAAAGCGGTACGCGCCCGACCTGCGCTCGCCAGATCCCGATCCGAACGTTGCGACCGCCGATCGGCGCCTCGACCTCCACGCCCTCGACCCTTCGCACCGGCAGCTCGGAGCCCTTGTTCTCGAAATAGACCTCGGTCTGCTTTCCGTCGCCGTCGATCTTCTGGCGGCCGAAGCCCTGCCTGTAGAGAAGCCCAACCGCGACGAGCGGGAGTCCGAGATCGCTGGTCGCCTTCAGGTGGTCCCCCGCGAGGACGCCGAGACCGCCCGAATAGATCGGCAGGCACTCCGAGAGCGCGAACTCGAGCGAGAAGTAGCCGATGAAAAGGGGGGCCTGGGCGTCCATGAATCGCGGGTGACGGTCGTAATACTCTCGGTACGCGGCGCGGGCTCCTTCGAGCGCCTCGCGCACGCCGTCTCCCTCGAGCGCCTTGCTGACGCCCTCCTCACCCAGCTGCGCCAGGAGGAGCACGGGGTTCTGGCGCGTCGAGTTCCACAGTCCGGGGTCGAGGGCGTGGAAGAAAGCTTCGATCCGCGGCTGCCACGTCCAGAGCAGGTCGTATGCAAGTTGATTGAGTTCTTCCAACACGGAACTAAGATCCTATTGGAGCAAGAGGGATGAAGGCGGTGGTCATGGCCGGCGGCGAAGGGTCTCGCCTGCGTCCGCTCACCAGCAGCCTGCCCAAGCCGCTGGTCCCCGTCGCGGGCCGTCCGATCATGGAGCACATCCTCCTGCACCTGCGGCGCCACCAGATGCGCGACGTGCTGGCGACGGTCCAGTACATGGGCGCGTCGATTCGCAACTACTTCGGCGACGGTTCCGAGCAGGGAGTGTCGCTGAGCTACTCGGTCGAGGACTCGCCGCTCGGCACCGCCGGCTCCGTCATGCTGGCCCGCCAGCTTCTGACCGAGCCGTTCGCCATCATCTCGGGCGACTCCCTGACCGACATCGACCTCGCCGCGGCAGCGCGGTTCCACCGCGAGCGCAAGGCGATCGCGACGATCGTCCTGAAGCCGGTGCCCAACCCGCTCGAGTACGGCGTGGTGGTGGTCGACGAAGGTGGAGCGGTCCAGAGGTTCATCGAGAAGCCGAGCTGGGGCGAGGTCATCTCGGACCTCGCCAACACGGGCATCTACATCCTCGACCCCGCCGTCTTCGATTTCTTCAGGCCCGGCGAGGTGACCGACTGGTCGGGCGACGTGTTCCCGAAACTGCTCAAGCAGGGCGAGCGCGTCTTCGGGTGGATCGCGAGCGGCTACTGGGAGGACGTCGGCGGCCACAGCGCCTACGTCAAGGCCAACTTCGATTGTCTCGAGGGCAAGGTGAAGGTCCAGCTGCCCGGAAACAGGACCGGCGAATCGGTCTGGGTCCACGAGGACGCCGAGGTTTCCCCAGGCGCGCGCATAGACGGACCGGCCCTGATCTGCGCGGGCGCGAAGGTTCGGGTCGGCGCGTGGGTCAACGGGCCGTGCGTGGTCGGCCCGTACACCACGGTCGACTCCGGAGCCAAGATCTCCAACTCCGTGGTGTGGGACCACACGTACATCGGGCTCAACTCGCGCCTCCGCGGTGCGGTCGTATGCCGTTCGGTGACGCTCAAGAACGGCTGCCTGCTCGAGGAGGGCAGCGTCGTCGGCAGCGATGTCGTGGTCGGAGCGGGTTCGACGGTCAACGCCAATGTGCGGATCTGGCCGAACAAGGAGGTCGAGCCGGGGGCGGTGGTCCACGAATCGATCATCTGGGCGGGATCGTGGAAGCGGGGGCTCTTCAGCTCCTACGGCCTGAACGGCCTGGTCAACGTTGAGTTCACGCCGGAGTTCGCGTCGCGACTGGGCGCGGCGATCGGCGCGCTTTCGCCGAAGGGCACCGAGATAGCCATCTCGCGGGACTACACGCGGTCGGCGCGGATGATCGGGCGCGCCCTCATGTCGGGGATGATCTCGTCGGGCACGAGCGTGGTCGACCTGTCGGTCCTTCCGCTGCCCGCCAGCCGCTACTGGGCGCGCCACAACCATATCTCCGGCGTGCACGTGCAGACTTCGCCGGTCGATCCGCGCTCGGCCGACATCCGCATCTTCGACGAGCTGGGGCTCGAGATCGACAAGCGCAGCGAGCGCAGGCTCGAGGGGCTTTACTTCCGCGAAGACATCAGGCGCGTCTCGCACTACGAGATGGGCCGCATCACGCGGCGCGACAGCCAGACCGAGCGATACGTGGAAGACCTTCTCGCCAAGCTCGACCTGGAGATGTTGCGAGGCGCGGCCTTCAAGGTCCTGATCGACTACAACAACGGGCCGGCGGCGATGGTGCTGCCCCTCGTGCTGCAGGAGATGAACTGCACGGTGATCCCGCTCAACGCCTCACCGGCTGAGATCGTGATGGAGCAGGACGACGCCACGTTCCGCGATCACCTCAAGGAGATGGGCGTCATCACAGCCGCCGTCAAGGCCAAGCTCGGTGTCTTCATCGACACGCCGGGCGAGCGGTGCTTTCTGGTCGACGAGACGGGCGCGCTGCTCGAGCACCACGAGGCCTTCGCGGTCCTCGAGCAGCTGGCCCTCGCGGGCAGGGCCGGCATGGTGCTGGGACCGGCTTCGTCGTCGCTCCAGCTGTCGACGATCGCCGACTCGCTCGGCGGGCGTTTCGTGCCGACCAAGATCACGCCGGGCGCCGTGCTCCGCGCCGCGCAGCACGCCGAGACGGTGATCGCGTCCGACGGCGCGGGCGGCTTCTGCTGGCCCGACTTCGCCGTGTCGTTCGACGCCATCTTCACGACCGCCCGCGTGCTGGAGCTGCTGGCCAGGACCGGAACCTCGCTGGCAGCCCTCCGCTCGCGGATACCGGCGGTCGCCCACCGCGCGGCGGTCGAGTTCTGTCCGTGGGAGGTGAAGGGGCGGGTGATGCGGACGATGATGGAGCGTCACCTCAAGGATCGAGTCGACCTGACCGACGGTGTGAAGGTGTTCGTCGACGGGGGATGGGTGCTCGTCGTGCCCGATGCCGACCGGCCCGAGTACCACGTGATCGCGTCGACGCTCGACTCCGCGCACTCGAGCCGGCTGGTGGAGGAATACTCCCACCTGGTCCGTGCCGTGGTGGCCGAGGCGGCGCCGCAGGTGGAAGCCGTCGTCGAGACATAGGCGATCTCCGGATAGGCCGGCCTCTCCGGGTCGAAGACCGTTCCCGCGGGCGGATTGGCCAGGACTATCCGTAAACGGTCGGGTCTCGAAAGACCTCGGTCAACCCGAACCCTAAAATCATTACTTCGGCGAGCGGGCGTAGCTCACCTGGTAGAGCGCAACCTTCCCAAGGTTGAGGTAGCCGGTTCGAGACCGGTCGCCCGCTCCAGTTCGCGCACTGCCGCGATCAACTCCCAACAAAAAGGGCGAGGCGCCGGATCAGAGAAGCCCGCGGGCGTCGCCCGCCGTAACCAGATCGGCCCGCCCAAGGTTGACACCCAGGAGACCTACGCACTAACCTCCCGGTGGCTAAGCGCGGCCGGCGAACGGTGTTCAGGTCACGCAGCAAAAACTGGCCAGGAGGCATAAATGGAATCCCCGACTGATCTGGAAGCCCGCCGGCGGCACGTCTACATGGACGTGCTGCAGGAGAAGGGCTTTGTTTCGCTCCGTTCGTACAACGGGCCCGAGATCGACCCCAGGGAATGGGAGGACCTCGAGTTCGTCAACTGGAAAAGCTCAGGCGCCGAGGTGTTCGCGCCCATCGCCTCGGCACTCGGCGAAATGGAGAACGGTGGATTCTGGGACAAGGGCAAGCCGGACAAGGACGGAATCTGGACCGCCAACGCCGCACTCTGTCCGAACCTGGTTCGCTGGACGCAGGAGACCGGCGCGCGTTACGGCCGCGTCCGCATCATCAAGCTCGCGCCGCAGGACAACAGCCGCGCGATTCAGCTGATGCACCTCGACGACAACAACCGCTTGAACCCCGACGGCGAGGGCTGGGTCGTCCGCACCTGGCTCGAGCTGACGGACAACCCCGGCTCGTACATGATCGTCCGCTCGGACAAGAACGACCCGTCGACCGAGTCGCGCATCGAGCTTCGCAAGGGAGCGCAGTACGTGGTCGACTCGGAGCGGCTGTACCACGCCGTCACCCACTCAGGGCCGCACACGCGCTACGCGGTGATCGCGTCGTTCGAGTCGGGTCCGCAGCTCGAGAGCTGGATCGAGAGCCGGATGGCGGAAGAGGCCGGCGCAGGCTCCCGCTCGAGGTAGGCGCCACAGGGATTTCGCGTGAGCCGCCCGGCACATCGGGCGGCTCTTCTTTTCAGCCGGTCAGAAGTAAAGCTCTTCGCCTGTCGCCGACTGCACGATCATGATCACGCCCTGCGACGCGGCCCCGGCGATCTGCGCCAGGGCGGGCGTCACCGTCGAGAACTTGATCACTATCTGTATCTGGAGGCCGTGACCCGTTCCGTCCACGGGGCGTGCGCCCCATGGGCCGTAGGAGGTGCACGTACCGAGGTCACCTCCGGAGGACAGCGCGCACGAGCGCACCGCGAAGCAGGCGACCTGTCTGCCGCTGAAGGAGCCAACCGTGCATCCGCCCGGGTCGCCGCAGACGCCTGAGGCGGTCGTGCACGTGCCCCATGTCGTCCCAGGTCCTTCCGATCCCCACGCCGCCAGCGTGTTCGGGATTCCACTGTTGGGCTCGTCGCGGATCGCGCCGCCGATGTCGCTGGTGTCGGAGATGATCCCCATCCGCACGCCGGCCCGCGCGGCGCCCGCCGCGTCGATCGCCTGCCAGTAGGCCCGCCCGACGTCGATCGTCAGGAGCACGAACAGGAGCAGCACCGGGGACAGGATGGCGAACTCGACCAGCGCCTGCCCTCGCTCGCCGCGTCGTGCCTTCATCATCCGACCAGCGTCACGGAGCCCACGCTCTGCTGGCCCGGGCCGGGCCCGCCGGTGCTCCGGAAGGTGTAGTTCACATAGGCGTAGTCGCCGCACCGGTCGCCGTCCAGGAAGAACACCGTCACGCTCAGGTAGTTGCCAGCCGGGTTGGGGAACGTGTAGATGAGGTGCGCCGTGTAGTTCGCCGTCTGGGCGTTGGGGATCGTGTTCTGATGGCCCCAGGCCCAGCCGCCCTTGGCCTCGATCGTCGAGCCGTTGCTGTTGGGGATGGTGTAGACCCAGTCGCTCCCGCCCCTGATGGTGTACTGGCCGGGCACCCCCGGGTTGGGATAGGCCGGATTGGAGTCGCCCGGGTTGTTGATGGGCGGAGGGAGCGGGGTGCCCGGACCCGGAACACTGTTCCAGATGCCCTCCGAGAAGAACTGCGGGCTGCCGTTGTTGATCTTCACGTACACGTCGTACGCGTCCATCATCCATTCGTCCTGGTAGGGCACGGTGAGGACCGAATACCCCGAGGGGCCCGCCCTCAAGGTCGGCGGGCTGATGATGGAGGTCTCGTCGCGGCCGCTGGTGCCGATCCCGGGGACCGAACCGCCGCCGTAACCCTGGCTGAAGTCCATCGTGCCGCCCGACTGGCCGAAGATCGTGAGGCTGTAGGCCAGGACCTGGCCCTGTATGGCGGGCAGCTCGACGCCCTGCGTGTCGAAGCCGGCCATGCTCGGGTCGAACTCGACGCCGCCGGCCGTGGCGAAGTTGGGGTTCTGATAGATGATGCCGCTCGTCGTGTTGGGCGGGACCCCAGCGCCGGGCTGCGACGAGTCGAGGTGGATGAACGAGCTGTTCTCCAGGTCGAACAGGAGGGGCGAGCCGTTCACCGCCGCCACAGCGCCCACGCCTGCTCCGGCGAGCGTCATGCCCGAAACCTCGTGCGTGCTGACGAAGCCGCCGGCTTCCAGCCGGAAGACGACCCCGCTGCCGCTGATCACTGTCGGATCGCCGCCGCCGCCGCCGCTCCCCGCCACGCCGTTGGTGCACGAGCCGGGGGTCGGACCCTGATAGGCGTAGAAGCTCCCGCCGCCGTGGCCGATCCACACGCCCGCCTTGAGGGTTGGGCAGGAGGTCGGCGCCCCGCCGGTGCAGAGGTCGAAGTCGGAGGCGTTCTCCTGGCTGTGGTCGATCCCGTTGGCCAGGTAGCCCGAACCCGTGGCGCTGTTCACCGGCGCGGTGCCGAGGACGTCGTAAAGGCCGGACGCGAACTCGTACGTGCCGTGGTTGATCACGATGTAGTCGTAGATCCCGGATCCGATGAGGTACGGCTCCTGCGGATCGGCGCACGGGCCGTACATGGCCTGGCCGTTGAGGACCAGCGAGCCGCAGTCCTTGAGGCCGGCGGTGCTGACTGTGGGATACCAGAAGTTGGTGGGGATCCAGGGCGCCTGGTTGGAGTCGATCTCGTTCAGGGTCGCCTGTCCGGTCGTCGTGCACGGCCCGCCGACGCCGCCGCCCCCGATCCGCGTGCAGTAAAGCTTCGTGCCCGCCGGAACCGCAAACCCTCGCGATCCGACCGCCGATCCCGCGGCGCACGCCGCGCCGCCGAACGCGTCGCAGATCGTGGTCCGGTCCTGTATCACCATGTCGCCGTTCGACTGGAGCGCCGTGTAGTCGCCCGGAGGATTGAGCACCGAGCCGTCGTACCCGTAGATCTTCGGCGCTGTCCCGTGCCGAGCCCAGAACGTGGGGCAGTTGCTGCCGGTCGTGCTGCAGGAGAGCAGCGTGCGGGCGGCAGGCTTGCTTTCGTTGAAGCACTGCTGCTCAGCCGCGTCGCACCCCGCCTGCGGCTGGTACAGCATCGCCGCGACGGGAGGCGGCGCGTCGAAGGATGAGGCGGGCAGCGTCGCCTGCGCCGCGGCCGACACTGTGACGTAGGCGAACGGGATGCCGAGGACCGACGTGAAGAGCTCGCCGATCCGCGTCGTGATCGTCACCTGCACGCACGAGTCCGCGGCCGCGCCGGCGCAAGCCAGCGGAATCGGGTTGCCCGGCAGCGCGACCGGCGGTGAGTTGACCGACACCTTGTTCTGAAAGCCGGCGTTGGAGGAGCACGGGAGACCGGCGACGTCGAACCATGTGGTGCTGAACGAGGAGCCGAGCGACTGGTCGCACGAGCTGGAGAAGATCGTGCTGAAGCCGTTGTTGGCGGCGAAGTCATGAGCCGCCTGCAAAGGCGCCGAGTTCGCCGCGATGGGCGAGCTCAGGTTGCTCTGGTAGGTCATCTCCTTGGTGGCGGCCAGCACAGCGAAGTCCGCCGCGTTCTGGGCGTCGCGCTTGACCAGGTAGTCGCGGCTCGAGTCGATGGCGAGGCCGGCCAGCGCGCACATGACGAGAAACGCGGCGGCCGCGATGGGCAGGAGCTGACCGCTCTGCCGGCGCCGGGAGCGAGACAGAGGTTCTTTCATTCGGTGGTCACCACCGAGATGGTCTTGACGATGATGTTCTGCGTGAAGCCGTTGACGAACGGCAGCAGGGGCGTGAAGTGGTACTGGACCTCGACCGCGACGTGCTTGACGGTCGGTGAGATCGCCCGCTGCGCGGATGAATTGCAGTTGCTGTCCGGTGGATCGGCGGTCGCCACCGCGGGCCAGATGTACGCGTAGCCGACGTTGGGCGGAGGCGTGGTCGGCTGGAGCGCACCGGCCGGGTTGTTGGGGTCCGAGTTGCCGGCGATCGAGTTCGGGTCCATCTGGACGGGGAATCCCTGTCCCACCCGCTCGACCTCCTGGATGATCTCGCAGTCGCTGAACAGCGAGCCGCTCAAGGATGCGGTCCGCGCTCCGTCGCGCGCCGCGGAAGAGATGGCGGTGTACGTGTAGAGCAGGCGGCTGATGTCGATCGCGGTGAAGACGATCAACAGGAAGATCGGAGACACCAGCGCAAACTCGACGAGCGCCTGGCTGCGCTGCGACCGTGAATGCCGGCGCGCGATGACCGGCTTCGGACGCGCTGACGCGCGGGTTGTGCTTGACACCCTTCCCCTCACATGAGCCATTGGATCGGCTGCTGGCTTGCACAACGGGATCGCGTGGGTGGTATTGCGTCAGAAATCGCGAGCTTCGAGATCGAAACGAACGACGATTTGATTCCTTAAACCGCATGCTCTACCGTCCGTGAATTCCCCGTTGTTGAGTGCTGTAAGGGGGATTCCAAGAGAAGCCGTCGACGGCCCGCGCTGTCGGCGCCACGGCAGACAGTGGACGAATCCAGCCCGGCCGGCTGACGAGTTCCAGCCCGGCCCGAGCACCGCCTGACGAAGCGGCGTTAATTCGGCGTTAATTCACCCCTCCGGACCGCAGGGCCCCCTTAGACTGGGGGCTCTGTCGTTTCCGCCCCATGAGGAGGTAAGTCCATTGGCGCGCACCCCCCTGCTGAGACGGTTCCAGGAGCTCGTCGGCGATTTCAAGGAGGCTGAGCGGACTGGGCGGTCAGTCGAATCTGTCCAGGCCGAGCGTCGCCAGGATCGCCTGTCGCGAAGGGATTTCCTCAAGGTCACCGGCGCGACCGTCGCGGCGGCCGCTTTGAGCGGTAATGCCTTGACGGCACTCGCCGGGACCCGGCGAGCCTCTGCTCAGCAGGGACGGATCGCCATCATCGGCGGCGGCATAGCGGGCCTCAACGCGGCCCTGACGCTCCAGGACGCCGGCATCGCCTCGACCGTGTACGAAGCTTCCGGCCGAGTCGGCGGGCGCATGCATTCGGACACGACGTCGTGGCTGAACGGGCAGACCAGCGAGCACTGCGGCGAGCTGATCGACACGGGCCACACGACCATCCTCTCGCTGGCGCAGCGCTTCAACCTCGAGACCGTCGACCTCCACGCGGCCGAGCCGCCCGGCTCGACCGAGACCTACTTCTTCGGCGGCCGGTACTACCCAGCGACCGAGGCCAACGAGGACTTCCAGCCTGTCTACAACCGTTTGGTAGCCGACAACAACGCCGCGCCCTTCCCAACCCTCTACAACAGCTTTACCGAGGCCGGATACGACCTCGACCACATGAGCCTCTACCAGTGGATCGAGACCAGGGTGCCCGGCGGGCACGGCTCGAAGCTCGGCCAGCTGCTCGACGTCGCGTACAACATCGAGTACGGCAACGTGACCACCGAGCAGAGCGCACTCAACATCGTCTATCTGCTCTTCAACACCAACCAGTTCGTGGTTTTCGGCGCGTCTGACGAGCGCTTTCACATCAAGGGTGGCAACGAGCGGCTGCCGAGAGCCATCGCGGCGGCCCTCCCGTCAGGCAGCGTGAAGCTGAACAACAAGCTGACCCGCATCGTGCACAACGCAGACAACACGTACACCCTGACCTTCCAGGCCCCAGAGGGATCGGTGGACCGGGTGGTCGACCGGGTGGTCATGACCATCCCGTTCTCGGTCCTCCGGACCATCGTCGACGACGACGCGGATTTCCGTGCCGCCGGCTTCGACACCCGCAAGCAGACCGCGATCAACCAGCTCGGATATGGCAAGAACGCCAAGCTGCAGCTGCAGTTCAACGACCGCCTCTGGGATCAGCACGGGCCCTGGGGGAACAGCACCGGTACGAGCTACGCCGACACCGGGTACCAGAACGGATGGGACGTGACGCGTGCCCAGACCGGCGGCACCGGCATCATGGTCGACTACACGGGAGGCGGCGTGCCGCTGGCCTCCTTCACGGGAGACGCCGACGATCCGCAGGTCGTGGCCCAGTTCGCCCGGACCTTCTTGAGCCAGATCGAACCCGTCTTCCCCGGCATCAGCGCGCAGTGGAACGGACGCGCGACCCTCGACGTGCCGCTCAACAATCCCTTCCTGCTCGGCTCGTACTCCTACTGGAAGGTCGGCCAGTACACGTTGTTCAGCGGTTACGAAGGCGCCCGGCAGCCAGACCCGACGACAGGCAAGTGCCACTTCGCGGGCGAGCACTGCTCGACCAACTTCCAGGGCTTCATGGAGGGTGGGGCGGAGGAGGGCGCCCGGGCGGCCAACGAGATCCTCAGCGACTACAAGGCCGGGATCTTTCCGTGAGCTCCGCCGGCAACCTCGAAATCGATCCCTGATTCCCAGTACGCGTTGAACGCCGTGCGCAGGACCGAGGCGAGCGACGGATGGTCGACGACCATGATGGTCAGATCTGAGCCGCTCGCCACAGGGTCCCGCATGCCGAACATGACGATGGCGGCGTCGATGATGACGAGCTTCAGCGGCAGCTCCTGAACCACCCGGGCGCGTTCCCCCGCCTTGAGGAACCTCAGGACCGCCTGGACGCTGGGCGGGTCCTCGAAGATCGACTCCTCGTAGAGGCTGCGAGCCTCGACACGGCGTGCGACCTCGAGACCCTGCAGGTTGTCCTCGGGCGCCTTCGCGTAGGGCGGTTTCGTGAACACGAGGATCTCCCGTCTCGCTGCGGCCTGGAGCTCGTCGAACCGCACGTTGATCGCGCCTGGCTCGCGCAGGACCTCGATGTACTGCAGGGGATCGGTGTGGCGCTGGCCGTCGGCATACGCCTCGGCCAGCAGTGACTCCACGCGGGCCGCACTCACCTCGAGCTCGCTCAGCTCCTGCCGCCGCGACGAGAGGAGCCGCTCGATGGCGAGAGCGGGCCGTGTGGCCGCGTACTTGATCACGCCTCCGGGCCGCGCCACGGCGAGGCCCTTGCTGACCAGGCTCTCCAGGACGTCGTAGATCCGCTGCCTCGGCAGCTCGGCCTGCCGCGCCACCTGCGCGGCCGTGAACGAGTCTCGGCCGACCAGCGCCACGTAGGCCCTGGCCTCGTACGTCGTGAGGCCGAGCCGGGTCAGCTGCGCGGGCAGGGATTCGCTGTCATTCACTTGGCGGCCACCTTACCAAATTGACACCCCTATCAGTGGTGTGTTATACACGCAGCACACCACGGTGTGTGGTGGCATCAGAACCAGCGACATTTTGAAGATGTCGCGCTGCGGGGGAAACGCTAGGAGGGTCAGATGGTGGTTCGCTTGCGCCGTCTCGTCGCGCTGGTCGGTGGAGTCATTCTGGTCGGGGCGTTATCCGGTGGCGGGACGCCGCTGGCCGCCTCGGCGTCGAGCGGACCCACCTTCGGAAACCCGACGATCAGCGGGGTCCAGGGCACCGGGTTCGAGCAGGACCTTCGGATCGACCGCGCCGGACGGATCTACACGAGCGCGCCGGGTTCATTGTCTTCGACCATCTCGTACGTCAATCGGTCTTTCGATGGCGGCCAGACCTTCAAATGGGTCGCGGGCGCGGTGCAACCGTTCGGCAAGCCGACCACCTGCGCCGGCGGCGGCGACTCGGAGCTGGCCACCGACAGCGCGAACAACCTCTATCTGGCCGACCTCACCCTCGCGAACTTCAGCACCGCCCGCTCCGGCGACCACGGCCGCACCTTCGCGCCGTTCACATGCGCGTCGACGCCAATCGCACCGGTCGATCGCCAGTGGTACGCGGTCGACGGCAACCCCACGGCCGGCGGCTCGATCACGCTGACCTACGACTTCGCACCCAACCTGGCCGGTCTTCCGGACCCGACGTGCAGCTCCAACAACCGCGTCGTCTTCGCCCGGTCACCGATTCCGGCGCATGGCACGACGGTCGTCGACCCGGCCACAGCCGGCATTCTCTTCGGCCCGAACCAGATCATCAACACCGATCCCTGCAACGAAGGGATCATGGGCAATGACGAGATCTTCAATTACGGCGGTGTCAAGCGAGCGTTCGTGGTCCACGACAACCAGAACCTCGACACCATCCTGATGGGACGCTGCGACCTCGCCGACTTCACGGTCTCGCCGACCGGCTACGACAACTGCCAGGACTTGGTCGTTTCGCACTTCCCAGGATTCATCACGGGCGCCAACTTCCCGACTATGGGTGTCGACCGCGCGGGGCACCTCTTCGCCGTGTGGGAGCAGGCACCGTACGACAGCGTTGCAGGAATGGTCACGGGTGACACCCTTCTCTACTACTCGGTCTCCAGGGACCAGGGCAACACCTGGACCCCGGCCGTTCAGCTTCAGACACCCAATCTGCACAACAACGTCTTCGCGTGGGCGGCCGCCGGCGACAACGGACGCGTGGACGTCGCCTGGTACGGCACGCCGGCCGTGGCGCCGAACCCGAGCCAGGGGCCCGACTCCGTGCATGGCTACTGGAGCCTCTACCTCGACCAGTCGCTGAACTTCACGAGCGCATCACCGACGTGGACCGGGCCCATCCTGGCCAGCGAGCACTTCATCCACCTCGGCTCGATGTTCACGTTGATCGGCCACCAGACCGGGGACCGAACGCTTGGCGACTTCATCCAGCTGCGCATCGGGTCCCAGGGCGAGGCGAACATCTCGTATGCGGATTCGAACAGCATCGACGAGCTCGACGCGCAGGCCGCCTTCGTCCGGCAGAACGGCGGCCCCAGCCTGTACGGGTCCGTCGGCACCGTGCACCTTGCGCCGGAGCGCTTCAATTCCGTCCAGGTCGGACGGCACTCGGCGACATTCGACAGCGCCGGGGTGTCGAGCGCCAGCCAGCCGAATCTCGAGATCCTCGGCTCGCAGATGCGCCTCGTCAACTCGGGTCAGACCCTGCAGATCAAGATGCAGGTGGCCGATCTGACAACCCTCGCGCCGAGGCCTGATGCGGGCGGGTCGACGCTTGCCTGGTCGACCCAGTGGAAGGTGCCGTCGGGCACCGACCCCAACGGCGGCAAGTTCTTCCACGCTTACATGCAGTCGATTGGAGGCGCGGCTCCGACATTTGCCGTCGGTGAGAACGCCATCCAGCAGGAGGGCGGCGGCCTCCTGGCGACGTACCCGGGATCCACGATGGTGACGGGGTCCTACACCGCGACCGCGCCCGGCGTGATCACGATCAACGTGCCGGTGGCGGACGTCACCGAGCCCGGCGCGCTGAACACAACCCTCTACAGCGTGACCAGCGCCAGCTTCTCCCTCGCCGGCACCGCCGATGGGCCGAACCTCAACGGCATAGGCGGCGTCCCGTTCAACCTCGTCGACACCGCGCCCGCCTATGACTTCAATCCGTCTCAGACGACACCCGTTTTCAGCAGCTGCCACGAGCAGGACGGCGATGGGACCATGCGGGGCCAGCACGGCGGCTCGGCGACCTTCCACTCGGACGAGGATTCGTGCGATGACGGCGCTCCGAATGGCGAGCAGTTCAACGACCCGGGCGCGGGTGAGGCGTTCTACTCGACGGTCACGAGCTCGGTCGTCTACGACGACGTGATGGGAACCGTGTCGATCATCGGAGAGGGTGTGGCCAATGGCACGCCGGTGGCCTTCACCATTGTCGAGACCGAGGCGACCGCGTTGTCGGGCGCGCGCTACGCGATCAGCCTCAGCGACGGATACGTCAACGGTGGCGACCTGGTCAGCGGGACGATCCGCCTGGCCTGATCAACCGGCTCCGGGGTGGGGTGAGGGCCGACCTCCGATGGCGGAGGTCGGCCTTTGCCTATAGCGCGCTTCGACCGGGTCGATCAGACGCCCTGGTGCTGCTCGTCCGGAATCTTCAACGGCAGCGACATCCATGCCATCACGCCCGCGGCCACCACGCCAGGCACGAACGCCAGCACCGCGCGACCGCTGGCGTCCCACAGCGTGCCGGCGATGATCGGCACCGCAAACGCGACCGCGTACTGAAAGGTGAAGATGGCCGCGCTCATGCGGTGCACGTCGCCGGGAGCGGCCAGGCGAGGCGGCAGCGTCAGCACGACCACCAGGGCCAGGGCGGCGGCAAACCCGAGCACAAACGTCCACACGAGGAAGGCGGGCCCGGGCGTGATCAGCAGGCCCACCTGCGCCACCGCCATGATGACGCTCGAGCCGATGAAACCCCTGCGGCCGGTGAGGATGCGGGGCCACAAGGCGACGATCGGCGCGGTCAGGAGCTGCGCCCCGTTGAGCAGCGCGAGCGCGGGCCCGATCAGCTGCGGCCGGCCGGTCTGGTCGAGAAAGTCGGGGATGTAGGCGTTGGTTCCGAAGTAGACGGCTGAGGCCATACCCATCACGATCCCGATGCGAACAGCCTGGCCGTGGCGCCAGCTCGGCCACCATCGGGTCGTCGCAGCCGGCCTCGAAGCGCGCGGGGACGCGAACATGGCGATCGCCACGCCGCTGAGCAGCACGACCACCGACCACTCGGCCAGCGCCCAGCGCCAGTCGCCGTGCGCGACCTGCAGCGCACCCACCGGCGTGGTCAGCGACGTGGGCAGCGTCTCGCCGATCAGGATGCCGTTGCTGTAGACGGCCGTCGCGACGGCGATCCGGCCCGGGAACCAGTCGCGCACGAGCGAGGGAAACGCGGGTTGGCTCACCGCCACACCGACGCCCATGAGCAGGGTCGAGGTGAACAGCACGGGAGCGCTCGGCCCCAAACCGCGCAGCGCGCCGAAGACCGCGACGCCGCCCAGGCCGACCATGAGGGCGCCGCGGACGCCGAGCCTGGCGATCAGCAGCGACCCGGGCACGGCCGCGAGCGCGAGCAGGAGCACGGGCAGTGCGACCAGCGCGCCGACGGCCTTCTCGTCGAGGTGCAGCGCGCGGTGGATGAGCGGCACGAGCGGCGGCACGGCCAGGATGGTGATCCGCAGGTCGACCCCGCCGAGCCACAGCAAGAGCAGCCGTATCCAGTCGCGCCGGGTGAGCTTCATCGATACGAGCCGCTCATGGACTGCCCATACTGATGCTGGTGCCAGGCCTTCTGATCGTCGCCGCCACCGGGCCGGAAGACCCGACGCGCGCCACCATTCCCTTCCACATCGCGGTCAACGGGGCGAAGCCGCAGGGGATCGAGGTGGCGATCGCGCTGGCGGGCGATGCTGCGGAGCTCGTCAAGCCGGACGTGATCGCGAACGTGGTCGGCGTGGGCATACCGCCGCTGCGCGAGCTGTTCGACAAGTGCCTCGAACGGGAGGTGCGCGTATATGTTTGAAAGGGCTGCGCTGAGGCCCGTGGGGTCTTGCCGGCGATGCTGACGCCCAATGCTTCGTTCATCACGCCGCCAGACCTCGCCCGTTTGACGATGGAGGCCGACAGGGTCCTCAGCTTCTAGCGCTTGTTCGGTCAGGTGCGTGTAGCGCCGATGGCCGCGAGCGCGCTCGGATTTTCGAGCGATGACAGGTCACCAGGGTCTTTGCCTGTGTAGACCGAGCGCACGACGCGGCGCAGGATCTTCGCGTTGCGCGTCCGCGGCAGGTCGGTCACGAAATGGACGGCCTTCGGCCGCAGCGGCTTACCCAGGGCGGTGGCCACCAGGTCTTGCAGCTCGGTGGACAGCGCATCGGTGGCGGTGCGGTTGGGACGCAGGATGACAAAACAGACCAGGGCCTCACCCTTCAGCTCGTCGGGCACTCCGATCGCCGCCGCCTCCGCGACCATGGGGTGGCCGACCAGGATCGACTCGACCTCCGCCGGGCCCAGACGCTTGCCGGCGACCTTGATCGTGTCATCGGATCGCCCGAGGACGTACCAGAGCCCGTCCTCCGGGTCGACGTAAGCCCAATCGCCGTGCACCCAGACTCCATCGAAACGGCTCCAGTAGGTGTCCAGGTACCGCTGCCGGTCGCCCCAGAAGCCGCGGGTCATGCCTGGCCATGGATTGCGGAGCACCAGCTCGCCCACCTCGCCCCGCACCGAGTTACCTTCGGCATCGAGCACGTCGGCGGCCATCCCGGGCAGCGGACCGGCGAACGAGCACGGACGCAGGTGGGTGATCACGTTGCCGCACAGGATCCCGCCCGAGATCTCGGTTCCGCCGGTGTAGTTGATGATCGGCAGGCGGCCGCCGCCGATGTGCTGGAAGAACCAGTGGAACGGCTCGGGGTTCCACGGCTCCCCGGTGCCGCCGAGGATGCGCAGGCTCGACAGGTCGTGGTGGGCCGGCACCTCGTCGCCGTGGGTCATCAGGCCGCGGACGAGGGTGGGGGAGACGCCGAGCACGGTGACCCTGTGCCGCTCCACCATCCGCCACAGCCGGTTGGCCGCGGGATAGTCGGGCGTACCCTCGTAGAGCACCATCGTGCCGCCGAGGATCAGCGTGCCGAAGATGAGCCAGGGGCCCATCATCCAGCCGAGGTCGGTGTACCAGAAGACGATGTCGTCCCGGCCGACGTCGAACCCGTGCGCCATGTCCTGCGCGGCCTTGATCGGGAATCCTCCGTGCACATGGACGGTCCCCTTGGGCTTGCCTGTGGTGCCGGAGGTGTAGATGATCATCATCGGGTCCTCGGGGTCGAGCTCGTGCGTCGTCGCGCGGTCGGGGTCGTCCTCGAGCAGCACCTCCCAGACCTGGTCGCGGCCGTGCGTCCACGGGATCTCTCGCACGACGCGGCGATGGACGATCACCCTGGTCACGCTCGGGCAGCTCACGAGGGCCTTGTCGGCCGTCTCCTTCATGGGCACGACCTGGCCGCGGCGGTAAAAGCCATCAGCGCAGATCAGCACCTTCGCCTCGCCGTCGCGCAGGCGAGTCGCAATCGCCTCCGCGCCGTAGCCGGAGAACAGGGGGATGATGACCGCACCGATCTTCACCACGGCCAGCACCGAAACGGCGACCTCGGGGCACATCGGAAGGAAGATGCCGACCCGATCACCCGGTCTCACGCCAAGCCTGCGGAGCGCGCCGGCCAGGCGGCATACCTGCTGGTCGAGCTCGCCATAGGAGAGCGTGCGCACCTCGCCGGGCTCGCCTTCCCAGATCACCGCGGGCTTGTCGTGGAACTCCCGGTCGCGATGACGGTCGAGGCAGCTCTGGACGATGTTCATGCGCGCGCCTCTCCACCATGTCGCCCACGGCTTTCCCTTAGATAGGTCGACCACCTTGTCGTAATGGCGGTAGAACGCGATGTCGATGTCCCTGACAGCCGCATCCCAGAACCACTCGATGTCGTCGTCCGCGCGCTTCAGCAGCTCGTTGTATGTCTCGATGCCGTTGCTGTCCATGAATCGCTTGAGCCGGCTCTTCTCGATGACCTCGGGACTGGGTTCCCAGATCACATCGCCGATGACGACGGGCTGCACGCGTCTATTGTCTCTGCACGATGCAGAGACTGCCCGAAGACTTCGCGTCGATGCTGGCGAACGTGGTCGAGCCGGGCTCGCACCAGGTGGCCGCGGAGGTCATCCAGGCCGCGACGTCGCTCGACGACGCTCAGCTCCGCATGTTCCTGCGGCGGTTCGCGGCGAGGGTTCGTGAGTCGGCCGCTCCGGTCACCGGCGAAGAGCTGAGAGTATTTCTTGACGCGGCGCGGGGACTCGGCGGCTCCGCAGGCGCCCCTTGAGCAGCTCAGCCTCCTCGACCAGGTCCCAGTAGTTCGCCCACGCCGCCCGGGCCACCGCCAGCGCGGCCAGGGGCTTGAACCGCTCGCGCGCCGCGCGTACGGCCTGCTGCTGCGCGTAACACCAGCGATCCCAACCTCGCTCGACTGTGCACTCGACCAGGGCGATCCACTCGTCCTCGTCTGCGCACGACGTGGGAGAAGGCAGCGTCAGCACCTTCCACTTTCGGTCGTCGACGACCAGGGTGACGATCGGTTGGCCGCCGGGCCTGCCTGAGTGACCGTTCGGGCGCGGGTTGTTCGGATTGGCCGCCATCAACCGCTGCTGCACCGCAAAGACGAGGTCGTGCACGGCGTCGAGGGTCGCGGGCGGCACCGGCGGATTGCGCCGCCCGAGCCGAACCTGCAGGGCCTGGATCGCCTCGCGCAGGCGAGGCGGTGCCTCGCTCCGGTCGGCGAGCCGGAGGAGCTCCAGGTCGTCGAGCAGGGCGTCCGATTCGGCGAGCAGGGATCGGCGGCGCGACTCGAGCGCCTGTGTTGCTTCGACGGTGATCGTCGCGGTGGCCATGGCGCGAGCACGATATCCACTGGCGGCCTACCTTGTCAACCAATCATTTACAGCCTCTTTTGTTGGTGGGTGGCCCACGTACGACTTCTTAACAACCTGGGTTGTGAAGCATGACCCGCGCCACTAACTTCGCGGCATGGTCAAGAGATGGATCGCCGCGGGGCTGGCGCTGGCGGCGAGCGCTGCGGTCAGTGTCAGCGTGATGGTGGCGGGCGACCCGAATCGCGGCAGCGTCGAAGTGCTCGCCGCGGCCCGCGACATCCCGGTCGGGACGGCGGTCGACCTGGACTCGATCGCGTTCGTCCGCTTCGGCGCGGCTGCACCGCTCCCCTCCCTGTTCACCCGTCGCGACGAAGGAGCTGTCGCCGGGCTGCGCGCGACGCACGACCTGGCGCCGGGTCAGCTGATCCAGCGGACCGATGTGGCCCCTGCCGATGCGTCGCCTGATCGAAGGCTCGTCTTCATCCCGGTCAAGGACACCCCGCCCGTCGTGCCGGGCGCAAGGGTGGACTTGATGGTCATCACAGGTGGCGCCGGCGGCCCCGCGGTGCAGCCGTTCGCGCTCGGGGTCGAGGTTCGGGATTCCACCTCATCCGGCCTGGTGGTGGTCGTGCCCGCGAACAAGGCCGCGGCCTTCGTCTACGCGGGAAGCGCGATGCAGCTGACAGCCGTGATCGCCGAGCCGGGGTTCACCCAGGGCCTCGAGGTCCCGGTCTCCAGCGACCGGGAGGCGATCGACATCGCCGCTGCGCCGTGAGCGCGGTTGGCGAGCTCGACGTCGAAGGCCGCGTGCTCGCGAAAGTGGAGGCCAAGCTCGCGGTGGAGCTGGCGCGGCGCGAACGGACGAGGCTGCGAGTCGACGACCAGCAATGGATCTACGAACTGGTCGGGCGCCTGGTCGCGACGGAGCACCTCGAGCCCGCCGAGTCGGAGCGCGTGTGGCGGCGGATCTTCGCCGCCGTGACGCCGCTCGGGCCCCTGGCCGAGCACCTCGCCGATCCCGAGGTGGAGGAGGTTCGCATCAATGGCGCCGGCGCTTGCTTTGTCTTTCGCGGCGGGCGGCGCGAGTCGATTGCGCCGCCTTTCGACGATGAGGCGGCACTGATCGAGCTCGTGCAGTGGTACACGGACGGCACGGCCGCCGCCAGGCTCGACCGGGCGAGCCCGACGGTGACGATGACGCTTCCAGAAGGAAGCCGGCTGCATGCCGCCCTGTCTCCGCCGGCCCACCCGATGAGCGTCACCATCCGCCGGCACCTGCCCGCGCGCTTCGGCGGCCTAGCCTCGCTCGAGGCGGCACGCTTCCTTCCTGCCGCGCTACGGCCGTTGCTCGAAGCAGCCGTCGCGGGGCGGCTCAACATCCTCATCGCGGGCGGCGCGGGCGCGGGCAAGACGACCTTCATGCGCGTGCTCGCGCGGCTCATCGGCGAGGACGAGCGTGTGGTCACGATCGAAGACCAGGCCGAGCTCCACCTCTGGCGCGAGCTGCCTGACTGCATCGCGCTCGAAGGCAGGCCGCCGAACAGCGAGGGTCGCGGCGGCATCACGATCCAGATGCTCGTGCACGAAGCCCTGCGCATGTCCCCCGACAGGATCGTGATCGGAGAGGTGCGCGGCGGCGAAGCCCTCGACCTGCTCGACGCGATGAACACCGGCCACCCGGGCTCCGTGTGCACGATCCACGCCGACAGCCCACGCGAAACTGTTCCGCGCCTCGTCCGGTTGGCCCTCCGCAACCCGCAGGCGCCGCGGACGGAGGTCGTGATCGCGGAGGTGATGAACACCGTCGACCTGGTGCTCTACGCGGGGATCGTCCGCGACGGTGCGGGCAGACGCGAGCGCCGCCTCGTCTCGGCTGGGTGCGTGAGCGGTGTGGACGACGGCCGCTTCTCGGTGCAGGAGCTGATCACGTGGGGAGCCGATGACGAGTGGCACCGTGTCGGCTCACCCGCGGCCATGCCGGAGCGGGTCTGGTCGAAGCTGTCCCGGGTTTGCGATCCCGCGCGCCTGCTGGACGGCTTCGATGCGTGAGATCGTCTCCTCGATCTTCGCGGGCTTCGGCGTGTTGATCGCCATCCTCATCGTCACCAGGCCGGCGTTGGGCTCGCAGGCTCCTGGATGGGCGAGGCGGCCGCTGGAGCGTTGGTGGTCGAGGCGCGAGGCGCTGACGCGGGACGCCGCGATTCCAGGTCTCGGTCCGGCGCGCTTGATCGCCGTCGAGGCGGCCGCGGCGATGGCGTGCGGTCTCGGCGCGGTGGCCATCACCGGCCTGAATGTGCTCGCCGTGGCGGGCCTGGCCGGTGGCGCCTCGCTCATGCATGCGGCCGTCGCCGCGCGTGCCCGGCGCCGCCGAACCGAACGCCAGGACGCCGTGCTCGACGCGGTGCGGATGCTCCGCCAGCTGCTCGAGGTCGGCGCCACGAGCATCACCCAGGCGATCGGAATCCTGGCCGAGCGTGGTCCGCTGCCGCTCAGGGCTGAGTTTCGAAGCATTGCAGGCAAGTCGGTCGGAAGAAGAGAGGCGTGGAGGCAGGCGCGTGACCGGATCGCGGAGCCGCTTTTCGACATGCTTGCGGCCGCCGTCTTGATCCAGAAGCCCGCCGGAGGCGAGCTCGCGCCGCTCTTCGCCCAGCTCGAGGTGACGGTGACCGCGGCGCAGGAAGTCGAGCGGGAGGCGCGCGCGCTCCAGGCGCAGGCGCGCTCCGCGTCGACCATGATCGTCGCCCTGCCGATCGTGTTCCTGGTCATCCTCTCGGCTCTCCGCAGCCCTTACCTCGATGCTTTTCGCCGGCCGCCAGGTGAGCTGTTCCTGCTGTCGATGCTCTTGGTCATGGCCGCCGGGTACGCGTCGATGCGCCGGCTGCTCGAGCTCTCCGGTCTGCAGCGGGTGAGACTGAACGATGCCTGACGGTCATGGGCTTGCCGCCGTCGCGGCCGGCTTGCTGTGTGGCGGTGGGGTGCTGCTCGCGATTGCCGATGCGCCCTCGCGTCGCCTGTGGCGTCTGTCTTCATCGTTGCGCTTGACCCATTCGATGCACGATCGCGCGCGCGGTGCGTGGTCCGCCGCCAGGATGGCTTTCGAACGTGCCGGCTGGCGCCAACCGCCTGGCCGCGTGGTCGCGGTCGCGCTCGCGCCGGCGATGGTCCTGTCAGTCGGGCTGGGTCTGATCGCAGCGGTCCTCGTCCCGTTCGGATTCGCAGTCGGCGCTGCCCTGTTCGTGCTCGCGCTGGCTTCCGCCATCGACCGGCGGCGCCGGCGCCTGGCCGGTGAGCTTGTCCCTTTGCTCGAGCTGTTCACCCTCGAGCTGAGCTCCGGTGGCGGCGCGCTCCAGGCGCTGGGGTCGGTTTCGATGCAGGTCGACGGGGAGCTCGCCGGCGCGCTGCGCCTGATGCTGATCGCGGCGCAGGTGGGCGGGTCGCAGTCCTTCGAGACGAGGTTGCTGGGTTACGCCGAGCGCGTCCAGCTTCCTGCCCTGAGCACCCTTGCGACGATCCTCGGCGCCAACCGAGACTTCGGCACCGGCGTCACGCAGGGCGTGAGGGCGCTTGCCACCGACCTGCGGCGGGCGCAGCGTCGAGACCTGATCATGCAGAGCCGTCGTGCGCTCAACCACGTGCTGCTTCCTGCCGCGGTCGGCGTGCTGCTTCCGTTTCTGGGCGTGCTGATGTTCCCGGCCGTGTCGGTGCTGCAGCACAGCCTGCGCTGAGCGCCCATGCGCGGTACAGCCCTCATGGAGTTCGCGCTCGCGTGGCCGATTGCGCTCCTGTTGGTGCTGGCATGCGTCGAGCTCTCGGTCTGGGAGGTCGAGTCCTACGCGGCGCGAAGTGCGGCCCTGGCGGCCGCCCGCGCGGCCGCGGCCGCTCCCTTCGATCCACGCCTCGCGGAAACCGTGGCCCTGCACGCGCTGGCACCGAGCCTGGCCGGAGCGCCGGCCGCGGCGTGGTGCCCGGGGCGCGGTTTAACACCGCACGGCGTATGGGTCTGCGCCAGCGACCGGGGCAACGCGGTCGAGGTCTCGATCGGCGGGCAGGTGCCGGCGCTGGTCCCGCTGTTCGGTGGGAGCGGTCTTCCGCTTCACGCCGACGCCTTGGTGGACAAGGAGCGATTCGTCCGTTGACCCGGGGTCAGTCTCTGGTCGAGCTCGCGATCTGCGCTCCGCTGGTGATGCTCCTGGCCATGGGCGCGGTTTCCCTTGTCCACCTGGCTGAGTCGCGGGAGGGACTCGAGGCGGCGACTCAGGCTGCGGTCGCGGCCGCCGCGCGCGCACCCGATCCGGTGTCGGCAAGGAGGGCCGCGCGTGACGTGTTCACTTCGATGGTCGGTGGTTTTCCGCTCACGGCGCCGACCCTCCGGCTGAGCCTGGGTGACTTCGCCCGCGGCGGACGGATCGTCGCCGAGTCGAGCGCCACCGTGGACCTGGCGTGGGGTGGGCTGCCCGGCATACCGGGTCATATGACGCTGAACGCCACGGCCGAATCGCTCGTCGAACAGTGGCGTTCGCACGCATCACCCGCATGACCACGCAGCGAGGCCAGGTCCTGGCGTTCTTCGGGCTGGTTATGCCGATCGTCCTCATCCCGATAGTCGCGTATGCGATCGACGCAGCCGCCCTGGGCACTCGAGCGGCGGGGCTTCAGGCGGCGGCCGCTCAGGCGGCCGAGGCGGCGGCGCAGCAGGTCGATGCAGTCGCGCTGCGGGCAAGCGGCACGCTGGCGATCGATCCCAGCGCCGCCAGAATGGTCGCGCAGGATGCCCTGCAGGCCGAAGAGCCGGCCGCCGTGCTTCGCCAGGTTTCCGTCGCGAGCACGGGTGTGACGGTGGTGGCGACCGAAGACGTCGTCCTCCCTTTTCCGTGGTTCGAGAGCAAGGCCAGCCTGCTGGCGCGCGTGACGGCGCGGCTCGTGCCGGGTTACGACAGTCCCAGCAGCCGCCTGCCGTTGCCGAGCAACACCTTCTGAAGCGCCGCGTCCGGGAATTCCAGCGACTGGAGTTCGTCAAGGCAGCGTTGCGGTGAGATGAAGGGGTAGTCGCTACCGAAGACGAACTGGTCCTGCAGCCGCCCCTTCATGTCGCGCATCACCTCGGCCGGGATGTAGCGCGGCGCCCAGCCCGAGATGTCGATGTGGATGTTGGTCTTGTGCAGCGCCATCGCGAGCAGCTCCAGGTGCCACGGATAGCCGAAGTGTGCGGCGATGATCTTGAGGTCCGGGAAAGCCGCGGCCGGTGCGTCGAGCCGGATCGGTCGTGCGTAATCGAGCCGGATGCCCTGGCCGCCGGGCTGGCCCGCGCCGATGCCGCTCGTCCCGGTGTGAAACAGCACGATGAGGTCGAGCTCCTCGCACCGCTCGTACAGCGGAAAGTACCTCTCTTCGTCCGGCGCGAATGCCTGCAGCGAAGGATGGAGCTTGACACCCTTCAAGCCGAGGCCGGCGATCCGCTCCAGCTCCTCCACCGCCGTCTCTCCCTTCAGCGGGTCCACGCTGCCGAAGCCCGCGAATGCCTTCGGGTGGTCGCGGACCGCCTGAGCGACCAGCTCGTTCGGCACGCGCGGCCGTGCCGTCGCGGTCTCGGCGTCCCAGGCGAGCAGCACGGCGAGCACATCCATCTCCTCGTAGTCACGGGCCAGCTCCTCGAGAGTGCGCCGCGCGACCTTGGATCGGAAGTACACCTCGGCCGCCTCGACGTAACCGCGCATCGAGACGTCCAGCCACTCGGGGGTCGGCAGGTGGACATGGAAGTCGATGGCTTTCATCGCGCGATCATTGTCAAACATGGAGGCCTCGCTGCTCGTGCTCGCCGGCGGCCGCGGCCGGCGCATGGGCCGCCCGAAGGCATGGCTCGAGGTGGGCGACACCTACCTGCTTCGCCATGTGGCGGATCGATTGGCTCCCGCGTTCTCTGAGGTCATGGTCGCTTTTGCCGAGCCGGAGCAGCTCGAGCAGCCGGTGCCGTATCGGGTGGTGTTCGACCGCAAGCGCGGTGCGGGCCCGCTCGCGGCCATCGAGGCAGGCCTGCTGGCGGGGCGCCACGACGTGCTTTTCGCGCTTGCCTGCGACATGCCGTTCGTGACTCGCGAGCTGGCCGAGATGGCGGTCGTGGCGGCGCGGACGTGCGATGCGGCGATCCCTCGGGTCGACGGACGGCCCGAACCCGTCTGCGCAGCCTATCGGCGTACCGCCCTGCCCGCCATCAGCGCGGCGCTCAACTCGGGGCACCTCAAGGCGGCGGATGTCGCCGAGCGCCTCGAGGTGACATGGCTGGACGCCGTCGAGCCGGAGCTGCTGGCAAGCCTCAACACGCCCGCCGACCTGGCGCGCTTCAATGCCGAATTTCTGCCCCAGCGATAATTGACTGCGGCTGTGAAGATCGTCGTAACCGTCAAGCAGGTTCCCGACCCCAACGCCACCCTGACCCTCGAAGGCGACAACACCATCTCCCGCGAGAAGGAGGTCGTGCTCGACCCGGGAGACGAGTGCGGGGTCGAGGAGGGGCTCCAGCTCAAGGAGGCGCACGGGGGAGAGGTGGTGCTGATCTCGATGGGCCCCGAGCGCGCCAAAGACGCGATTCGCAAGGGCCTGTCCATGGGAGCGGACCGCGGTGTTCTCATCACGGATCCAGGGCTCGCGGGTGCCGATGCGCTGCTCACCGCGCGCGTCCTCGCGGCCGCCATCAAAGCCGAGCAGCCGGACGTCGTGATCTGCAGCACCGAGTCTTACGACGGCAGCACGGGCATGGTGCCGCCCATGCTCGCGGAGCTGCTCGGCCTGCCTCAGCTGACGATGGCCAAGAAGGTCGAGGTCGACGGCGGCAGCCTGAAGATCCAGCGCCAGACCTCGGACGGCTACCAGGTCGTCGTGGCCTCGACCCCGGCGCTGATCACGGTCACCGCGGGGATCGCCGAGCCGCGATATGCGTCGCTCAAGGGGATCATGGCCGCGAGATCGAAGGAGATCAAGCAGCTCGGCCTGGGTGATCTCGGCGTCGAGCGCAGCGAGCCGGCCGAGACGATCACCGGTGTCACCGAGGCGGAGACGCGCAAGGCCGGCGAGGTGATCGAGGACGACGGCAAGGCGGTGGATCGGATCATCCAGGTCCTCGCCCAGGCGAAGGTCGTGTAGGTGGCGAAGATCCTCGTCTACGCCGAGCTCAACCAGGGCAAGCTCACGCCAACCGCGCTCGAGCTGATGGCCAAGGCGCGCGCACTGGGCGA
>DATEHQ010000048.1:0-44695 GCA_035279525.1 Candidatus Dormiibacterota bacterium
GGCGAGGGAGCGGCCTGGCCCCCACCCTGACCCTCGCGCACAGGCGCTGGGGCCGTCGCGGGCGCCCCCTGGCCCCCACCCTGACCCTCGCCGCCGGGCGCGGAGGCAAGCTCGACCACCGCTATCTCGGCGCCGGCCTGCACGGTCTGGCCTTCCTTGGCGAGGATCTCGCGCAGGATGCCGGAAACCGGCGCCGGAACCTCCGCGTTCACCTTGTCGGTGTCCACCTCGAGCATCGGCTCGAACTCCACCACCTTGTCGCCGGGCTTGACCAGCCAGCGCGAGATCGTGCCTTCGTGCACCGACTCGCCGAGCTGCGGCATCACCACGCGCTTCGTCTCAGCCATCGGCCTCTTCACCAGCCATCAGAACGCTGCCAGGTCGCGCAGGGCTTTCGTGATCTTCTCGGGGTTCGGCATGAAGAACTCTTCCATCGGAATCGCGTAAGGCATCGACGGCACGTCGAGGCCGCCGAACCGCTTGACCGGGGCATCGAGCCACTGCCACGCCTCGTCGGCGATGAGGGCGGCGACCTCCGAGCCGATCGACACGCTGAAGTTGTCCTCGTAGAGCACGAGGCATTTTCCGGTCTTGCGTGCGGAGGCGATGATGGCGGCTCTGTCGAGCGGATACACGGTGCGGAGGTCGACGATCTCCACGCTCACTCCGTCCGCCTCGAGGTTCTTGGCCGCGTCCATCGCGTAGTGGACCATCAGGCCGTAGCAGAACACGGAGATGTCGGTCCCCTCCCTCACCGTGCGCGCGACCTGCAGCGGGATCAGGTACTCGCCTTTGGGCACCGGCTCCTTGAACATGCGGTAGAGCCGCTTGTGCTCGAAAAAGAGCACTGGGTCCTCGTCGCGGATCGCGGCGAGCAGGAGGCCCTTCGCTTCGTAGGGGCTGGAGGGGATCACGATCTTGAGGCCCGGGGTAGCGAACCGCGCCTCGATCGACTGGGAGTGATAAAGGGCGCCATGGGCGTGGCCGCCCATGGGAGCGCGCACCACCAGCGGGACGCTCCAGTCGCCGTCGCTGCGGTAGCGGTACTTGGCGATCTCGTTGACGATCTGGTTGAACGCCGGGTGCGCGAAGTCGGTGAACTGCATCTCGGCGACCGGCCGCTTGCCCGCGATGGCCAGGCCGAGCGCCACGCCGGCGATCGACGACTCGGCCAGCGGTGTATCGATGACGCGCGCCTCGCCATAACGGGCGCGCAGGCCGTCGGTGACGAGAAAGACTCCGCCCTTCTGTCCGACGTCCTCACCGAGCACCATCACTCTCGGATCGCGCTCCATCTCCTCGGTGAGGCAGGAGCGGAGGGCGGCGACCATGTTCATCTCTTCCGTCTCGACATGCGCCTGCGGATCGATCGCCCTGGGCGCCTGGAGCGCGTACACGTTGGTCAGGGCGTCCTCGGGCTCGGGGTCGGCCGACTCCATGCCCTGCCTGGTCGCCTGCGTGACCTCCTCCTTGACGCGATCCTCGAACTCGGTGACCTCTTTCGCCGTGAGCACGCCCTCCTCGATCAGCCGCTTCTTGAAGCGCTCGAGGCAGTCGTTCTCCGCCAGGTGGTCGATCTCCTCCTGTGTGCGGTAGCGCCGCTGGTCGTCCTCCGACGAGTGCGCGCCCAGACGATCGACCAGGCACTCGATCAGCGTCGGCCCCCCGCCCGAGCGTGCCCGCGCCACCGCGTCTTTCGAGACGAAGTAACACGTGACGGGGTCGCGTCCGTCGACCGTTACCCCGGGGAAGCCGTAACCGGCCGCGCGCTGCGCGGCGTACTCGATCGCGTACTGCTTCCGAAACGGGGTCGAGATGGCGAAGCCGTTGTTCTCGCACACGAAGATCTCCGGCAGTTTGTTGATGGCCGCGAAGTTGAAGGCCTCGTGCGCGTCGCCCTCGGACCCCGAGCCCTCGCCGTAGTTGGTCATCACGACCTTGTCGGTGCCGTCCATCTTCAGCGCGTACGCGACGCCGGCCCCGCGCACGAGGTTGGCTGCGACCGGAGAGCCGCCTGAAGTGATGTTCAGGCGCGTGTCGGAAAAATGACCGGGCGTCTGCTTGCCGCCCGACGCCGGGTCGGCCTTCTTCGCGAGGACGGAGAGCATCAGGTCCAGCGGCGTCACTCCCATGCGCAGGCAGAGCACGACGTCGCGGTAGTAGACGGCGAGCCAGTCGTACTTCGGCTTGAGCGGCCAGCTGACGCCGATCTGAGCCGCCTCGTGGCCGGCGCAGGAGATGATGAACGGCGCCCTGCCCTGGCGGTTCAGCACCTGGAATCGATAGTCGACCTGCCGGCCGAGCAGGATGTACTGGAACCATGTCTTGAGCGTCTTCTCGTCCAGGTCGGTGTCACGCCACGCGATGGGCTCCTGCAGGCGCCACTCAGGCGTGAAGGACGGCCCCTTGGTCTTGACTGTCTGTGCCACCGTCCGGCTCCTAGAAGTGGATGGCGTGGCCGTCCACGGCCAGCGCCGCCTCCATCACGGCCTCGCTCAGAGTGGGGTGGGGGTGGATGTTGCGGCCGAGCTCCCAGGCGTCGCCCTGAAAGAGCTGGGTCAGCGCGGGCTCGGCGATCAATTCCGTGGCCTCGTTGCCCGCGATGTGCGTGCCGAGCATCCGGCCGGTCTTTGCGTCGGCCACGATCTTGACGAAACCCGCGGTCTCGCCGTGGATCTGCGCCCGCCCCAGCGCGGTGAACGGAAACTTCCCGACCTTCACCTCGTGCCCCTTCTCGCGAGCCTGCTTCTCCGTCAACCCGACGGAGGCGATCTGCGGGTGCGAGTAAGTGCACCGCGTCACGAGCTCCTGCTCCATCGGCGCCATGCGCTGACCCGCGATGTCCTCGATCGCGGTGATGCCCTCGTGAGACGCGGCGTGAGCGAGCAGGAAACCGCCGGTGACGTCGCCGATGGCGTGCACTCCCTCCGCCGTGGTGCGCATCCACTCGTCGACCTTGATGAAGCCGTTGGGGTGGGTCTCGACGCCCACCTGCTCGAGGCCGATCTCCTTCGATCGCGGCGCGCGGCCGACCGCGACCAGGAGCTGCCTGGCCCAGATCTCGCCCTGCTCCGTGTCGACGCTCACGCCGTCGCGGGCCTTCTTCGCGCCCTTCACCTTCGTGCCGGGCCGGCAATCGATGCCGGCCTTTTTGAACGCGGTGAGCATCTCCTTCGACACGTCCTCGTCCTCCAGGGGCACGAGCCTGTCCAGGGCCTCGAGCAGGGTCACCTTGGTGCCCAGCTGGTTGTAGAAGGTCGCGAACTCGACGCCGACCGCGCCCGCGCCGATGATGCAGATCGATTCGGGCACGCTGGTCGAGAGGGTCGCGTTGTCGGACGAGATGATGAACTGGCCGTCGAACTCCAGGCCCGGCAGGGAGCGCACCGTCGAACCCGTGGCGACCACGACGTCTTTGGCCTTGATCTGCTTCGGCCCGACCTCGACCGTGTTGCGGTCCCGCAGCCGGCCCTTGCCCGCCACGACCTCGATCTTGTTCTTCTTCATCAGGTACTGCACGCCCTTGTAGAGCTGGCCCACGACCTCGTCGCGGCGGGCGGCGATGCGCGGGAAGTCATAGCCGACGACCTCGGCTTTGATCCCGAACTCGGCGCCCCGCGCCGCGACCCGGTGGTAGAGCTCAGACGACTCGAGCAGCACCTTGGTCGGGATGCAGCCGATGTGGAGGCAGGTCCCGCCGAGCTTGTCCGACTCGACCAGCGCCACCTTCAGGCCGAGCTGTGCGGCTCGGATGGCGGCCGGGTAGCCGCCCATCCCGCCGCCCAGAATCGCCACGTCGAAGTCGAAGCCGGCCATCCTCAATTAAGTGTAGGGAGGAGCTCCGCACGAGCTCCGAACCGATGGCGAGAGCTCGTCGAGGCCTCGATTCAGCTCAACAACCAGGCCTCCGCAGACGGGCGACCCCGGCCTCGAACGACGCCGTGTCGATCAGCGTCATGCCATCCCGTGGGTCGCCGTACAGGTCGACCGCCCTGTAGTACAGGGAAGGGCTGGTTTCGACGGGCATGACGTAGAGGTCGACGGCGCCGTTCGGGTTCAAGCATGGGTCGGATCGCTCGGCGGCCAGCGCGTAGAGGTCGGCCACCTGCCTCTCCATGAGCACCGTCCGCGCCGTGGCGAAGCTGAGCAGGAGGGCGGCGCTGTTGAAGCAGGCCAGGAAGACGCAGGCGGCGATGGCGGGTCGCCAGGTGCCCCGCCAGGGAAGGCTGCGCGCGGGTTCCGCCAGGAGGACGATCCACAACAGCGCGCCGACGTACATGTAACGCGAGCTCGCCGCCTGCGCGTAGCCGAGCTGGGCCCGCGTCAGGCCGGCCACGGCGAAGAACGAGACGAGGCCGGCCGCCACCGCGACAGGGAACGGGTCGCGCCGGCGCCACCACGCCCATGCGACCGCGGCAATCGCCACCGCCAGCAGCGGAACCGCGATCCATCCCGCCTCGCCGATCACCGCGGCCGCGCTCTGGGCCATACCCCAGAGCGTGTAGCCCGGCATCAGGAACAGGTTGGCGGCGGTCGGTTGAGGGTCGGGGTGCTGGCCGAAGCGGCCGAAGGCCACATACCAGGCCGCAAGCGCCAGCCCGACCGGCACGAACCAGGCGAGCTCCCTGCGCCGGCCGGCGGTGAAGGCCAGGAGCACGACCGCGGCCGCCGCGAATGGGACCCCGACGCCGGAGAAGAGCAGCGAGCCGGTGAGCAGCGCCGCGGCGATCGCCGCCCGTCGCGGCGACGAGCCACCGATCAGCGTGATCAGCATCGCGAGGCCGAAACCGACCGAGGCCAGCCAGCCGATCTGAAATGCCCACAGGATGTCGTCCCAGCCCGCGCCCAGGACGAGGAGCAGCGCCGCCGCGCCCACGCCCACCAGCTGCCCGCAGCGGCGCCGCACCAGCCCGTACAGAAGGACCACGTTGGCCGCGTGGATGGCGAGCAGGATCGCCATGTAGGGCAGGTAGGTGCGGAGGCCGGCGGTGTGGAGGAGCACGGCATAGAGGGCCTGCAGCGCGATCGACGGATGCTCGTTGTGAGGCTGGAAGTACGAGGCGAGCGACCAGTCGGGCGAGCCGATGATGAAGGTCCACTCGTCGAAATAAAAGGTGTAGGAGCGCGCTGCCCAGAGGATCGCGGCGCAGATCAGCACCGCGGCGACGGCGACGTAGATCCCGGCCCCGCGCAGCCGGATGTCGCCCGCGGCCGGCTTCAAGCGGGCGCCGCTTCGGCGGTGGGCGCGGGCTGGGGGCGGTTCGCGGGCAGGGCGAGGCACACGAACCACACCGCCACGCCGACCAGGATCGGCAGCGGCCGCAGCGGCCACGCGAGCTCACCTCCTGCCGCGACCACGAGCAGCCACCAGCGCTGCCAGACAGGAGGTCCGTCGCGCCAGAAGAGCCAGACGGCGGGGACGAGGATCGCGTAGTCCTGCAGGTGCCAGTAGGTCGCGCCCAAGGAAGTGGCCACGATGCCGAGCGCGAAAAGGCGCGCGTGGCTCGCGCCGCGGTTGAGATAGGCCGCGACCGCGGCGGCGACCGCGACCACGGCCTGCGCGACGTAGCTCAGGGTTCCAGGCCCGACGACGTAGGCCAGGGTGAAGTAGCGGTTGTTGGTCACGTGCTGCGCCTCGTTCAGCAGCGCGCGGTAGTCACTGAACCCCTGAGCGCCGATGACGAGGAGAGAGAGCGCTGCCAGCACCGCCGCCGCGAAGGCCCATGTCACGGCCGTCCGCCAGCGACCGCCGGCGAGCAGCACCAGGGGCAGCAGCAGCGTCAACTGCGGTTTCATGACGGACAGCCCCAGCACGAGCCCGGCGAGGTAGGGCCTTTTCGTGTCCGCGAGCTTCCACGCGGCCGCGACCACGACCACGATGAGCAGGTCGGGCTGGGCGAGGCTGAGGCTGTAGAGCACGGGGTACCACGCAAGGGCGGCGAGCAGCCACAGGAGCCGGGTGGGGCCGCTCCCAGGAGCGGCGAGCCGCCACGCCGCGATCAGCGCCGCCACAGAGCCGGCGAGCCAGATGTAGGTGGCACCCGCGGCGCCGAACACGGAGAGCGGTACGACGAGCCACGCCATGGGCGGCGGGGAGACGAACCGCTCGCCGTCGTTGAACGCCGCATGCGGTCTGAGCTCGGTGAACAGTTGGTGCTGCAGGCTCAGCGAGTAGACGTGGCTCCAGCCATGCTCGAAAGCGATCCGGACGCCGATGTAGACCAGGGTCAGGTCGTTGTCCAGGACGTCCTTCTGAAGCGGCACGACCACGACGAACCACCCGGTGAGGGCAAGCGCGATGAGGAGAAACCATCCCAGCCCGGCGAGCGCGAGGTTGCGCCGCGCGACCGAGGCTGGGGTCAGCCCCGTTCGGCGAGCGGTACTGGCTTTGTCGGTTCCGGCCCGATGTATTCCGATTGCGGCCGGATTATGCGGTTGTTGGCCACCTGCTCGAGCACGTGAGCGCTCCAGCCCGCCACGCGCGCGACCGCGAAGGTGGGGGTGAAGTACTCGCGTGGAAGCCCGATCGCCTGCAGCACTCCGGCCGAATAGAACTCGACGTTCGTGGACTGCGGGCGCTCCGGGTGCTCCTCGTGAAGGATCCGCAGCGCGACCTCCTCGACCCTCGAAGCCAGCGCGAAGAACTTCGGGTTCATCCGCTGGCACATGGCTTTCAGGATCTGGGCCCTCGGGTCGTATACGCGATAGATCCGGTGGCCGAAGCCCATGAACTTCTCCTTGCGCTTGCGTGCCTCGCGCAACCATGGCTCCGCGTTCTCGGGCGTCCCGATCTTCTCGAGCTGGTCGATCACCGCGGCCGGGGCGCCGCCGTGGGCCGGGCCTTTGAGTGCGCCGATGGCGCCCACGAGGCTGGAGATGAGGTCGGACTCGGTCGACGCGATCACGCGCGCGGTGAACGTGGAGGCGTTCATGCCGTGGTCGGCGAGGAGCACCAGGTACGTGTTGAGCGCGCGGACGATCTCGGGGGAGGCCTCCTTTCCATTGAGCATGTAGAGGTAGTTGGCCGCGTGCCCGAGGTCGTGGCGCGGCTTGATCGGATCGAGGCCGAGCTGGCGGCGATGAAACATCGCCAGGATGGTCGGAAACGATGCTGTCGCGTGCATCGCGAGCGGGATGCTGGGTTTGGAGAGCCTGTGCTCGACGCCCTGTACCGAGACGACGCTGCGCAGCACGTCCATCGGGTCCGTGTCGGCGGGCAGTGCGTCGAGCGTGACGGTCGCCGCCCGGGTCAACGTGCGGTTGCCCGCCAGCTCGAGTGAGACGCCGTCGAGCTCCGCTCGCGTTGGCAGCCGGCCGTTCCAGAGCAGGTAGGCGACCTCTTCGAAGGACATCTGCTCGGCGAGGTCGGCGATGACGAAGCCGTGGTAGACGAGCCGGCCGTTCTCTCCGTCGACCATCGAGATCGCCGTCTGCGAGGCGACGATGCCTTCCAGGCCGGGGACGTACGCGGAAGGCTTCGCCTTCATCGTTTGGTGAGCAGCATCGGCTTTTTGCCCGGCGCGGGGCCGGTCCAGCGCGATGCCGGCCGGATGATGCGCAGGTCGGCCATCGACTCCAGCACATGGGCCGTCCAGCCGGCTACACGCGACGTGGCGAAGGTGCAGGTGAACAGCTCTTTGGGGACACCGGCGCCGGTGAGCACGACGGACGCCCAGAAGTCCACGTTCGTCGCGTTGGGGCGTTCGGGATGCGCTTCGTGGAGGATGCGCAGCGCAACCTCCTCGGTCGTCGCCGCCGTCCGGTGCAGGTCGGGGGCGGCGCTCTTCGCTATCTCGCGCAGGATTCGCGCGCGCGGGTCATACGTGCGATAGACGCGGTGGCCGAAGCCGGAGAAGCGTTCGTGTCGCGCATGCGCTTCGGTGAGCCACCTGTCAGCGTTCTCCGCGGAACCGATCTTCTCGAGCATGTTGCGCGCCGCGAGCGTCGCTCCGCCGTGCGCCGGTCCCTTGAGGGCGGCGATGGCGCCGACGACGCACGATGTCAGGTCGGAGCCGGTCGAGGCCACCACGCGCGCGGCGAACGTGGACGCGTTCAGCCCGTGGTCGGCGAGAAGGACCAGGTACGTGTCGACGAAGTGGACCTTCTCGGCGCTTGGCTCCTCGCCATTCACCATCCACAGCAGGTTGGCGGCATGGCCGAGGTCGTCGCGCGGCTCGATGATCTCCTTGCCCAGCCGGCGCCGATAGGAGGCGCCGACGATCGTCGGCATGATGGCGGTGAGCGCGATCGCCTCCTCGAGCGACGGTTTCGTGAGCGATTTCGCCGCGCCCTGCGCGGAGACGCCTGTGCGCAGCACGTCCATCGCATCGGTCGCAGCGTCCATCGCCATCACGGCTCCGCGCGCGGCCTTGTTGAGTCTCCGGCCGCTGATCATCTGCGAGCGAAGCGCGTCGAGCTGAGCCTGGTCCGGAAGCTCACCCTTCCACAACAGGTAGGCGATCTCCTCGAAGCTCGCGACGCCGACGAGGTCTTCGATCAGGTAACCGCCCCGATAGATGAGCTTTCCGTTCGCGCCGTCGACCTCGCTGATTTCGGTCTCGGCGGCGACCACGCCTTCGAGCCCTGGGCTGAAGTCCGCCACGACTCTTAAGTGTACGGACCACCGATCGGTGGCACGCCGCGTCAGGCTGTCACCGGCTCCGCGGGGACGGCCGTCGCAGGCGATGTGATGGTGACATGGTGATGCCGGATGGTCTGGATCGCCGCGAGCCACAGGACCACCGTGCCCGCCAGGGCCGTCTCCTCGCCGGCGCGCAGGAATTGCGCGCCCACACCGGCCGCGAGCAGGTTGCTGACCCACAGGTACACCGGGCCCGTGAGGATCCAGCTCGAGGCGACGGCCGCGCCGAGCCGCCAGTCGCGACGGCGAAACGCAAGGGTGCCCAGCACGATCATCGGCAGCAGCAGGAGCAGCAGGTGACCGGGGCGCACCACGGCCACCACGAGTGGGGTCGCGGCGATCACCAGCGAAGCCTCGAGGGCGCGGCCGTCGCGGTCCGAACGGGGCGCGCGCAACGCGACTGCGGTGACGATCGCGACCGCCGCCGAGATGAGGTACCCGATGATCCGCACGCCGGTGTCGATGCCGGTTCCGTTTCCGAACATGCTGCCGGGGTGGAACAGGCGCGCGACCGCGCCGACGGGTGCGACGTTCATGGCAAAGCCGGTGCCGGTGTTGAGACCAGGCACGATCTTGAACAGGTACTCGCCCAGGTACTGTGGCGCTCCGGCGAGCCAGAGCACACCGAGCGTGGCGAGCGCGGCGAGCGTCGTCCACGGCCGCCTGAACCAGATGCCGAGCAGAAGGGAGGGCGCCTGCGCGAGCTTCAAGGCGATGCCGGCACCAAGCGCGACGCCACCCCACCAGCGGTCGCCCGCGAGCCAGCCGGCGAACCAGATCGCTGAGCATGCGAGCAGGAGGACCTGAAGATTGCGCGCCACGATCTCGCCCATCAGGGGGGCGAAGGTGGTCACGGCCAGCACCCAGAGCGCGATGAGCTGCCAGTCGCGGATCCTCAACGCCCGCATGAGCACCACGACGAAGAGCGCCACGCAGAGCTGGGCGGCCACCAGCGCGACGGCGCCGGTCACTGCCCGGTCGAGGTGGACGAGCGGCAATGAGAGCCACGACACCACCGGCGGGTAGAGCGACCAGGCGTTGGCCAGGTCCGTCCAGCAGGCGCGTGAAAGGCACGGCGAGTAGGGATCGCTGCCGGAGGCCAGAAGGCGGGCCGACGCAACGTAATCCTCGAAGAAATCGATGGGCGCGGTGCCCGGCAGCAGGATCGGGCGGGCCAGCGTCTGCCAGAGGTAGCTGAGCGACGTCGGCACCAGCGCGACGAACAGAAGGAGGCTGCGAAAGCGCCTGTTCAGGAGCGCGAGCCGCAGCCTGTCGGGCAGGCTGTTCAGCGGTTCGGGGGGCATCAGTGGTGTTGACGTGCGCGAGCAGATTAATTGCCCGGCCGGCTGTCCGAACCTGTTTCACGACCCTGGTTGTGAGGCCGAATCTGGATGCCGCCTGGTCAGAATGTCGCAGGTGCAGAAGCTTCTGGTGGCCGTCGCCATCATCGGGGTCGCATGCGTGGCGCTCATCTGGCCGCCCCTGGGCGTATGGGACATCAGCGGCGAGTGGCAGGTCGCGCGGGAGCTGCTCACCAGCGGTGTGGTGCAGAGCTACTCCAACGGAGCTCGCAACGCGTATCCCCTTCCGCTCGAGCTCCTCTTTCTGCCGTTCGGCCTGCTCGGCCCGACGGAGGTTGCGGTCCTCGGCCGCGCCGTGACCCTCGCCCTGATCGCCGCGGCCCTGTGGACCTGGTCGCCGCGCTTCACGGTCGTCCTCCCTGCGCTGCTCTCGCTGCCGGCCGTCGAGGCGATCTTCACCAACCACGTCATGTCAGCCGTCGGGCTGGTCGGTTTGAGCCTTGCCATCTGGGCGCAACGCAAGAACCGATGGTTTCTGTGCGGGGTAGCGCTCGGGCTCGGCAGCATCAGGCTGGTCAACGCGGTCCCGGTCGTGGTGGCGCTCCTGCTGTGCACCCGATGGTCGGCCGCCTCCTTCGTGAGGATGGTCCTTGGCGCGCTCGCCTTGCTGGCGCCGCTGACGGTGCTGGCTTTCGTGGTCGATCCAGCGTGGCCGCGCGAGTACCAGGCGAATCTCTCGGTCTTCGGTGTCGCCGGTGTGGCGCAGATCGCGATGCGCTGGGGAGCCCTGGGCGAGGCGGTCCTGCTGGCAGCCATTTCAGCGATCGCTGTGATCGCGGTGCGGCTGCGGGGGAAGGATGGCTTCGCGATCGCGATGGCCCTGTCCGTCCTCGGCGCGCCGATGCAGAGCCCGTACACGGCGATCTTCGGCCTCCCGGCCCTGGTGCAGGTCGCCGCGCGGCCGGGCTACCAGAAGGCGGCGTGGGTGGTCAACGACGTGATCTGGCTCGTGTTCATCGCCACGGCCGTCACGCAGACCGTCCCGCTGATGAGCGCGGTCGGGCTGCTCTTCCTCGTGGCCGCGTACCCGCTCATGCGCGCATCAGCGATCCAACCCGTCCGCGAGGAGCCTGTGCTCCAGGGCGCATCGACCTGATGGACGTTCGATCGGCACGAGTCATGACCTGGTCCGCGACGGGGATCGTGCTGCTGGTGGACGCCCTTTACATCGCGGTCATCCGCAGCCAGGGCTCCGAGCCTCCCGATGCTTACACACCGCCATTCGTGGCGGCCTACCTGTTCGTGATCGCCTGCCTGCTCGCTCTTTCCCAGGTGCAGCGATTGGGTCGCACATCGCGCGCGGGGATGCGCGCGGCGGCCGCAGGTGGGCTGTGCGTGCTCGGCATCATCTCCCTCTTCTCGATGGGCCTCCCGCTTGTCATCGCCGGCGCGCTCGCGGCCGGCGCCACCGTGAGGACCCTTGCCCCGCCGCGCTGGAATGCACCTGCATTGATCGGCGTGGCGGCCGCGTTTCTCTCGGTGGCGGTCCTCATCGGGGGGTTCGAGGTGACGGAGCGACTGATCGTCTGCCCCGAGCTCGGCACCATGACGGGCTCCGGTGCCGGTTTCGTGACGGGCGGATACCACTACGAGTGCGTCAACGGCGTGCTGAGCTTCCATCAGGGCTCGTGCAATGGCGCGACGACCGCGGTCGACTCGAGCGGCCACGTCTCCTACAGCGGTTGCTGAAGCCCACGCGCGCCGACGTCCTGGTCTTCGCGCCGCACCCCGACGACGAGGTGATCGGCTGCGGCGGCGTGATCCAGCACGCGCTCGCTGAAGGCAGGCGGGTTCGCGTCGCGTTCACGACCAGCGGGGACGGATATCCGCGAGCCGCGGCGAAGTTGCTGATGAAGCCCGAGAGCGACCTGACCCCGGACGATTTCAGGCGCCTGGGCGCCAGGCGCGAAGCCGAGGCGATCGCCGCCGCGAACGTGCTCGGGCTCGATGCGTCGCAACTCGCCTTCCTTCGCCATCCCGATGCGCAGCTGGGCAAGCTGCCTGCGGAGGCTCGCACGTCCGCGCTGCAAGGGGTGCAGCGGGTGATCGAGGAGTCTCAGCCGTCGCGGGTGTACGTGACCGACCACGGCGACGAGCACCCCGATCACCGCGTGACCAACGAGCTCGTGCGCGAGGCGGTCGCCCTGGCCGGGAGCGTCCCGGAGGTGTTCACCTACCTCGTGCACAGCGGTGGTGACACGCGCTGGCCGCTCCCCGGACCGCGTTACGAGACGAGCGCGATGGACGGGATCACGTATCCGACAGGGGTTCGCTGGCCGCCTCCCGTCCGGGTCGACCTGACCCCGAGTGAGTCGGAGCGCAAGCTCCGGGCGCTGGTCGCCCATGAGTCGCAGTGGGCGCTCGACCACGACTACCTGGCCCGGTTCGTGAAGTCGGAGGAGATCTTCTGGCGGGTGGCGATCCAGCCGGGATCAGGCTACAAATGATTGGCGTTAGCAGGAAATCGCCCAATCGAACGTTGAGATGAGGAGTACGAACCCACGGAGGTACCGATGTCATCTCTACGTCCCGCAAAAATCGCATCAGCCCTGTTCCGTCTCATCGGTGGCTCGCTGGCCGACCCGGCCGAGCCCGAGGGCCCGCCCTGCTCCTGCGAAGGCTGCCGGCGGGCCTGGTCGAGCAGCAAGGCGCTGGAGCGCGACAAACGCACCGGTCGAGGCCGGAGCCGCCGAATCGAGCTGAGCTGAGCCTCTAGACCATCCCCAGCTCCCAGCGCGCCTCTTCCGACATGCGCTCTGGGGTCCAGATCGGCTCGTAGACGATGTCGACGTTCGCGTCGGCGATGCCGGGCAGGGTAAGGAGGTGGTCTTTGACGTCGGCCATCACGTCGGCCGCCATCGGGCAGCCCAGCGCGGTGAGGGTCATCTTGAGGTCGATGCGATCGGGCTTGATCGCGATGTCGTAGACCAGGCCCAGGTCGACGATGTTGACCGGGATCTCGGGGTCGAAGCACTGGCGGAGGACCTCGATCACGTCCTCGGGCTTGACCGTCGCGTCGGGAGCAACCTGCGTGGTCACCGCGGCCTGTTCGCTCATGGAGTCTCCACAGGCAGACCGGCGTCGCGCCACGCCTTGGTGCCGCCTCGGAAGTTCACCACGTCTTTCACGCCCAGCGCAACCGCCATCTCGGACGCGACAGCCGAGCGCTCACCGACGTGGCACACGAAGATCGTCCTGTCGCGGAACTCGTGCCCCGTCGGATTGGCGAGGATCGAGGCCAGGACGACGTGCCTCGCTCCCGGGACGTGGCCCTTCTGCCACTCCCAGTCCTCGCGGACGTCGACGACCTCGTAGCCCTCGTCGATCAATCTCTTGACGTCGTCGACCTTGAGGTCACGAAATGGCGCTTCTGCGTTTGACATCTTCAGCTCTACTCCTCGTCCTCATCAGCCAATCCATACGCACCTACCTTCAGCACCTTGAGCGCCAGCAGGGCGCACTTGATGCGCGCCGGCGAGATCTCGATCCCGAGCTCTCCCAGCACGTCGTTCTTGTCGATCTGCTTCGCCTTGTCCAGCGGCAGCCCCTTCAGCCGCTCCGTCAGGAGCGAGGCCGACGCCTGCGATATCGCGCAGCCTCGGCCGTGAAATCGAATGTCGTCGATCACTCCGTCCTTGATCCGAAAGTCCATCCCGACCACGTCACCGCACAGTGGGTTGTCCTCCTCGTGGCTGATGTCCGGGCTATCGAGCCGCCCGAAGTTCCGAGGATTCTTGTAGTGGTCGAGGATGTACTCGCGATAAAACTGATCGTCGGCTGAGGTGGACATCAAGCAAAGATCCTCTGGGCTTCGCGGATGGAACCGACGAGCCGGTCGACCTCTTCCTTCTGCGTGTAGACGTAGAAGGAAGCGCGCGCGGTCGCCGCCACGCCGAGCCGCGTCATGAGCGGCATCGCGCAGTGGTGTCCGGCCCGCAGGCAGACCTGGTCGCGGTCGGCGATCGTCGCCAGGTCGTGGGGGTGGATGCCATCGAGCTCGAAGGAGATGACGCCGGCGCGGCGGGAGGGCGGCGGACCGAAGACCGTCAGGCCTTCGACCTCGCTCAGCGCCTCATAGGCGTACTCGGTGATCTCCAGCTCATGCGACCGAACGGCATCCATGCCCAGCGCGCTCAGGTAGTCGACCGCGGCGCCCAGCCCGATCACCTCGGCGATCGCCTGGGTTCCCGCCTCGAACTTCCACGGGAGATCGTGGTACGTGGTGCCTTCGATCCGGACCGTCTTGATCATGTCGCCGCCGGCCATGAACGGATCCATCGCCTCCAGCAGCTCGCGCCGGCCGTACAGGATCCCGGCGCCTGTCGGCCCGAGCATCTTGTGGCCGCTGAACGCGTAGAAGTCGCAGCCCAGAGCGCGTACGTCGACCGGCTGGTGCGGCGTGCTCTGCGCCCCGTCGACGAGCACGGTCGCGCCCGCCTTCTTCGCCGCGGCGACCATCTCCGCCGCCGGATTGATGGTTCCCATCGCGTTGCTGACGAGGTTGAAGGCGACGAGCTTCGGACCGCGCTTCAGCAGCTCGCCGAACTGGTCCTGCAGCAGCTCGCCGCGCTCGTCGATGTCGACGTACTCGACGTGTGCCCCCTTCTCCGCGGCCAGGATCTGCCACGGCACGATGTTGGAGTGGTGGTCGAGGATGGTGAGCACGATCAGGTCGCCCGACTTGATGTGCTTGCGGCCCCATGAGTACGCGACCAGGTTGATCGACTCGGTGGTGCCGCGGGTGTACACGATCTCCTTGGTCGACGCGGCGTTGATGAACGCACGAACTTTCTCGCGAGTCGCCTCGTAGTGCACCGTCGCCTCCTCGGCGATCCGGTAGGCGGCGCGGTGAATGTTGGAGTTGAACTTCTCGAAGTAGTCCAGCATCGCCCCGGTCACCTGGCGCGGCCGCTGCGAGGTGTTGGCCGAGTCGAGGTATGCGATGCCGGTCTCGAAGATCGGGAAGTCCTTGCGGACCGCCGCCACGTCGATGGTGTGCACCGACATCACTCGGGCACGTCGACGAAGACGTCGCCACCCTCGACGCGCACCGGGTAGGTCTTCGCCGGGATCACGGCCGGTAGGCCGGTCACCTTGCCGGACTCGAGGTTGAACCTCGAGCCGTGCTGCGGGCACTCGACATCGAGGCCCCAGAGCTCGCCGTCGCTGAGCGAGAACTCCTCGTGTGTGCACACGTCGTTGATGGCGTAGAAGTTGCCGTTCTCGGCGTGGGCGAGGCAGACCGGCGTGCTGCCGGCGTCGACCCGCTTCATCGTGTCCTCGGGCACGTCGGTGGTGGACGCGACGCGGTGGCTAGCCAATCCGGGCCTCCAGCTCCGCCTCCACGAGCTTGCGTGCGTGCTCGAACGGGATGCGGTCGAGCACGTCGCCGAAGAAGCCCTGGATCAGCATCCGCTTGGCGGTTGCCTCGGGGATGCCCCGCGAGCGAAGGTAGAAGAGGTGCTCGGGGTCGACGGGGCCGACCGTGGCGCCGTGCGTGCAGCGCACGTCGTTGTTGTCGATCTCGAGCATCGGGATCGATGTCGCCTTCGCCTTGTCGGAGAGGACCAGGTTGCGGTTGGCCTGATAGGCGTCGGAACGCGCCGCTCCCTTCTCGATCCGGATCAGGCCGGCGTACACCGTGCGCGAAACATCCTGCAGCGCGCCCTTGAACAGCAGGTCCGAGCGCGTGTTGCCGACCTGGTGGTCCTGCAGCGTGTGAAAGTCGAAGAACTGGTCGCCGGATGCGAAGTAGAGCGCCTTCAGCTCCGCGTTCGAACCCTGGCCGGCGAGCGATGCCTCGACGCGCGTCTTGGAGAAGCGACCGCCCAGCGTGACGTTGAACAGCCGGAGCGAGGCGTCCTTCTGCAGCTCGGCCCGCTGGTCGGCGAAATGCCACACGTTCCGGCCCCATTTCTGGACCGCGACGTACCCGACCTCAGCGCCTTCGTCGAGGAAGATCTCGGTCGAGCCGCTGCGGTAGCCGGACTCCGTGTCGTCCTCCGCGATGTACTCGTCGAGATAGTTGAAGCGGGCGCCCTTGCCCGCGACGATCAGCGTGTGTGGCAGCACGCTGTTGCCGCCCTGGTGCGAGAAATGCCGCCCGATGATCGGCTCTTCGATCACTGCACCGTCGGGCACGAACAGGAATGTTCCGCCGGTGAAGAAGGCCGCGTGCAGGGCGGAGAACCGGTCCCTGTTGGGGTGGATCAGCGAGAAGAGCCTTGGCTGGACCAGTCCCGCGTGCCTGGCCGCGGCCTCGCGAAGGGGCTCGAGGATCAGGCCCTCCGGCAGCCCTGAGGGACGTTCGAGCTTCAGCCCGTCGAGGTGCTCGAGCTTCGAGTAGTCGGCGGCGTCGAACCTGCTGACGTCGGTCCTGCGCCACTCCTCGTCGGTCTTGCTGGGCGACGGCAGCCGCTCGAAGGTCGCGAACGCGCTTTCACGCCGCTCGCGCAGCCACGCCGGTTCCCCCTGGAGCTGATCCAGGGCCTCAGCCGTGAGCATGCTCAGCCTACCGAGCCCTCCATCTCGAGCTGGATCAGCCGGTTCAGCTCCACCGCGTACTCGAGAGGAAGCTCCTTGGTGAACGGCTCGATGAAGCCGTTGACGATCATCGTCTCCGCTTCGGCGCGCGGGATGCCGCGGCTCATCAGGTAGAAGAGCTGCTCGTCGCTCACCTTGCTGACCGTCGCCTCGTGGCCGAGGGTCACGTTCTCGGCGTCGACGTCGTTGTACGGATACGTGTCCGAGCGCGACTCGTCGTCGAGCAGCAGCGCGTCGCATTTGACGAACGACTTGCAGTTGTTGGCGCCGGGGTAGATCTTGATGTGGCCGCGATATGAGGTCCGGCCGCCGGCCTTCGAGATCGACTTCGAGGTGATGGTCGAGGTCGTGTTCGGCGCGACGTGGATCATCTTGCCGCCTGCGTCCTGGTGCTGGCCTTTGCCCGCAAAAGCGACCGAGAGCACGTCGCCTTTCGCACCCGGCTCCATGAGGTAGACCGACGGGTACTTCATGGTGATCTGCGAGCCGAGGTTGCCGTCGACCCATTCCATGGTCGCGTCGGCGTAGGCCATCGCGCGCTTGGTGACCAGGTTGAAGACGTTGGTCGACCAGTTCTGGATCGTCGTGTAGCGGCACCGGGCGTTCTTCTTGACGATGATCTCGACCACCGCGCTGTGCAGGGAATCGGTCGTGTAGATGGGCGCAGTGCAGCCTTCGATGTAGTGCACGAACGAGCCTTCGTCGCAGATGATCAGCGTCCGCTCGAACTGGCCCATGTTCTCGGCATTGATGCGGAAATAGGCCTGCAGCGGGATTTCGACCTGGACTCCCTTCGGGACGTAGATGAACGAGCCACCCGACCACACGGCAGTGTTGAGCGCGGCGAACTTGTTGTCCGCCGGCGGGATGACGGTCCCGAAGTATTCCTTGAACAGCTCCGGATGATCGCGAAGCGCGGAATCGGTGTCTGTGAAGATGACTCCCTTCTTGGTCAGCGACTCCTGGAGTGAGTGGTAGACGACCTCTGACTCGTACTGCGCCGACACGCCGGCGAGGAACTTGCGCTCCGCCTCCGGCACGCCAAGCCGGTCGTAGGTCGCCTTGATGTCAGGCGGCAGCTCCTCCCAGGTCTTCGACTGCTTGTCGGAGGCCTTGAGGTAATAGAAGATGTTCTCGAAGTCGATCACCGAAAGGTCCGCGCCCCATGTCGGCATCGGCTTCTTGCGGAAGATCTCGAGCGAGCGGAGGCGCATCTTGGTCATCCACTCGGGCTCGCTCTTCATCCACGAGATCTCTTTGACGATGTCGGGGTTCAGGCCGCGCTTGGCCTTGAACACGTATTCCTCGGGCACGAAAAAGCCGTACTTCTCCTTGTAGTCGGTGCCGACTTCGACCTTCGGTTGAGTCGCCATCAGGCCACCTCCTCGGGCCGTTTGGCCACGAAACCAGGGACCTCGCCGTGGTTTCGCGAGGGCCCCCCTTCCAGAGTCGCCGGCTCGTCCGCCTCGGCCCACTCGGAGTAGCCCGTCTTCTCCAGCCGGTCGGCCACCTCAGGGCCGCCGGAGAGCACGAAGCGGCCGTCCACCAGCACGTGGACGAAGTCGGGCTTGATGAACTCGAGGATGCGGGTGTAGTGCGTGATGATCAGGACGCCGAGCTCGGGCCCACGCATCCTGTTGACGGCCTCGGCGACGAACTTGATCGAGTCGATGTCGAGACCCGAGTCGGTCTCGTCCAGGATCGCGATCTCGGGCTTGAGGATCGCCATCTGCAGGATCTCGGCCCGCTTCTTCTCGCCGCCGGAGAACCCGTCGTTGATGTAGCGCGGCAGGAACGAGTCGTCCATGTGCAGGACCTCGAGCTCGCTCTTCAAAAGGCCGCGGAACTCTTTCGGAGTCACCTGCTTCGACTTGTCCTTTCCGTCGTATCCCCGCTTGGCGTTCAACGCGGTGCGCAGGAAGTTGGTCATCGAGATCCCGGGAACGACGACCGGATACTGGAACGCTAGGAACATGCCCAGCCTGGCGCGCTCGTCGGGCTCGAGGTCGAGCACGCTCTTGCCCTTGAAGACAACCCCGCCCCCGTCGACCGTGTACCCGGGATGGCCCATCAGGGTGTGCGAGAGCGTGGACTTTCCGGAGCCGTTCGGCCCCATCACCGCGTGCACCTCGCCCTTGTTGATGGAGAGGGTGACGCCCTTGAGGATCTGTCGCCCCTCCACGCTTGCCCTCAGGTCTTTGATCTCGAAATCAGCCAACTCGCTTGTCGCTCCTCTTCATCTCGTAAGTGCAATCGTTCGCGGATTCGGCCATCCACGTCGTGCGCGCGATGTTCGTGCCGAGCAGGCGCTCGTACATCTGCTGCTCGTTCGCGCACGGAAGTCCCGTGCGCTGCGCGACGTCCTGGATGGGGCAGTTGCAATGCCGGATGGCGAGCCCGCCGCCTTCGAGCTCGATGACCTCGGCCATGTGGCCGTGCTCAGTGGCCAGCTTAGCCAGCTCGCGGACGCGGGCTTCGAAATCGAGCCCCTCCAGCCTTGGCGCGTACTCCGCCTCCAGGCGCGCGGCTCGGCTTGCGAAGAAATGCTTCAGCTGCTCGGCCGTCATGAAGTCGACCAGCTCGCCGGTCAGCTGGCGGTGTCCGCCGGGGAAGTGGTCGCCCGCCGCGGGGGTCAGCGTGTAGGCGTTCTCCGGCCGGCCGCGACCATGTGGCACCGAGGCCACCGCCGCCAGGCCGGACGCCTCCAGCGCGTCGAGGTGACGCAGGGCGGCCTGCTTGGAAACTTCGAGGTGCTCGGCGACCTCGGCCAGGGTGGCCTGACCGCGCAGCTTCAGGAAAGCAAGAATCGATTCCCGCCTGGACTCCACGACTCCCATCCTACGAGTTTTTCAACACCGACGTTGAAATACCCGGCGGTGTTACCGAGCGCTTCGAGTCAGGTGCCTGCCGCCGGAGGAGAGGCGCCGGCGGGCGCCCCCACCGGGGCGGCGGAGCTGTTCATCCCGAGCTGACCGTTCGTCGCGGGAAGTAATGTCACGGCGGTGAGCGATGGACTCGGAGATCTCGACGCCGAGGAGCTCGCGCGACGCGTCGCCGACGTCCGCGAGCAGATGAAGCCCCTCGAGCGTGACCTGGCCGCGCTGCGCGCGCAGCGCGACGTGCTCCTCACCGAAGGCAGGCGGCGTGAGCGCCTGTCGCACAGGGTGTCCCGGGCCGACTTGAAGGCAGCTATGAAGGAAGGGCGATTTCCGACGGTGGCCGAGCTCGTGGGCGGCACGGATTCAGGAGACCTCGACGACTACGTCTACAACCTGAAGACCGGCGGCGAGGTGCGACTCGGCTTTCCCGGCGCGCGCCGGCAGTCGCTCGCTTTCACCGACGGAGTGAATCTCGCGCAGGCGCAGGACCTGACCGCCGCCGCCGAGCTCTTCGCGAAGGGCTGGGAGCTGGGCAGCCCGGGCCGGCCTGGCGTGCGGGTGCACTTCCCCGGCACACGCCAGGAGCGGCTGGTGCCGGCCGACGAGGTCTACGCGCGGCCGGCGGACCAGGCTCCGTAACCCCGGGCGGGCCGAGCCCGTTGTTCGAAGGCGGGAGCGTAGAATCTCCGCGCCCTCAAGCATGGCTCGAAACGTACCTGAGCGGGTTAGAACGAAGGGGGGACACAGTCCTCGAGCTCGGATTCACGCCGGGTGGTCCCCCATCGGCCAGAAGATGCGCCGCACCGCGCTCCTGCGCGGCCTGGGCGTGCTCCTGGCCGTCTTCGTCGTCATAGGCCTGGCGGGCGACGCGTACGCGCAGTCCTTCTTCGACAGCCTGCCCTCGATCCAGGGCCTCGACAGCGCCGCCTTCGCGGGCGACACCGTGATCACCGACAAGAACGGCGTGGTGCTCGCGGACGTCGGCAACCACGGCGACCACCGCCTCGCGGTGAGGCTGAAGGACGTCTCACCGGTCGTGATCCAGGCCACCGTCGCGATCGAGGACCACGGCTTCTACACCAACCCCGGATTCGACCTCGCGGGCATCGTGCGCGCCGAGTTCGACAACCTGAAGGCAGGGCACATCGTGAGCGGCGCGAGCACGATCACGCAGCAGCTCGCCAAGCAGCAGTTCCTGACGCCCGACCAGACCTTCTCACGCAAGATCAAAGAGCTCGCGCTCGCCTATGAGCTGAGCCAGACCTACAGCAAAGACCAGATCATGGAGCTCTACCTGAACAAGAGCTTCTACGGCTCGCAGTCCTACGGCATCGAGGCGGCGGCCGAGGGTTACTTCCACATCACGGCGGCCAAGCTCGACCTCGCCCAGTCCGCGATGCTCGCGGGCTTGCCGCAGGCGCCCACGGAATACAACCCGACCATCAATCCCGACACGGCCAGGCTGCGCCAGACCGAGGTCCTGCAGGCCATGGTGCGATCGAGCTACATCACGCAGGACGACATGGACCAGGCGCTCAACGAGAAGCTCACCTACTACGCGCCGACCAACAGCTTCAAAGCGCCGCACTTCGTCGACTACGTGCTGAGCGAGCTGCGCCAGCTCGGCTTCCAGCCGGGCCTTCAGCAGCTCAACGTCAAGACGACCCTCGACTACAACATGCAGACGATCGGCGAGCGCGTGGTCAGCTACAACCTCGCCGCCAAGAAGGGCTACGGCTGCTACAACAGCGGCGCTCCAGACGGCTGGCCGTACCTCTCGGAGGCGGGCGCGAGGTGCTGGGACCCCTACGGCCTGCTTTCTTCGGGCATGGTCGCCGAGGACCCGACGACGGGCGACATCCTGGTCATGGTCGGCTCGCCTGACTACAACGGCAAGGCCGGCCAGATCAACTACGTCACCACCCCTCGCAACATGGGCTCCTCGATGAAGCCCTACACGTACGCCGCGGTCTACAACGCCCGAGCCGCCACGGTGGACACGCCGGTGTACGACGGCCCGAGCCCCTTCGTCTACAAGGACGCGTACAGCACCACTCTCATCTACAACTACGACCACGCTTCGCATGGAGTGCTGCCTCTGAAGAAGGCGATGGGCAACTCGCTCAACATCGCCTCGACCAAGGTGGAGCTCTCGATCGGCGTGCCGTCGGTGCTGGCCTGGATGCGCAACCTGGGCGTCAACCCGCTGATCCCCGACGGGTCGCCGGGCGGCGGCCGCGTGGGAAATCCTGACGAGTACGGGCCGTCGCTCACGCTCGGCGCCTACCCGATCACGCTGCTCCAGCACGTCGGTGGGATGGCCACCTACGCCGACATGGGCGTCTACCACTCGCCGCAGGCGATTCAGACCGTGAGCGACTCCCACGGCAACGTGCTGTACCAGGACCACCCCGACCAGCGAGCGCGGCAGGCGATCGACCCCGGCGTGGCGTACATCATGGCCCAGACCATGGCGGACGACCAGAACCGCTGCCTCATCTTCGGCTGCAACAGCGCGCTGCACTGGCGGGACCGAACCGTCGCGGCCAAGACCGGAACCACGGACAACTTCAAGGATGCAGTCACAGTCGCTTTCACACCCAAGATCGCCGTGGCTTTGTGGGTGGGTGATGTTCTGAACAACCAGCCCGGTCATTTCATGGTCTCCGGCGCCGACGGCGTGTTCGTCGCCTCGCCCGCGGTTCACTCGTTCGTGCAGCAGGCGGAGAAGGGCGTGCCGGGCAACCTGTGGTACTCGAAGCCGGCCGACATCGTGGGCGGACCGAACAACAGCTGGTTCCTCACCGACACCAGGAACGTCCCGAAGCTGCCCGGCGACAACCCGCCGAGCCCGTCGGCGAAACCACCTTCATACGTCGTCCCGCCGGACCCCGGGTCGGGTCCGGTGCTGGCGAGCCCCACACCGACACCATGTCCGACGCCGCTCGTCGGCCCACCCTGCCACTGAGGCATCGTCTGACCGCACCGTAGAATCGGCCGGTGGCCGCTGAGCTCTCCGTCGTGACCGAAAACCTGCCCAAGAGCCAGGTCGGCATGACGATAGAGGTCCCCGCCGCAAGGGTCGAGGCCACCTACGAACGCGTGCTCAGTCGCCTGGCCTCGCGGGCCAAGATCGAAGGCTTCAGGCCGGGCCGTGCCCCTCGCGCGCTCGTCGAGGCGCGAGTCGGGCCCGCCGCGCTGCGCGAGGAGGTCGTCGAAACGATGGTGCCCGAGGTGCTGCGCCAGGCGCTGGACGAGAAATCGATCGATCCCATCGAGAACCCCGACGTCGAAGTCCTCGAGCTCGAGCGCGGTCGTCCGGCGAGGCTGAAGGCGACCATCAGCATCATGCCCACGGTGCGTCTGGCCGACGCGCGCACCCTGAAGGTCGAGCCCCCCGACCACACGCATGAGGTCACCGACGCGATGCTGGAGCGACGGCTCGAGACCGTGCGCGAGCCGCTGGCCGAGATCACACCTGTCGAGCGAGAGGTGAGGACCGGCGACATCGCTGTGATCGACGTCGAGGTCGAGGCCGATGGACAGGTCGTGCCTTCCGAGACGCGTCACGCGATGGAGGCGGAGGTCAAGGAGGGCGTGCTCCTGCCCGAGCTGCTGGCGGTGCTGCCAGGAACTTTCGTCGACGAGACGAAATCGGCGAGCGTCACCTTCCCGGACGACTACAGCGAGGCACTGCTTGCCGGCAAGCGGGCCACGATCAAGCTCACGGTTCGTGGCGTCAAGGAGAAGGTTCTGCCGGCCCTCGACGACGAATTGGCCAAGACCTTGAGCCAGGGAGCGCACGAAACGGCCGATTCATATCGCGCGTCGGTGCGCGCCGGCCTCGAGCAGGCCGCCGAGGAGATGTCGAGGCTCGAGCGCGAGCAGGCCATCGTGCGGGCGCTCGTGGAGGCTTCGTCGGTCGACGTGCCACAGGCGCTGGCCGACCGGGAGCTGACGAGCCAGCTCGAGTCGCTCGAGCGAAGCCTCAACCGGCAGGGGATGAAGCTCGACCGCTACCTCGAGTACCTGGGCAAGTCGGTCGATCGGTGGATGGAGGACGAACGCGTCGACGCCGAGGCCAGGCTGAGGATCGACCTCGTGCTCGCGGAGTTCGCCAAGCAGGAGAACCTCGAGCCGTCGGACGAGGATGTGATCAAGTTCCTCGAGGAGCAGGCTTCGCGCGACGAGGAGCTCAGGGGCCAGGTGGCCGAGCTGAAGGGGAGCGCGAGCGCGCGCCGCTACTTCGCCTCCCGCCTGCGCCGGACCAGGGTCCTCGAGCGGCTGGTCGAGGTGGCCGGATCAAATGCCGAAGCGGCTAGTTGACGGCATCCCGCATCCGCGTGTCTAGAATGACCTTTGTGCGCGAGCTGATCAGGGGAACCGGCCAGGTCCAGAACTATCTCGTCCCGATGGTCGTCGAGAACACAGGGCGGGGTGAGCGAGCTTTCGACATCTACTCGAGGCTGCTCAAGGAGCGCATCGTCTTCATCGGCACGCCCGTCGACGACCAGGTCGCAAACCTCGTCGTCGCGCAACTTCTCTTCCTGCAGTCGGAAGACCCCGAGAAGGAGATCGCTCTCTACATCAACAGCCCGGGCGGCCAGGTCACCGCGGGCCTCGCCATCTACGACACCATGCAGTACATCCGGCCGCCGGTGTCGACGATCTGCATCGGCATGGCGTACTCAATGGCCGCGGTGCTGCTCGCCGGCGGCGCGCATGGACAGCGCTATGCCCTGCCGCACGCGAACATCCTCATCCACCAGCCATGGGGAGGAATGCAGGGCCAGGCGTCGGACATCCAGATCCACGCCAAGGAGATCCTCCGCACGCGCGAGCAGCTGAACCAGATCCTCGCCCGCCATACGGGTCAGAAGATCGAGAAGGTCACGCTCGACACCGAACGCGACTATTTCCTCACCTCGGAGGCGGCCAAGGAGTACGGCCTGATCGACGACATCATCCTCACGCCGACGCGGACCCCCGAAAAGGAAAAGGCCAAAGACTCCGAGAAAGAGAAGGAGAAGGTCGCCGCCGGATGATCTTCCGACGCAGGAGCAAGGGCGGCGAGGTCAAACGGCATCGACCGAAGTGCTCGTTCTGCGGGAAAGCCCAGGGAGAGCGTGGGATCCGTCTCGTCGCCGGCTCAGGCGTCTTCATCTGCAGTGAGTGCATAAGCGTTGCCAATGAGATGCTGTGGGGTCATAATCCCCCGGCGCCGGCCTCGTCGTAAGGATTAGAGACCAAGGACGATGAACGAACGAGAAGATCGCCGTCGATACACCCGCTGCAGCTTCTGCGGCAAGGGCCAGGACCAGGTCCGCAAGCTGGTCGCCGGCCCCGGCGTCTTCATCTGCGACCAGTGCATCGACCTCTGCCAGGAGGTCCTCGAGGACGACAGCCGTTCAGCAGGGACCAAGAAGCAGAAGACGGGCTTCATCCCGAACCCCAAGACCATCTGTGCCGCGCTCGACCAGTACGTGATCGGGCAGGACCGGGCCAAGAAGGTGCTGTCGGTCCAGGTCTACAACCACTACAAGCGAATCTCCGCCTCGAAGTCGGTCGGTGACGTCGAGCTGACCAAGTCGAACGTGCTGCTGGTCGGACCGACCGGCTGTGGCAAGACCTACCTCGCCCAGACCCTGGCCAAGATCCTCGACGTTCCGTTCGCGATCGCCGACGCGACGAGCCTGACCGAGGCCGGCTACGTCGGAGAGGACGTGGAGAACATCCTCCTGCGCCTCATCCAGGCGGCGGACTTCGACATCAGCCGGGCGGAGCGCGGAATCATCTACATCGACGAGATCGACAAAATCGCGCGAAAGTCGGACAACCCGTCCATCACGCGTGACGTCAGCGGTGAGGGCGTGCAGCAGGCGCTGCTGAAGATCCTCGAAGGCACCGTGGCCAATGTGCCCCCGCAAGGCGGGCGCAAGCACCCGCACCAGGATTTCATCCAGATCAACACGACCAACATCCTCTTCATCTGCGGCGGTGCGTTCGACGGGCTGGAAAAGGTCGTCGAACAGCGCATCGGCCGGCGCGCGATCGGGTTCGGCGCGCCGAACACCCAGATCGAGAAGCGAGTCGTCTCCGAGACGCTCAAGCACCTACAGCCGCAGGACCTGTTGAAGTATGGGTTCATCCCCGAGTTCATCGGCCGCCTTCCGATCATCGTGACCCTGCACCACCTCGACCAGCAGGACATCGTGCGCATCCTCACCGAGCCGAAGAACGCGCTGGTCAAGCAGTATCAGAAGTTCTTCTCGCTGGACAACGTCGAGCTCGTCTTCCAGAAGGGCTCGCTCGACGCGATCGCCGAGCTCGCGCTGCATCGCGGCACTGGCGCCCGAGCCCTGAAGTCGATCATCGAAGAGGCGCTGCTCAACTCCATGTTCGAGATCCCTTCCAGGCCTGAGATCAAGCGCTGCCTCATCTCCGAGCGATCGATCCGAGAGGCGCTCGAGCCTGAGTTCGAGCTCACCGATGAGAGCGACGCTCCAGCCCGGATCGTCGGGGAGTCGGCCTAACCCCGGGCGCTCGGCGCGATTGCCGTTAAGATTTCGTTCACGATGAGCCGCACCGGATGCGTACCCGTATCCCCGCCGGCTCAGGCGCGCTAAGCCGCGACCCTCCGCCGGCGCAACTGACCCAGATCACGTGATGAAGCACGCCCAGACGCCGACAGACATGCCGAAGGCATTCGACCCCAAGGCCATCGAGGCGGGCTGGTACGCGCGCTGGGAGTCGGAGGGACTGTTCGTCGCGAACGCCAGGAGCGGCAGGCCGAAGTTCACCATGTGCTTCCCTCCGCCGAACATCACCGGCGAGCTGCACATGGGCCACGCCCTGCAGACGGCGATCTACGACCTGCTCGCGCGGTACAAGCGCATGAACGGCTTCGAGGTCCTCTTCCTCCCGGGCTACGACCACGCCGCGATCGCGACCCAGAACGTGATCGAGAAGCAGCTGGCTCGCGAAGGCACGACCAAGGAGGAGCTCGGCCGCGAGCGATTCGACGCACGTGTGCAGGCCTGGTACGAACAGGTCGGCGCCACGATCATCAACCAGCTCCGCGTGCTCGGCGCCTCCATGGACTGGTCCCGTCTGCGTTTCACGATGGATTCGCGCTACGTGCGATCGGTGATGACCGCTTTCGTCGCATTCCACGAACGCGGGTGGATCTACCGCGCACCGCGCATCGTCAACTGGTGCCCGCGCGACCGATCCGCGATCTCCGACCTGGAGGTCGAGTGGGAGGAGCACCACGACACGCTCTACTACATCCGGTACCCGGTCAGGGGCGATGGGGACCTGGCGGCCGGCGGAGTGGTGATCGCGACGGTGCGTCCCGAGACGATGCTCGCCGACACCGGAATCGCGGTCAATCCGAGCGACGATCGATACAGGGCCCTCGTCGGTAAGACGGCGATCCTGCCTCTCGTGGGCCGGGAGCTGCCGATCGTCGCGGACGAAGCGGTCGAGAAGGATTTCGGCACCGGCGCGTTGAAGGTCACCCCGGGCCACGACCCGATGGACTACGACATCGGGCAGCGACACTCGCTCGACGTCCTCAACGGCATGCATCTGGACGGCCGCATGAACGTGCCGGGCCTTCCCTACGACGGGCTGCCGGCGTTGGAGGCGCGAGCGCGTGTCATCGAGGACCTGAAGGCAGAGGGCTTGCTGGTCAAGGAGGAGCCGTACACGCACCAGGTCGGTCACTGCGATCGCTGCCACACGGTGATCGAGCCCTTGATCAGCGAGCAGTGGTGGCTCCGCATGGAGACGATGCGCGACAAGGCTGTCGCCGCCTCGGCCGCAGGAAAGGTGAGCTGGCACCCCGAGCGTTACGAGCGCACCTACCTCGACTGGCTGCGGGGGCTGCGCGACTGGAACATCGGACGCCAGCTTTGGCTCGGACATCGCGTCCCCGTCTACTACTGCGGGAACGGGCACCAGATCGTCTCGATCGAGCCGCCGCGGCAGTGCACCGAATGCGGCAGTTCCGAGATACGGCAGGATCCCGACGTCCTCGACACGTGGTTCTCGTCCGCGCTGTGGCCCTTCGCCACGCTGGGCTGGCCCGACGAGACCGAGGACCTGAAGGCCTTCTACCCGACCGACCTCAACGCCACGGCCCGCGAGATCATCAACCTATGGGTGAGCCGGATGATCATGACGGGCCTCGAGTTCATGGGCGAGGCCCCGTTCCACGATGTCGCGATCCACTGCCAGGTCCAGGCATCCGATGGGCGGCGCATGTCGAAATCGCTGGGCACCGGCGTGGATCCGCGCCAGCTGATCGACAGGTATGGGACGGACGCGCTGCGCGCTTGGTCGGCGTCAGTCGCCATGTCGACCCAGGACGTGCGGTTCGACGAAAGCCGCGTCGAGGGCTACCGCCGGTTCTGCAACAAGCTCTGGAACGCCACCCGGCTCATCCTCGCGTCACCCGGCACACGTGCAGCTCAGGTGCCTGGAATGTTCGAGGCCGGCGCGCACCTCGAGGATCGATGGATCCTCTCGCGGCTTTCGTTTGCGGTCGCCGCCGTCACCGCAGGGATCGAGAACTTCACGTTCCAGGATTCCATCAACGCCGCGTACGCGTTCGCGTGGAACGAGTTCTGCGACTGGTACCTGGAGGCCGTGAAGGACAGGCTTCGCGCGGGCGATCCCGTGGCCCAGGACGTCGCCTACTTCTGCCTCGACAATCTGCTCCGCCTTCTCCATCCCTTCATGCCGTTCGTCACCGAGGAGCTCTGGTCGAGGCTGCCACGCGAACACGACTACCTGATGCAAGCGTCCTGGCCCGAGCCACTGGAGAGGTTTGACGAGGCCGAAGCTGAGGAGGTGTTCGGCCAGGTGATGACACTGGTCGACGAGCTCCGCGCCCACCGGCAGGCGGCCGGGGCCCCGCCCCGCGGCGGAATGCTTCAGCTGGATCCTTTGCTGGATCGGAAGGTCGCCGAGCTGTCGGCACGCCTCGGCCAGGTGGAGCTGGTCGGCGCCCTGGATCACGGCACCCCGCTCGCGGCCGCGCCCGGAAGAGTCAGCTTTCCAAGCGGCGCCGGCGACGCGCGTCGCGAGAAGGAGAAGGCGCGCCTGCAGGGGGACCTGGAGAAGACCGAGGCGAAGCTGGCCAATCCGGACTTTCGAGAGAAGGCTCCGGCGGACGTGGTGAGCAGGCTCGAAGCGCGCCGTGATTCGATGCGGGCCGCCCTGGACCGTCTGAACGCAGCGGACAGCGAACCCTAGAGTTAGCGGCTGTGCCGTCCGTAGCAGTCGCCGGCCCGACCCTCGTGCCGCTGCTGGTCGCCGCGGTGATCACGACGTTCGGCTTTTTTCACATCGACCTCGGCCGCGGCGCGGCCGCGATTGGAGCGTGGGGGGCCGTCGCCGCGCTGCTCGTGCTGTGGATCTCCGTCCGCTCGACGCAGGAGCTGACTCTCGGTCCGCTCGGCTACGGCTCGACGCTCAATCTTCGCGTCGACGCGATCGCTTTCGCTTTCGGGCTCATGGTGGCCGCGCCGTCTGCCGTCGTGCTGACCCTGCAGCCGCGCACGTGGCAGGAAACGTCCCTGGCCCTGGTCGGATTGGCCGCAGCCATGGCCGCGATCGAGGCGGGCGGGATCGTCCTCACCGCGGTCGCGGGAGGAACCGCCGCCACGCTGGCCGTGCTGCTGCTCGACGCTGAGGACATCCGCGCGCCGCGTCCGCGCTGGAGCGTGATGCTCGCGGCCTGGCTTGCGCTCGCGTGGGCGGGCGTCATCCTCCAGGTGCTTGGGGGCACGGCGGTGTACGCCGCCGTCCCGGTCGCCGCGCTCACCGCCCCCGTCTTCACCCTCCTGGCGATGGCCGCGCTGCTGGCCTCAGGCCTGTTTCCGTGGCGCTCGTGGCCCGCGCAGGTCTGGGCCCGGCCTTCGCTGCGCGCTGCCGGGATGGCCATCTGCACGGTCTACCCGCTTGGCTTCTACCTGCTCGTCCGCGCGTACGAGATGGGGGACGGGCACTATCCGCGCCAGCTGTTCAACGTCGTTCTGTCCGTGCTCGGCGTCCTGGTCGCCCTCGGCGCGGCGGTGCGTGCGCAGGGAGCTGAGACGCGTCGCGAGTTTCTCGGCGAGGTCGTCCCCGGCTTTGGTGGTTTCGCCCTGATGACCATCGCGCTGGGCACGCCGCTCGGACTCGCGGCGGGCCTGATCACCCTCGCCACCGGCTCGGCGATCGCCGCGTGTCTGCCCATCCTTCCCGACCGGGCCGGATTGGCCTCGCTGGTCACCATCGCCGCCGCGGTCGGGCTTCCCCCTGGCCTCGCCTTCGGTGCTCGGCTGGTGGGCCTCGAGTCGACCTTCGAGGGAGGAAACCTGCTCGGCCTCATCGGCCTCGCCGGTGCGGGGACGTGGGCCCTCTGGATGGTCGGCGGCGCGCGCGCCATCGGCCTACCCGCCGGGCGCGGCCACCCGGTCGGCGAGACGTTTCCCTCGGTCGCGATGGCGATCGCCGGCCTGACCGTCCTCGCCGGCCCCGCGATAGCCGCGTTTCAGGCGGGGTTTGCGGCCCCCGCGGTGGGGGACGTGATGCCTGGTGGGATCGGCACGAACCCGACCCTCGTCGTCACGGTTTCGACGGTGCTGCCGGCGCTGACGCTTTTCGTCCCCCTGCTGCTGATCGCGGCGATCTTCTACGCCCTGGCGGGAACATCGCTGATCCGCGGCCAGCCGCGAGCGGTGCCGTTCTCGGTGCCTGGGGGGCTTTACGTCGAGCGGTGGCGAGCGCGCCTTCGCGGCGCGACGGTCCCAGAGGAGTACCGCTCGCTGGTCAACCTGCGGGCGATCGAGTCCGTCGTGGCGGGCGGCCGTCCGCTGCTCTGGATGGCGGCTCTTGTGGCCCTCGCCTTTGCGGTCACCCGCTAGGTGACGGTCGCCGTCACCGCGGCGGCGTTCGTCACCTGGCTTGGCGCCTCGCTCATCGTGCTCGCGGACGGTAGGCGTGGAGTGTCGCTCGGCCTGGCGCTGGTTGGAATCGGCCTCGGCTTCCTCGCGTGGTCCTCCGCCGGGATCACTGCCGCGATCGCGATCGCTGCCGGCGGCCTGATCGGCGCCGTCGTGCGCGATCGGTCCGGTCCCGCCGGCTGGCAGGTCATGCCGGCCGGCTCCACGCCGCGGTTGATCCTGTGCATCGCCGCCGCCCTCCTGGCTTTGTGGGTCGCCGCGTCGGTCACGACCGGCGACGGCCGGTCGCTCCGTTTTGCCGTGCTCTCGCTGGCCGTACAGATGGGCGCCCGGATCCTCACCGCCCGCGACCCGGCCGTGATCGTGACGGCGGCGGCCGCGCTTGCCCTCGCCGTGGGTGAGGCAGGCGTCATCGCCGGCAGCGCATCCGGGCCCGCGCCCCAAATCGCCGCCGGGCTCGTCGCCGCCGGGGCGATGTTCGTCCGGCTCCCGGCTCCAAGTGCTGCCTGAGCTGCGCGAGGAGCTCACGCTGCTCGTGGCGGCCGGCGCCGCGCTGGTTCTCGCCTCGATGCTCGCGCCGCCACGCATGTCTCGCCCTGTCCTGCTGACCGCAGGCGCGTCCGGTCTCGCGGGCATGGTGCTGATCGCGGCCGCACCCGACCTCGACCTGGTGATACTCGTGCTCATCGCCCTCGGCGTGCTGCACGCCGCCGCCGGTGGGAGGCGGGAGTTCTCCGCCCGGCTGCGAGGTCCGGTCGTCGCGGCCGCCATCCTCGGCCTTGGACTGTTCTTCGCGCGCGTCCAGGGTCCCGCGGTCATGGCCCGCTTCGCTGCCGTGGGGATGGTCGCCGGCGTCGTGGCGGGCATCGGTCTTCTGCCGTACATCCACGAGATGGATCCCGAGGAACCCGCGGCGCTGTCCCCCGTGGCGTGGATCGGCTTCGTCGGACCGGTGCTCGCCACCGCCGTGCTGCTGAAATCGCGGGAGCTGCTGCCGCCCGACGCGGGCGGAGCGCTCGGCGCGATGCTGATCGGGCTCGGTCTGCTCAACGTGATTTGGGGCGCGCTCGCTTCCTGGAGGACGGAGATAGGTGCGTCCGCGTGGCACCACTCGTTCATGGCGGACTGGGGGCTTGCCCTGTGCGGGTTCGGCCTCACAGTCGCCGATGGTCAGTCGGCGGCGCTGCTCATCCTGATCAGCATCATCATCGGGCGGCTTCCTCTTTATCTGGCGTCGCGCCAGGCGCTGCGCGAGAAGACGCCGACCGAGAGGCCGATCAACCTCGTGGTGGCCGCGCTGCTCGCGGGCTCGGCTCCATTCGCCGGCTTTGCCGCTCGAATCCTTCTGTTTCGCGCGGCGACCCAGGTCTACTGGCCGCTCGCCCTTGTCCTCGCGTTCGGCATGCTGCTGTGGCTGCCGGGGTCACTGCGCCTCGGCCAGAGCCTTGGCCTGCCTCGCGGACGCCAGGCTTTTGGCGTGGGCATCGTGGTCGCGATCAATGTGGTGATCGGGCTCTACCCGCTGCCGCTCCTTTCGCTGGCCGGCCAGTGATACAGACCCTCTCCGACCTCGCGACCCACTCGCTGGCGCTGCTCGCGTATCCCGGCCTGGGCACAGTGATCCTTTTCGGCGCCCTGGCTGAGATCGTGTGGACCCGCGCCGCGCACGGCGGCTTGAGCCTCCGCGGGCTGCCGCCCCGGCGGCCGACGCCGGTCCAGGCCACGATCGCCGTCGGCTCCATCCTGGCCGCCGTGCAGGTGGCGGCTCCATTCAACCCGGTGCCGACCGACGAGCGCAGTGTCGTCATCGCCGCCGTCGCGCTTGCGTTCACCGCGTGGGCGGAGCTCGCCCTGACCGTGGAGCACGTCCCGCAGCCCGGTCTCATGCTGCTGGTGCAGTTCTGCTGGCTCCTCGCGGTGCTCGGTCCGGCGGTGCAGCCACAGAGCTTGCGGCCCCAGGTCCTGGGCAACGTCTTCGTGCCGGGATTGATCCCCGTCAAGGTCGCGTGCGGCTTGCTGTATCTGCTGTGCCTGCCCGCCCTGCTGCGCCTTTGGCCGCTCGCGGCGCCGGCCGACCGGAGAGGCCGGCAGAGGATCGACCTGTCGCGAATGCTGGTCTGGTTTCCGTACGTGGCGTTGTTCGCGACCCTGTTCTTCAGACCGTCCGCCGACGACCCGGGTGGCCTGGTGTTCTTCTTCGGCCTGACCGTCGCGGTCACGGCCATCGTCATCCTGGGCGGCATCTTGTTCGATCGATGGGGCGCTCCCCTCGCGCGAGGTTTCTACGCGAGGGTGGTCCCGCCTTACGCGCTGGCGGTGCTGATGCTGGTCATCCTTACGTCCGCCCTCATGCGCTAGCCGCGCCGGCGCCCACCCACCTGCCGCGTACCGCTCACCGGGCAGGTGCGCCTCTCTTGGTACAATTCCACGCCGTGTCCAAGCCTGATGGATCGCTGTCGGCCGTCATCGTGAGCGGCGGCAAGCAGTATCGCGTGGCGCCTGGCGACCAGATCCTGGTCGACCGCCTCGACGCGGAGCCCGGAGTTTCGCTGAAGCTCGATCGCGTCCTGCTCTTCAGCAGCGCCGGCGACGTCAAGGTCGGCGCGCCGGTGGTGGACGGGGTCGACGTCGAGGTGAAGGTCCTGGCGCACCGTCGCGGGCCGCGAGTGGAGAGCCTGCGCTACAAGTCGAAGAAACGGGTCCGCGTCCATCACGGTGGCCGGGCGGACCTGACCGCGCTGCAGATCATCGCGGTCGGCGGCCTGACCGGCAAGGAAGCCGAGGCCGAGGACGAAAAGGAAGGCGGCAAGCAGGCCAGGCCGAAGTCACGGGGCAAGGCCAGGGTTGGACGGAAGGCGGAGGCGGCCGAGGCTCCCAAGGCTGAAGCGGATCTCGAGCCAGCAGCCGAGCCGGATGAACCGGCCGCGAAGCCGGCGCGCCGCAGCCGCAAGAAGGAGTCCGAGTAGGTGGCACACAAGAAAGGCGGCGGCTCATCGCGCAACGGGCGCGACTCGAACCCGAAAATGCTCGGCGTCAAGATCTTCGGCGGCCAGGCGGTGAACGCCGGAGCGATCATCGTCCGGCAGCGCGGGACGAGGTATGCGGCCGGCACCGGCGTCGGCCTCGGCCGCGACCACACGCTCTTCGCGCTGGTCGACGGTCACGTCGAGTTCGAGCGGGTGGGCAAGGACGGCCGCAGGGTCAACGTCGCCGCCCAGCCGAAGAACGCCTAGAACCAGCGACCGGCGTCGATTCATCGATTCCGCGCGCATCCACGTGCGGGCCGGCCACGGCGGCAAAGGCTCGGCATCCTTCAGGCGCGAACCCTTCGTGCCGCGTGGAGGTCCGGACGGCGGCGACGGAGGCCGCGGCGGCTCGATCGTCCTCAAGTCCACGACCGGCGTCTCCGACCTTTCGCTGTTCAAGCAGCGCGCGCGGTGGCAGGCGGAGGCCGGCGCCGACGGGGCCGGCGGCCGCAAGAACGGGCGAACCGGCGCGAACCTGAGCCTAGACGTGCCGGTGGGGACGGTGGTGCTCGATTCCGGCGGCGCCCTGGTGGCCGACCTGGACCGGGCGGGCGCCAGCGTGGTGGTGGCCCACGGCGGCCTCGGCGGCCGGGGCAACGTCCACTTCAAGTCATCGACGCGCCGCGCGCCCGACTACGCCGAGCCCGGCCTGAAAGGTGAGGAGAAGGACCTCGACCTCGACCTGAGACTCATCGCCGACGTGGGCCTCGTCGGCCCTCCGAACGCGGGCAAGTCGTCATTGCTCGCGTCCATCACAAGGGCTCGGCCCAAGGTCGCCGCCTACCCCTTCACGACCCTGGATCCGGAGCTGGGCGTCGCGGAGACCGATGGCGGGCGCATCGTCCTGGCGGACATCCCCGGCCTGATCGAGGGCGCCGCGGCGGGTGCGGGTCTCGGCCAGCGTTTCCTCCGACATGTCGAGCGGACCCGGATCCTCGTCTACCTGCTCGACGGCTCATCACCCGACCCCTGGAGAGATCTCGAGACGGTGCGCCGGGAGGTCGCCCTGTTCTCGCCCGACCTCGCGAAGCGGCCGAGCCTCGTGGCGGTGAACAAGCTCGACCTCGACGCCACGCGGAAGCTCAAGGCGCGCAGCCGGCGGCCTGGCGTCCTTTTCATCTCCGCGCTGAGCGGCGAGGCACTGGAGGAGCTGATGCGGGCGGTGGCGAAGACGCTCGCCACCGCGCCTCCGCCCGCGCTGCCGTCGCGGCCGCCCGCCACGAAACTGCCGGTGCGGCCGCCGCCGGATCTCGTCGTCGAGCACCGTCAGTGGGGATATCTCGTGCGCGGGGAGAGGGTCGAGAGGCTGCTCGAGAGAACCGACCTCGATTCCGACGCCGCGGTGGAGCGGTTTCAGTCCCAGCTCGACAGGCTGGGCGTCAACGCCGCGCTCGAGTCGGCAGGCGTCAAGCCCGGCGATACGGTGCGCATCGCCGAAGCCGAGTTCGAGTATCAGCCTTGAGAGTTGGCATCCTGGGCGGCACTTTCGACCCGATCCACGCCGGTCATCTGGCGGCCGCGTACGCAGCGATGGAATGCGAGGGCCTGGGCCGGGTCATCTTCGTGCCCACCGGCATCCCTCCACATCGAGCGGCGGCCGTCGCGAGCGCCGGCGATCGCGTCGCGATGGCACGCCTCGCGATCGCGGGAGAGCCGAGATTCGAGGTCTCCGACATCGAAGTAAGGCGGGACGGCGCGTCGTTCACCGTCGATACGCTGCGCGAGCTGAAGCGCGTCGGATCCGATGACGAGCTCTTTTTGATCCTCGGCTGGGACGCGGGCAAGCTCTTCCACACCTGGCATGAGCCGGCCGAGATCCTGAAGCTCGCCCATGTGGTCGTCGTCACGCGTCCTGGCAGCCCACCGCCGACCGGGAGGGCCATGGAGGCCGCCGGACTCGGCAAGGGACTCGCCACAGTGTGCGCGCGCGAGACCCCGGACATCTCCGGCAGCGCCTTGAGACGGGCGATCGGCGCCAGCGGGGCGGTCGGGGACCGGCTTCCGGAGGGTGTTCGGCGGTACATCGACGACCACGGCCTCTACATGGATAATCGATAGGTTGGCCGCGCCCCGCAAGACGACTCCGCTCCAGCTCGCCCGCCTGCTCAAGGGTGCGGCGGCCGACAAGAAGGCGTGGGACCCCGTGGTGATCGACGTCCGCGAACAGACGTCGGTCGCCGACTACTTCGTCATCTGTGAAGGCGAGACCGATCGCCAGGTGCGCGCCATCGCGGATGGCATGGTGGAGGCGGCCAGGGCCAGGCAGGTCCGCCCGCTCGCCGTCGACGGGTACAGCGACGCGGCGTGGATCCTCCTGGACTTCGACTCGGTGCTGGCGCATGTCTTCCTGCCGGGTGAGCGGTCGTACTACGACCTGGAAAGCCTGTGGGCGCCGGCGGCGAAGCGTCGGAGGAAGGCCGTCTCGGCCTAGCCCCGGCCTAGATCAGCTGGGCGTAGCGGTCGAAGATCTCCCTCAGCTCAGCGGGTGGTTCGACCCGGTGCTTTTTCATCACCTCGAACAGGCTCAGGATGTGGCGCACGCCGGCGAGCGTCACGCCCTTCTCGCGCGTGAGGTTCTGAATCACCTGCACCTTGCTGATGTCGCGTTGCGAATAACGCCTCCGATTCGTGCTCGTCCGGTGCGGCTCGATGAGGTGCGCATCCTCGTACAGCATCAGCGTGCGGGGATGCGTCTCGAGGATCTCCGCCGCGACGCTGATCGTGTAGAGAGGTTTGTCCAGGTCGCTGAACGACTGGTGCGACGCGCGTGACCCGGAGCGGTTGTTCACTGACTAATGAAACGACTTCAGGATCTGGATGATGGCCGGGCCGAGCAGCACGATCCACAGCACTGGAAAGATGCAGCCGACCATGGGAAACACCATGCGCGACGAAGCCTGCGCGGCGCGCTCCTGGGCGGTCTGCCTCTGACGGCGGCGCATCTCGGTGGCCTGCACTCGCAGGAGACGGGCGATGGGAACACCCATCTGGTCCGACTGCACAATCGATTCGACGAGGTGGTGCAGGTCGGCCACGCCGTTGGTGTCAGCCATGTGCTCCAGCGCGGCCATGCGTGGGCGACCGAGACGGATCTCCCGCAACACCTTGCCGATCTCGTCGCCAAGCGCATTGTGGAAGCGCTCGGTGATGCTGAGCAGTCCCTCGTCGAGGCTCATGCCCGACTCGACGACGAGAGTGAGAAGGTCGGTGGCTTCGGCGAGCGAGCGCTGGATCTGGTGGCGGCGCTGCGAGATGCGCTGCTCGAGCCAGAGGTCCGGCCCGAAGTAGCCCAGCACGGCGGCGCCGGCGCCCACGATCGGGGCCACCACGATGTTCGGCAGCTGCAGCGGTAGGACCAGGCCGATGGCGAGACCGGCGATCGCGAACAGCGCGGCGAGGCTGTACCGCACGGCCTGGAACCCGGCCGGCGTGAGCCCTCCCGGGTCGCCGGCCCGGCTCAACTTTTGACGCAGCCGGCCGGCGGTCGGCGAAGGCAGTCGCGCCGCGACGGGGCGAAGCAGCGACTCGAGCTGGCTGGCGGCACTCCTCCGGCCGGCGGGCGCCGTGATCCCTCCGTTGGCCGCCGCCGTGGCCCGGAACTGATCGAGGGCGATGAAGTACGCGATCACGACCGCGCCGCAGATCGCTCCAGCCGCCAGCGCAACACCCATACGCTCAGGCCTCGAGCTGCGTCATGCGCTGGATCAGCAGGTTGCCGACAAGGATCAGGAGACCGGCGACTCCAAGCAGGGCGTAGCCGATGAAGGTGCTGGTCATGGGCTGGAAATACCCCGGCACGAAAACGTAGAGGCCGAGCGCGAGCAGGATCGGGAGGCCCGTGATGATCGTCGCCGAGGCCCTCGATTGCGCCGTCAGCACCGTCATGTCGCGCTTGGTCTGCAGGCGGTCGCGCAGCGTGTCTGAGATGTTGTCCAGCACCTCGGCCAGGTTGCCGCCAACGCGCACGTGCAGCAGGATGGCGGTCACGATGAACTCGAGGTCCGGGCTGTTGATCCTCAAAAGCAGTGCGCTCAGCGCGTCCTCCACCGACGTGCCGAGGGTGATCTCCGTGGTCACGCGCTCGAACTCGGTCGACACCGGGGGCTGCGATTTCTGCGCCACTGTCTCCAGCGCGCGGTCGATCGCATAGCCCGTCTTGAGCGAGTTGGACAGCAACTGCAGCATGCCGCCGAGCTGTTCGTTGAACATGGTCTGCCTGCGCCGCTGGAGGTAGTTCAGCACCAGCGGCGGGACGATGAACCCGATCACGCCGAGGATCACGGGACCGACCGAGATGCCGAAGCGGAACAGGCCGATCAGCGCGCCGAGGGCGACCGCGCCGATGCGGACCAGGAGGTACTCCGCCGGCGTGATGCCCAGGCCGGCTCGCGCGAGGTCCTCCGTGAGGGTCGGTTTGCCCTGGACGGTGCGTCGCTGGCTGAGGTTCTCGGCGGCGGGGCGGAGCAGGCGCTCGACCAGCTCGCGCGGCGTGGCTCGCGCGGGCGGTGGCTGGGTCGGACGGCTGACCCGCTCCCTGCGCACGCGGTCCAGGCTCCAGAAGAACACCACTATCGCCGCCGACATCGGCACGGCGACCAAGGCGATCGGCGGTAGGTTCAACCTAAGAACAGCGTCTTGTACGCGGCGGTCATGCTCTTCAGGGTCACCCCGGTGGTCGAGTTGACGTTGGGGCAGGCGGGATCGGGTGACTGGGCGGTCGACTGCAGGTAGTCGTGGTAGGACTCGAGCGTGTACTTGAGCGAGGCGTAACCCAGGAACCAGGTGATGATCTCGGCCTGGCATTGGGTGACCACCACGGTGAGGCTGCTCGAGCTGGTGGACCCGGAGCTGCCGAGCGGCCCTACCTTGATCACGTGGAGGTTGGTGAAGATCGTCTGGGTCGCGACCTTGGTGCCGATCTGGACCGTGGCGATCACGGAGATGTAGTCGTCCGGCTGCACGTAATCAGCCACGCCCTGCTGCTCGCTGGTGGGGATCGTCAGCGCGACGTAGCCGGAAGGTATCTGCAGGTATTCCGACTGCGAGCCGAGCGCCTGGCTGGGCCTGGCCACGTCGTTGGAGGTGATCGCCTGGCCTGAGGAGATGCCCACGAGGGGCACCATGCCCTGTACGTCGGCGACCCGGGTGAAGAGGACCTTCTGGTAGCTGTTCGGGACCGAAATGGACTGCAGCTTGAGCGAGCCGCCGTCGATCGGAACCCGTGGCTGGAGGTCCCTGGTAGTGATCACGACGCTGACCGTCGAGTTGTTGCCCGCGCTCTGCGCGCTGAGCGCGACCAGCACGAAAGCCACGATCACCAGGATGGCCAGGAGGAGGCCGAGCAGAGTGAACGGCCTTCGTGACGTAAGGCCGCTGAAAGTCCGCACAGCCGAGACATCATAGGCAAGATATCCCGGTGCCGCGCCCCCTTTACCCTCCCCGAAAGACGCCCCTGCGAAGCGGTTCAGGCCAGTCGATGGTCGAATTCGCGCTCTCGTCGGTGGTGCTCATTTTGCTGGTTGGCGGGCTGGTCGACATCGGACGTTCGATCTTCGTCGACGAGGCTCTTTCGAACGCGGCGAGGGAGGGCGCGCGGCACGGAGCCTGGTTCGACCAGGGCACCCAGTCACATCCCTACCTGGAGGACGCGCAGATCAAAGCGGCCGTGGACGCCGAGCTCGCGACCATCTCGCTCCCCGCCTCGGTGCTCAAGAACCCCGGTGCGACGTGCCCGGGAGTGACGGACGGCAATGCCTACTACAACCCGCCATACGTCGGCTCGGCTTATCCGGCGGCGGCGAATCAGCCTTGGCTCTACATCTGCTACGACAACACGCCCGGCCTCGACTTCACAAGCCCGGCGACCAACCAGGGACAGCACGACCTCAACGTGATCGTGCTCTACCAGTACGGTCCGCTGACGCCGGTCATCAGCTCGCAGTTCGGCCTGTTCCGGGTTGCGGCCAACGAGCACATCACGGTGCAGGGCTCGTGAGAGAAAAGGCGGAGCAAAGTGCAAAGGCCCGGTTCATCCGGGCCGGCACCACGCTTTTCAACACCAGGTCAAAGCAGACGTCGCGCGCAACAGGAGGGGGTCCCGCGGGGGAGCGATCAGATGGTCAAAGCCTTGTCGCGCTTGCGCGCGACCTGCGTCCTCACCCGCGCTTTCAAAGGTCGCAGGCCCTGATCGAGTTCGCGCTCATCTCGCCCGTGCTCTTGCTGCTGCTCTTCGGGATCGTCGACATCGGCCGTGCGGTCTTCTACTACGACACGCTGAACCATGCGGCGCGAGAAGGCGCGCGCGCGGCGGTGCGAGCTTCGAACCAGCTGCCCACCAACGCAGACGTGCTGACCGCCGTGAACACGCAGATGATCGGGGTGCCGGTGAGCGAGCCTTGCCCGCAGGGTCCCGTCACCGCGGCGACGCCACCGGCAAACCAGGCATGGCTCTACGTCACCGAGCCCAATCCGCCGTCCACCGTTGAAGTCGCGCCGCCGGCCAACGCTCCCGGTGGGGAGTTCGCGGCGGCCGCGGCCGGTTCGTGCAGCGCCGTCAACCCCGCCGCCGGCAATCAGCAGCTGCAGGTCATGCTTCGCTTCAACCTCGTGCTGGTGACCCCGGTCCTCTCGCAGCTGACTTCGGGCCACATCCTGATCACCGCGGCCGCGGTGTTCAGAACCGAGTACTGACCTTGCGCGCTCAAAAGGGGCAGGCGATCGTCCTGATCGCGATCATGCTGGCGGTCGTCGTCGGAATGGCGGCGCTCGCCATCGACGGGGCGCGCGCCTACTCATTGAGGCGCGACCTGCAGGCGGCGGTCGATTCGGCCGCCCTCGCCGCGGGCGACAGGATGCAGCAGACGGGCAGTTACACCGGCGCGGAGCAGGCGGCGTCGACGATCTTCGGCATCAACCTGCGCTTGTACGGCGCTCCTTCGTGCAGCCCCGGCTATGGCAGCCCGGGCGCCTCCTCATACACCGCCTCGTGCACGTACTCCGACGGAAGCACCCTGACCGATGTGGTCACCGCGGCGGGACCACAGGGAAGCATGTTCCAGCTCACCGCCACGCGAACCCTGCAGCTCCAGTTCGCCCGCATCCTCACGACCGGCGCCAACCCGATCGTCTCCGTGGCGTCGAGCGCCGAGACCAACAACCAGCGGTACACGCCGGCGGTCTCCGCCCTTGGTTCCGCGGGCTGCGGCGGGGTGGGCGGAAGCACGGTGACGATCAACGGGTCGGGGACGCTCAACGTCACCGGCGACATCGTCGCCAACGGCGCCGTCACGGTCGGGGCGGGTTCCGTTCGCGTGGCGGGTGACCTCGACGCGCGATGCCAGGCGCCGGTGCCGGGCTCGGTGAGCAACGCGTGCTATCCCAGCGGTGCGTCGACACCTTGCAGCTACCCAGACGTGGCCGGCGCGACGCGGTCGGGCTTCAGGCTGGTAGATCCGGGATTCCCGGCAGCCAGCCCGCTGGGCGGAAGCCAGGGCGCGCCGGGCAACAACGTCGTGCTGCAGGCTGGGACCTACGCCGCCAATCCGAATTTCAACTCGGGTGACTGCTGGTTTCTCGGCGGCGGCGTCTACACGTGGCAGGCCGGCTACACCAACAACTCCGACCTCGTCAGCAACGAATTGAAGCCACCGGCTGAGCCCGTCGCCGGGAGCATCACGAGCGTCTCGACCCATCAGTTCTGGAACACGAACGGAGTCAACTGCGCGGGTTCGCTCCAGGTCGACAACGTGGACGGCCCGAATGCGCTGGACAAGGGAAACTGGGGTGTCGTGCTAACATCGGTGCGCACCGACACATACGCCGGTACGAGCTACAAGCGCGAAAGCGCCCCCTCCGCCTGCCAATCGGTCCACGTGCACAACGGCGAGGTGCTGCAGGTCCAGGTCAGCAACGTGCCAGGGGCGACGTCATACAACGTTTACGCGAGCAGCTTCGGCAACGGATGCAATGGACCGTTGGGTTTCGTCGGGAGCATCCCAGTCGTGGGCACCGTCTCGAACAGCAACACCAACCCGTGCCCCGCTTTCAACGGCAGCGGGTGCAGCCTCGGTCACGAGACCGCGACATTCGACAACACCCTTCTGCCGGACAGCTTCGCGCCGAACTCGGGAGCGGCCGCCGACACCTACGAGGCTTATCCGCCGGACCCCGAGATCGCGCCTCTCAACGCATCGCTGCCGAACCAGAACCCCACACGGGGCGCGAACGCCGCCGGCGATCGGGCGAATGAGAACAACTGCGAATCGGCGACCGGCATGTTCGCCTCATGTCCGACGGCAGTGACCCCGGGCGCGGTCGAGTTCTACCTTCCAGGCACCTCGTGCCTCACCTCGAGCAACGGAGCCAACACCTATGTGTTCAGCGGCTACCAGTACGACTGGATCAGCGTCAACGCGCCGGGCGGTGGCTGCACCGAGACGCTCGGGGCGGCCTCCAACTCCGCCTACGTGGGGCTCGTGTACGCGCCGCTCTCGACTGTCTCGGTCGCGTCGGCCTATGGGTTCGAGGTGGCGGCCTGCGGAGGCGTGATGGCCGCCACGGTGAACTTCACCGGAACGCTTCCGGCCATCACGTACGGGTCTGACTACGCCCCGGTTCCGCCGGCCAGCCGGCTGATCGGTTAGGCGGTTTCCGGAACCGCCTCCTCGGTCGCTCCGGCGGCTTCGTGGCCGGCGCCGTTCTGCTCGGCAGCCTCCTGCGGCGCCTCCAGGTGCGCAAGCCGGCGATGGATGGCGTGCGCGGCCCGGGTGTCCCCCAGCTCCTCGTACCGCTGAACCGATCCCTTCCACGCGGATTTCGCGTCGTCGTGCCGGCCGAGGCCCCAAAAGGCGTTGCCGCGAGCCGCCAGGGCTTCGGCCCGCTCCTTCGTCCTGTCGGCGGGCAGCAGCAGCAAAGCGCGCTCGACCAGCCGCAGCACCTCCTCGAACGCGCCTGAGGCGAGGGCGTTCTTCGCCGCCTGCGCGAGAAAGCCGGCCGTCCGGGTGGCATCGGCGGCGGTGCCCGCCTGGTAGAGGTGATGCCCGATCTCCTCGGCGTGGTCGTTCGCAGCCTTGCCGTAAACCCGCTCCAGGGTGTCAGCCACCGCCAGGTGGTACGCCTGGAGGCGTGGGAGCTGCAGCGGCGCAAGCACGCGCTGGCGGACGAGGTCGTGCGCGAAGCGATAGCGACCCGGGCCGGCGGTGACCAGGAAGCGCGCTCGGGTCGCCTCTTCCAGTGCATCGCGCAGCTCGTGACCGGACAGCTCGCCGAAGGCCTCGAGCAGCTGGTCGTCGAAATCCCGCCCGATCACCGCCGCGGCGACCAGCATCCGCTGCGCCGGCTCGCTCAGGCGCTGGATCCGCCGGCCGATCAGGCCGCGCACGCTCTGCGCCAGCTCGAGGTCCTCCTCGCTGAAGCTGGCCTGCGCGTGCTGGCCGCCCCCGATCAGGTCCTCCGACTCCGCCAGGTAGAGCATCGAGTGCTCGACGAAGAGCGGGTTGCCTTCCGTGGCAGCCTGGATGCCGATGAGCTGGGCCGGAGTCAACGGGGTCTCGGACATGCCGGCGACGAGGCGCTCGACCTCCCGATCGGAAAGCCGCCCGACGTTCATTCGCTGGGCGCGGCGCCGGCGGAGCAGCCGCGACAGCACTGTCGCGAAGGGTCGTCCCGAGTCGAGCTCGGTGTCCCAGTAGGTGCCCAGCACGACGATTCGCGCGTTGGAGACGCGCTCGGCCAGGTCGCGCAGCAGGATCACGGTCGCGTCGTCGGCCCACTGGAGGTCGTCCAGCACGACCAGCAGCGGCCGGGTGCCCTGCACGCCGGACAGGAAACCGAAGATCGCCTTGAAGAGCAGCTCGCGCAGCCTGTCCGCGGGCGGCTCGGTGGCCGCGGCCATGCCGCGGACCTTCTGGCGCAGGTTCGGCGCCAGCTGGGACAGCAGCGGCCCATGCTGGCCGGAGGCTTCGTGCAGCGTCTTCGCAGTCGCCGACGCGACAGCCGCGGCGAGTACTTCGCGGAAAGGCTCGTATGGCGCGCCGTCCTGGTCGAGGCAGCGGCCGCTCAGCACGAGCCAGCCTTTGCCCGACGCCTCGGTCGCCACCTCCGACGCGAGTCGCGACGCTCCAACTCCCGGAGCGCCGGTGAGGAACAGCATGCTGCCGTTTCCCGTGCTTGCGCGTTCGAGCACCATCCGGATGTCGAGACGCTCCTGCTCGCGGTTGACGAAGCCGTCGCCCGTCGGCAGCGCATGTGGTGGCTCCTTCTTCTCGCCGGCCGTCACCTGGTGCAGCCGCCAGCGATCGGGGAACCCCTTCAGCTTGTAGCGGCCGCGGAAGTCGAATTTGATCTCGGAGACGGGTCCGACAAGCTGGCGCACGACCTCGGACACGAGGATCTCGCCACCCTTCGCCTTGCCCGCGACGCGCGCGGCCACGTTGACGGCGGCACCGAAGATGTCGCCCCCCTCCTCGACCACCTCGCCGGTGTTGATGCCGATCCGGATCTTCAGCTTGCGCTCGGGGTTTTGCTTGCTGTACTCGGCGATCGCATCCTGGATCGCGAGGGCGCACTCGACGCCGTGACGGACAGAGCCGAAGCTCACCATGAATCCGTCGCCGGTGCCCTTGATCCGCCGCCCGGCATGCTCGGCGATCTTGTCGGTGATCACCGTCTCGTACGCCTTCATGATCTCGTGCGACTCGGTGAAGCCTCGTGTCGCCAGCAGCCGCGTCGACTCCTCGACGTCTGTGAACATCACCGTGACGGTGCCCTCGGTCTGCCCGACGGCCAGGCTGCCGATGATGGTCTCGGAAGTCAGCGGCGTGGCCGCGTTGACGGGTTGGCCGAGGCCTTCCGCGACCTGGCGCAGCAGGCCCTGAGAAGCGCGGAACCCGGCCTCGCCCTGCGGGTAGCGGACGATCTGCAGCAGACCCGCCTCCACCGCCTGCCGCAGCTCGCGACCTGCCGATTCCTTGCTGACCTTCACGTCGGCGGCGTGGTCGCTGGCCTTCAGCTCGGCGCCCTCGAAAGCCTGGGTGAGCGCCGGGGCCAGCCTCAGGTTCAGGCCGCGGCGGGTGATGACGCTCTCGATCACGGCCTGGATCCTTCGACTCGCTCCCACCGGCGCCGTCGTTCCTTCGGCCCGCACGGTGGGCAGCATGCCCACGTAGCCGCTGGAGGCCGCGGCGAGCTGGCCGAGCGCGGTCGTGGCGCGCGCCATCGCGGTCGCCGCCTGCAGCGCATCGGTCGCGTGGAAGCCGGCCGCGCCCAGCGGCGGCGGCGGGTAAGCGGTCTG
>DATEHQ010000049.1:0-5608 GCA_035279525.1 Candidatus Dormiibacterota bacterium
TGTTGAGGTGCTGCTGCTCGGAGAACCCGTTCCACATCCCGAAACCGAAGGTGCCGAGCAGCACCAGGCCGACCACCAGGCACACCGCCGAGGCGACACGAAACAGCAACAGCCAGCGGGTGGCCATCAGCTCTAGAACGCGCGGGGGGGCGCTCCGACCGTGCCGGGGTTACCTCTCGGCCGGAGAGTCCGGCCTATCCGGGTCGCCAGGCACCCCAAAGGGCGGAGAGTCCGGCCTATCCGGGTCGCCAGGCACCCCAAAGGGCGGATAGGCCGGCCAATCCGGGTCGCCAGGCCACACTGAGGGCCGAGAGTCCGGACTATCCGGGGCGGAAGGGGACCCAAAAGGTCCCCCTCGTGCGCCTAGATCACGAAGTAGAAGGTCGCCCCCTCGCCGACCGCCCCCTCGGCCCAGATTCGGCCGCCGTGGCGGTTGACGATCCTCCGAGCGGTGGCGAGCCCGATGCCCACCCCGCCGAACTCGCTCTGGCTGTGCAGCCGCTGGAACGCGCCGAACAGGCGGTGCGTGTAGATCATGTCGAATCCCACGCCGTTGTCGCGGACGAAGATGCGCTGCTCGCCGTCCACCGTCTCGGAGCCGATCTCGATCCTCGCCTGCTCCTTCGTGCCCGTGAACTTCCAGGCGTTGCCGACCAGGTTCCCGAGCAGGATGCGGACCAGACGCTTGTCGCCCATCAAAGTCATCTCGGGCGCGATCGCCACGTCCACACCGGCTCGCGGCTCCGAGGCCTCGATCTCCTCGACCACCTCGCGCGCCATCTCGCTGACGTCGATCTGCTCGCGCCGGATCTCACCGCTCGTCAGCCGGAACAGGCTCTGCAGCCCATCGAAGACGGACCTCATGCGCTCGGCCGAGCGGCGCATCCGGACCAGGTAGTCGCGGGCCTTCGGGTCCAGCTGGCCGCTGTAGTCGTTCAGGAGCGAGCTGCTCAGGCCGTCGAAAGCCTCGAGTGGAGCGCGGAGGTCGTGCGATACCGAGTAGCTGAACGCCTCGAGCTCGCGGTTGACCGCGGTCAATGCCGTGGTTCGCTCCTCGACCAGCATCTCGAGCTGGCTGCGGTACCGGCGGAGCTCCTGCTGCGCGCGATACAGCTCGACGAAGACCGTGGTCTTCGCCCGCATGATCGCCGCCACCACCGGCGCGAACACGAAGTCGACCGCCCCCAGGTCATAGCCCCGGCCCATGTCCGTCTCGGCCTGGTCCAGCGCCGTGACGAAGATGATGGGCGTGAGCTCGGAGCGCGGACGCTGACGGATCAGCTGCGCCGTCTCGAACCCGTCCATGATCGGCATCCGCACGTCGAGCAGGATCACCGCGAACTCGTTGCGCAGGAGCTGCCGCAGCGCATCCGCGCCCGATGACGCCTCGACGATGTTCTCCTCGAGCGGCGCGAGGATCGCGCGAAGCGCGAAGCGCTTGGTCGCATCGTCGTCGACCAGCAGGATGTTGACTCTCGTTTCGGTCTTGCCGTCGGCCTCGCGCGCTTTGCGCAGCCGCGTCACCATCGCATCTTTCGGTACAGGCTCAAGCCCTCGCGGACCTGTTCGTAGTGGTTGCGCTCGGGGCAGTAGATCAGGGACTCGCGCTTGCCCAGGGCGAGAAAGCCCGATCGGACCAGGCTGTCGTAGAAGAGCCTGTGAACGCGCTCCTGAAGCGAGGGGCGGAAATAGATGAGGACATTCGCGCACAGGATCATGTGGAAGTCGTTGAACGACGCCTCGGTGGCGAGGTTGTGGCGGGCCCAGGTGACGTTGCTCTGCAGATTGCGATCGAACCGGGCACTGCGCCCGGAGACCGAATAGAAATCCGACAGCCGGCCGCGGCCGCCCGAGCGCCTGAACTGGTCCTCCGACCGGCGCACCTTGTCCAGCGGGTAGGAGCCGGTCCGGGCTACGGCCAGCGTGTCCTCGTTCAGGTCGGTCGCGTAGATGCTCGCGCGCTCGAGCATGTTCTCTTCGGCGAGCACCACACCCAGCGTGTACACCTCCTCGCCGGTGGCGCAGCCCGCCACCCAGATCCGCACCGAGGGAAACGTGCGGAAGAGCGGGATCGCCTCCTCCCGGATGCACCGCATCATCTCCGCGTCGCGGAAGATGCTGGTGACGTTGACGCCGACGACGCCCAGGAAGCGCTGCATCGACGCCGCGTCGTGCAGGACGCGGCTCTGATAGGCGGAGATGGTCGGCAACCCCTCGCCGGCCATGGCGCTCAGAATGCTCCGCCGGAGCGGCGCGAGGGCGTACTCCCGAAAGTCGTAGCCGTAGACAAGCCGGATCCCTTCGAGCAGCAGCCGGATCTCCACGTCCTCGATCTCGGCGGCCTCAGTGTCGAGGCTGACGGCCGCCGCATCGGCGCGTCTCAAGACGCCAGCCAGGACTTCAACATGCCGACGAGCTCGCCGCTGTTCACCGGCTTGGCGATGTAATCCGACGCCCCCGCCTCGATGCATTTCTCGCGATCTCCTTTCATCGCCTTGGCTGTCAGGGCGATGATCGGGCGGTTGCGATAGGTGGCCAGCTCGCGAATCCTGGCCATGGTCTCGTACCCGTCCATCTCCGGCATCATCACGTCCACGATCGCGACATCGATGTCGTCGCGAGCATTCATGAGGTCGAGCGCCTCCTGGCCGGAGTCCACCGACTCCACGTCCATCCCGTGCCGCTCGAGCAGCGCCGTCAGGGCGAAGATGTTGCGGATGTCGTCGTCGACGACAAGCACCTTCCTGCCCTCGAGCGCGGCATCAGGCCCGGCCCCGTTGCCGTTGGCGCCTGCGTCGGTCGCGGTCTCAGCCGCGAGTACCGACAGGATCTCCGACTGCAGCCGCTCAGGCGACCGCACATCCTTGATCACGATGCTCTTGGCCGCGCGCCCGAGCCTGGACTCTTCCTTCCGAGTCAGCTGCTTGGCTGTGTAGACGACGACCGGGATCGACCGCAGGTCGGCGTCGGCCTGCATCTGCTCGATCACGCGCCAGCCGCTGACGCCGGGCAGGCCGAGGTCGAGGATGACGCAGTCGAACGTCTCCGTCTGGAGCAGCTCGACCGCCTCGTCGCCTGTCGCCACGTCGGTCATCCGGGCGTTCACCGAGCGGATGAGCTCGACGATGTGCTGGCGCTGGATCGGATCGTCCTCCACGATGAGCACCGATTTCACGCCATCGCGCGGCGCGAGCTCGACCGTGGCCGAGACCGGCTCCGCGTGCCACCGCATCGAACCGGCGCCCACGGCGACGGGCTCCTGCGCCGGCACGAGCTGACCGCCGTCGCGACCGTTGGCGGCCTGGACGGCCGAGATCCTGCGCAGCTGGCTCGGCGAGCCGACCGGCAGGTAGACGGTGAACACGCTTCCGACCCCGGGCTCGCTCCTCAGCTTGATATCGCCACCGAGGAGGTGGGTCAGGTCGCGGCAGATCGACAGCCCGAGCCCTGTCCCGCCGTACTTTCGGCTGGTCGACCCGTCGCCCTGGGCGAACGGCTCGAACACGGAGAGCTGCTTTTCCAGCGGGATGCCGATCCCGGTGTCGATGACGCTGAACGAGACGACCTGCGAAGCGCGGTTCAGGGTTTCGTGGCTCTGGCTCCAGCCCGAAGTCGCCAGCTGGGCGACGAACTCGACGCTGCCCCTCTCCGTGAACTTGAACGCGTTGCTCAGCAGGTTGTTGAGAATCTGCTGGAGGCGCTGCGGGTCGGTCGAGATGGTCTCCGGCACGTCGGGGCGAATGTCGATCGAGAAACCAAGCCGGGTCGCCTCGGCCACGTGCCTGAACGTGCGCTCGAGCATCGGCTTCAACTCTTCCAGCGGCCAGTTCGTGATGTCCATGACGACTGTGCCGGACTCGATCTTCGACAGGTCGAGGATGTCGTTGATGAGCTTCAACAGGTCGGTCCCCGACGATCGGATGATGGTCGCGTATTCGACCTGCTTCATGAGCAGGTTCCCCTCCGGGTTCGCGGCCAGCTCCTGGGCCAGGATGAGCAGGCTGTTCAGGGGCGTGCGCAGCTCGTGCGACATGTTGGCCAGGAACTCGGACTTGTAACGTGATGTCAGCGCGAGCTGTTCGGCCTTCTCCTCCACGAGGCTCTTCGCCGCCTCGAGCTCGTTCCGTCTCTGCTCGATCTCCGAGTTCTGCTGGGAGAGCTGGCGCGCCTTTTCGGCCAGCTCCTCGTTGGTGCGCTGCAGCTGGTCCTGCTGGCTCTGAAGCTCGTTGGCCAGTGACTGCGACTGCTTGAGCAGCTCCTCCGTGCGGCTGTTGGCGTCGATCGTGTTGAGCACGATGCCGATGCTCTCGGTGAGCTGGTCGAGGAAGTCCATGTGCGTCGCGCTGAAGGGAGTGAAGGAGGCAAGCTCGATCACGGCTCGCGTATAGCCTTCGAAGAGGACCGGCAGCACGACGATGTTGGCCGGCTTCGACTCGCCGAGGCCGGAGCTGATCTTGATGTAGTCGACCGGGACCTCGGTGACCACGATCCGCTTCTTCTCGATCGCGCACTGGCCCACCAGCCCCTCGCCGAGCTGGAACTCGAGTGGGACCGTACGCCGCTGCCTGTACCCATAGCCCGCCTGGTAGGCGAGGTGGGCCGCGCGGCCGTTGGCGCCGACCATTCCGTAAAAGACGGCGTGCTCCGCATGGACCAGGGGCGCCAGCTCAGACAGGATCATCTTGGACACGGTCATCGGGTCGCGCTGGCCCTGCAGCATCCGGGTGAACCGCGTCAGGTTGGTTTTCAGCCAGTCCTGCTCGGTGTTCTTCTCGGTCGTCTGCCTCAGGTTGCGGATCATCTCGTTGATGTTGTCCTTGAGGACGGCCACCTCTCCGCTCGCGTGGACGCCGATCGACCGCGTGAGGTCGCCCTTCGTCACCGCCGTCGCCACCTCGGCGATAGCGCGAACCTGGGTGGTCAGAGTCGCGGACAGCTGGTTGACGTTGTCGGTGAGATCGCGCCACGTGCCGGCCGCGCCGGGCACGTTGGCCTGGCCGCCCAGCCGGCCCTCGACACCCACCTCACGCGCCACGCTGGTCACCTGTGCGGCGAAGACCGCGAGCGTGTCGGTCATGCCGTTGATCGTGTCGGCCAGCGCGGCGATCTCCCCTTTCGCCTCCAGGGTCAGCTTCCCCTTCAGGTTTCCGTTGGCGACCGCGGTCACCACGCGGGCGATGCCGCGCACCTGGTCGGTGAGGTTGCTCGCCATCGTGTTCACGTTGTCGGTGAGGTCCTTCCAGGTCCCGGCCACACCCTTCACGTCGGCCTGGCCGCCCAGGTTGCCCTCGGTGCCGACCTCGCGCGCGACACGCGTCACCTCGCTGGCGAACGCGTTGAGCTGATCGACCATCCGGTTGACCGTGTTCTTGAGCTCCAGGATCTCGCCGCGGACGTCGACCGTCACCTTCTTGGAGAGGTCGCCGTTGGCCACCGCGGTGGTCACCTCGGCGATGTTGCGCACCTGGCCGGTCAGGTTGCCGGCCATCAGGTTGACGTTGTCGGTCAGGTCCTTCCACGTGCCCGCGACGCCCTTGACGCGCGCCTGGCCGCCGAGCTTGCCCTCGGTGCCGACCTCGCGCGCGACACGCGTCACCTCGGCGGCGAA
>DATEHQ010000050.1:0-2352 GCA_035279525.1 Candidatus Dormiibacterota bacterium
TCTTGCCGAACGAGCTCATGTCGATGATCCCGACCCTTTCGCGGAACGCGCGATGCTCCGCTTCGAGCAGATCGAAGTAGGGCGGCCTCGTGAAGCCGAACGCGCGCTGGTCGGCGCCGGCCCGGCGCCACGGCCCGCCCGGCTCGAAGTAGTCCGGCCTCTCCCAGCCGTGCTTGGCGCCGAACACCGCGCCCAGGTCCTGCACGCGCGAGTGCAGCGCGCTCGTCCGCTTGGGCCGGCCCCATTCGTCGGAGTCGAACGGGTACCGCAGGTAGTAGTAGTACCGATACGCCTCGCGGCCCAGCTCCGAGGCGTAGCGATGGTCGTGATGAACCGGCCCGAATCGCCACGGGCGATAGGCATAGAGGTCGAGCTCCGCCTCGCCACCTGTGATCGTGCGCGCAAGCTCTCTTCCGATCCCGCCCGCGCCGCCGAAGCCGTTCAGAGACAGTCCGGCGGCCAGGTACAGTCCGTGCACCCCGGGGACGGGGCCGACGAGCGGGTTGGCGTCGGGCGTCATCGCGTCGGGATGGCACACGAGCTTCACGATGCCGGCCTCGCCCATGAACGGAAATCGGCGCGTGGCGCCAGCCAGCAGCGGCTCGAAGCGGCGCTGGTCCGGAGGCAGCGAGGTGCCCGCGTGGTCCCACGGCACGCCGTCGATCCAGCGGGCCGCAGGGTCGGCCTCGTAGCCGCCCAGCACGACACCTCCGGCCTCGGCCTTGCCGTAGACGAGGTGGTCGGGATCGCGGAAGCACGGCATGTCGTGCGGTAGCTCGTGGCCGGGCACAGCCATCAGCGCGGCGTGCTGGTGGTCGACAGGCGTCGAGACGATGACGGCGCCCGCCATGGCCGCCACCTGCGGCGCCCAGATGCCTCCCGCGATCACGACCACGTCGGTCTCGATGTCCCCGGTGTCCGTGCGCACGACCTTGACGGCACCGCGGTCGGAGAGCTCGATTCCGGTCACAAGCCGGTGCGTCAAGACCCGCGCGCCCAGGCTCCGAGCCGCGGCAGCCAGCGCGTGCGTCGCGGTGTGTGGATCGAGGTGGCCGTCGCCCGGCACCCACACCGCTCCGAAGAGCTCACGCTGGGTTATCGCCGGCATCAGCCGCGCCGCCTCGGCGGGCGAGACCAGCTGTACCTCCAGGCCGATCCCGCGGGCACGGCTGACGCCACGCTGCAGCTCCATCAGCTGATCGCGGCTCGATGCGAAGCGGAGTCCACCGACCTTCTCGAAGACACCGAGCTCCTCGTAGAGCTCGATGCTGTAGCGGCGGAACCGCATCATCGTCGGCGACGGGTTGAACTGCGTGACGAGGCCCGCAGCGTGGCACGTGGAGCCGCTGGTGAGCTCGTCTTTCTCGAGCAGGACGGTGTCCCGCCACCCCGCTTTCGCCAGGTGATAAGCGACGCTGGCCCCGGTGATCCCTCCACCGACCACGACCGCCTGGGCGCGCTCCGTCACCGCGCCCTAACTCTAAGGATCAGCAAAGGGGTGCAGGCGGCTCCCGAATCGTGTCTTCTATTCGGGCAGAGGCGCGCCGTTGGTCTCCGGCAGCATGACGAGGAGGAACGCTCCGATCAGGCCGGCGACACCCGCGATCGCGATCGCCGGGCCGAGGCCGATGGTCCGGGAGAGCAGGCCTACGGCCTGAAGGCCCGCGACACCGCCCACCGCCCCGGCTACGGCGCCGACCGATTCGGCCGTCGCCCTTGCGCGCGTCGGATACAGCTCCCCTGACCAGGCGCCGATCACCGGCGTCGCCGCGCTGGCGAAGGCGCTCCACAGGACGTTGCCCGCAACGAAGCCCAGCGTCCCGGTCACGAAGCCGAGGCCGGCGAACATCGAATAGGCGGCCGTCAGGACGACGCCCGGGATGCGTCGCCCGAACCTGTCGCTCAGGAACCCGCCGGCCAGGTACGAGGCCAGCGCGGACGCCCCAGCAGCGAAGATCAGCCATGAGATCGCGCCGGGCGAGAAGCGCAGCTTGGTGCTGGCGAACACGGTGTAGAGCAGGCCGGCCGGCTCCAGCACGATCGAGACCAGGATCGTCGTGCCGGCGAGGATGGCGACCCGGCGTTTCCAGGGGGGCGACAGGAGCAGGCGCAGCGTCGAGCCGGTCACGGTGGCGCGCGCCCAGACCTTGCCCTCGGGCAGCAGCAGCCAGATCAAAGGCGCCGCCAGGACGCCGGCGCCGGAGACCTGGAACAGGACCCTCCAGTGAGGCGCCAGGATCGGGTACGCGACGATCGCGAAGAGGAGGCCGGACCCGCTGAGGATCGCGAGGAGGCTCACGGCTTCGCCCCGATGCCCGGCGGGCGCCTCCTCGACGATGAGGGCGGTGGCGG
>DATEHQ010000051.1:0-8483 GCA_035279525.1 Candidatus Dormiibacterota bacterium
ACCACCGCCGCTGATGCTGCTTGAGCTCGAATCCGATCCCGCCGGCGCTTCTGTCCTGGAGCACTCCGAGGATGTGCGAGTGCAGGTGCAGGTCGCCTGGCGCTCCTCCCATCCACCCGGCCAACCCGCCGACCAACCGACGATCCCGGTACGCCCCGGATATGTAGTTGCCGGAGTGCGCGAGGGCCTTGAGCACGTCCGGTCCGATCGGCGGATCCCCGGCCCGGCCCCAGACCACCGCAAAGAGCTCCGCCAGCTCGCGCAGCTCATCGATGCCGGAAAGCTCCCTGATCTCCACCGTCATGCGATGCGCATCCGCCGCCCGGCGGCGAGCGATGCGGCCTGCACCGCCAGCGCGAGCAGGATGGCGACCACGAAAGCCGCCGCGATCCCGGACCGGTCGAGCAGCTCCGCCAGCGCGAAGAAGAAGACAGCAAACGCGAAAAGGCCGAGGACGAGGCCGCGCAGCACTCCAATCGCCGGACCGGCGCCGCCAAGGCGGTGGGCGAAGACGGCGAGCACCGTGGCGTAGAGCGGAAAGGGGGCGACGAGGCCTGCCAGCCGGGGACCCAGCACGGGCGCCACCGAGGTGAGGAGGACGACGAAGGTGGTCGCCACCGCCACGCGCGCTGGAATGTCCCACGCGGGGAACGCGACGGCGGGTTCCGGCGCCAACCTGAGATCGCGGGGCATGAGCCAGAGTGCGACGGCCAACACCCCAATCATGCCCGCGAACGTGAGCGGCGCCGGCGGGACGACGAGGTCGAATGCCGCGGTCACGACCATGAAGACGGCGATCGCGGCAAGCAGCGAGGGCGGCCAGCCGGCGCGCCGGGCGGTCCATGCGTAGGCGAGGCAGAAGGCCGCCTGCGACGCGGTGCCCGCCAGGATGCCCGCCGCCGCGGCCGCGGCAAAGTGGGTGCCGAGGCTCAGCGCGAGGAAGAACGCGATCGGCCCGGAGGTGAAGGGTATGCCCACCAGCCAGCCACTCACGGCCGCGCCCCAGCGGCGCCCGGCCAGGCTCGCCGCGCCGACCAGCACCGGCGTGACCACCAGCTTCAGCGCAAGAGTGGCGGCGGGCCCCAACTAGTTGCGCAGGGGACGCGTCTCTATGCCCGCTTCCTTCAGTGCGCGGCGCACCGCCGCCGCGACCTGGCCGGCCGCCCTGGTGTCGCCGTGCACGCAGATGCTGTCGTACTGGCCGGAGCGAGCCAGCGCGACCGCCTGCTCGGCCGCGAGCGCAGGGTTCAAAACGGCGCCGGCCTGGCTGCGCGGAGCGAGGCTGCCGTCGGGGAGCAGCAACCGATCGGCGAACCCTTCGCGGTAGGCCGGAATTCCAGCGCGCCCGGCGGCGGCGAGGATCTCGAATCCGGGCTGACCGAGCAGTCCAGCATCGTGACGCGCCGCCACGCGCGCGACCGCGTCGGCGACGGCGGCATCGTGCAGGCAGCGGTGATAGAGCGCGCCGTGCGGCTTGACGTAGGCGATCTGCGCCACAGCCGCCAGACCGGCGACCTGAAAGCCGACGAGGGCCTCGATGTCCTTGACCGACAGCGAATTCTCGACGCGGCCGAAACCCGCGCGGTCGTCGTACCCCGGATGTGCGCCGACCTCCACCCCCAGAGCGGCGCAGCGCCACGCGGTCGCGATGGTGATCGAGATCGAGCCCGCGTGCACCCCGCACGCGATGTTGGCGCTGTCCACATGCTCCAGGATCGCCTCGTCCTCGCCGGCGCCTTCGCCCAGGTCCGCGTTGACGTTCATGAACCTGCCCCCGCTGGTCGGGCCGAGCAGATGCGGGTCCGGATCGGCGCGGGCGGGTTCACAGATGTTGCGTGTCGCCATGCAGCAGCTGGATGGCGTGCGGCAGCAGCGAGATGATCGCCTCGAGAGATTCGCGCGCGCCCTTGATGCTGCCCGGGACGTTGACGACGAGGCTCTGTCCGCGCACGCCTGCAACCCCACGCGACAGCCACGCCATCGGGGTCGACGCCGCACCCCTCGCGCGCATCACCTCGCTGAGGCCTGGCACCTCGTACTCGATCAGCATCGACGTGGCCTGGGGAGTGACGTCCCTCGGTCCGAGCCCTGTTCCCCCCGTCGTGACCACCAGGTCGTTGGCCGCGACGGTCGCGGCCACGATGGCGTCGCAGATGCGCTCCTGCGAATCGGGCACCACCTCCGGCCCCGAGACGTCGTAGTCCGCTTCCTTGAGCAGGCGCACGAGCGCGGGACCGCTGACGTCCTCGCGCGTCCCTTCTGACACGCCATCGCTGACGGTGATCACGTGGGCGCGATGGCTCACGTCTTTCGCTTCCACGTCCCGGACCGGCCGCCCGATTTCTCGAGCAGCCTCACCGATTCGAGGTGCACGCCGCGCTCGACACCCTTCACCATGTCGATGAGGGTCAGCCCTGCCACCGCCGCCGCGGTGAGGGCTTCCATCTCGACGCCCGTCTGACCGGTGACGCGGACCCGGGCCAGGGCGCGCACGCCGCCGCGGACGAACTCGAAGTCGACCGTGACGCTGCTGAGCGCGAGCGGGTGACACAGCGGGATCAGCTCTGGGGTGCGCTTGGCGGCCATGATCCCGGCGACACGCGCTACCTGCAACGCGTCACCTTTCGCCGTGCCCTCGCGGACGGCGCGCAGCGTTGCCGGCGCCATCCGAACGACACACTCGGCGAGCGCCTCGCGGACGGTGCTTGCCTTCTCCCCGACGTCGACCATGCGCGCCGCGCCCTTCTCGTCGAGGTGAGTGAGCGGCTTCGCCATGGGGGATCAGGATATTGCGTATGCGGGACGTCGACGGAGTCCTCTTCGACTACGGGAAAACCCTGGTCACCTTCACGCCTTATCCGGAGGCTGCTCTGCTGCGCGTGGTCGACCAGTTCCGTCCGAGGATCGAGGCCGCGCTGGGCGTCCCCGCGCCACAGGCCCGGGAGATCCTGACCGATGTGCTGCGCCCGATGGAGAGCTACGTGAGCAGCGAAAGCGAGGACGAGGTCGACTACGCGGCGGTCTACCGCGAGGCCTGGCACGCCGCGGGGCTGCGCTTGCCGGACGCCCTGCTGCACGAAATCCTGGACGCCGAGCAGATGGTCTGGGACCGGGCCCTGCGAGTCGAACCGGCCGCGCCGCGCGTGCTCGCGTGGTTGCGTGAGCACGGGCTCAAGCTGGGCATCTGCTCGAACGCGCCATTTCCGGCTTCGATGATGCGGCGCCAGATGCAGGGCAACGGCCTGGCCGCACTGGTCGACGCGATCGTCCTGTCGAGTGAGGTGGGGCGGCGCAAGCCGGCGCGCGAGGTTTACCTCGCCGCGCTGGACGCGCTCGGCACCCGGCCCGAGCGGACGCTCTTCGTCGGAGACCGCGTACGCGAGGACCACGACGGACCGGGACAGGCCGGCATGCGCGCGGTGATCGTGACGGCGCACGCCGACGAACAGCCGGGAGACGGAGTTCCGACGATTTCATCGCTGGCCGAGTTGCCGGCCCTCTTGTGAGCGAACCGAAAAAGCGCCCGGGCTTCTGGTGGATGCTCTTCTACGGCCGGCGGCGGCGCGGCTTCCCATGGCTGCTTGTCGTCGTGCTGTCGCTCGTAGCGCTGGGGGCGCTGACCTTCTTCAGCCCATCGGCGGCCGCTTTTGTACGTGACACGGCGTGGTGGTGGTTCCTGTCGGTGCTCGCGGGCATGATCCTGCTGGCTGTGGTGGCAGCGATCCGCCCACGGCGCCGGCGCTGACTCGCGGCGTTGGCGATCAGCACCGCGGCGGCGCCCGCGCCGACGCCGTTGTCGATGTTGACCACCACCAGTCCCGTCGAGCACGACTGCAGCATCGTGTTGAGCGCCGCCTCACCCGCGCCGCCACGGCCGTAGCCCGTCGACACCGGCAATCCGATCACCGGCACGCTGGTCAGTCCGGCCACGAGTCCCGGCAGAACCCCGTCCATGCCGGCGGCCACGATCAGCGCGTCGGCGCCCCACTCGAGCACCGCCGCGAGGGGGCCGATGAACCGGTGCAGCCCGGCCACGCCGAGATCGGCCTCGAGCCGTGCCTCCAGGCCGCACGCCTCGACCACCATCCGCGCCTCTTCGGCGACCGGCACGTCAGACGTTCCCGCGGTCAGGATTCCGATCTTGCCCGGCTGCGCCTCGGGGGTGAAGCCCTCGCGCACCACGCGCGCGGACGCGGCGCGCTCGATGACGGTCATCCGGGCGGCGGAGGCGGCGCGCCGCACCGCCGCACGATGGGCCTCGGACATGCGGCTGACGAGGCCCTGTCCCTGCCGCTCCGCCAGGGCGACCGCGAGCCGCGCCGTCTCGCCCGGCGCCTTGCCCGGGGCAAGCACCACCTCGGGCAGGCCGCGGCGCAGGTAGCGGCCGAGGTCGAGCCGTGCGCGACCTTCGAGCTCCTGGAGCTGGACGGCGCGGATCTCCGCCAGCGCTTCGTCCTCGGTGATCTCGCCCGCGACCAGGCGCCGGAGAACGTCCCTCACAGGCCGAGCAGCACTTCCTGCATGCGCTGCCAGTGGGTGCCCGCCCAGTAGACGCGTCCGCAGTCGGGGCACTGCGAATATCGAGACTGCGTGCGGCGGACGTAAGGCGGAACCTGCTCTGCGACCAGGCCCGCCTGTCGCGATTCGAGCTGCGCGTTGCACTCGATGCAGCGCGTGAGCGCCTCCTTGAGCTCGAGGCCGAGCTCGGCGAAGACCTGGCGCAGCTGCTGGATCACGTCGTCGTCGCGGATCAGGATCGCCCGGACCACGCCCGTCTGGATCACGCGGCGCCGGGTCAGGTCCCGATCACGCGTCAGCAAGACACGGCTCTCCGCCGCCGCCTCGCGGACGAGCGCGCCGTCTTCGATGCGGGCGTGATAGGAAGCGTCGTAGCCCAGCGCCCGGAGCCAGCGCGCCAACCGACCGACGTTGCAGTCGGCAAGGAACCGAGGCTTCACCACTCGCAATCTTAGAATCGGACTGCGGTGGCCACCTCCGAGGAGCTGATGGGCAGGCTGCGGGGCGAGGCGAGCGCCTGCTACTCGTGGTCGAACGGGCCGGACGACCGCTACGCCCCGCACAGCCATGGGTACGAAAAGGTCCTCTACTGCGTCGATGGATCGATCACGTTCGTCCTCGAGCAGGAGAGTCGCAGCCTCCAGCTGAAGCCTGGTGACCGCATGGTCCTGCCTGCCGGAACTGTGCACTCCGCGGTCGTCGGACCTGCCGGTTGCACATGCATCGAAGGCCGGCGCTAGGCAGCCGCCAGGTCATGGCCTGCCCTCAGTTTCCCGGCGTAATATGGGCGCCGCGATGAGCATCATCGAGTTCATTCGCGACCGAGCCCGCTTCTACAACTGCCCGGTGTGCGGTCGGGGCCTCAAGGGCTGCGACGTACAGGTGCTCAGTCACGAAGAGGAGCGCTTCCACCTGCAGGTCACGTGTGCGCAGTGCCAGGTGACCTTCATCGTCGTGCTGGCGATCGCGGGCGGCGCCGTCGAGGAGATCGAGGCAAGCGTGACCGAGCCGGTCGCGGCTCCGGCCGCGTACACGGAGCCGATCAGCGCCGACGAGCTGATCGACGTGCACCTCTTCTTGAAGGGCTTCCAGGGCACGCTCAGGGAGCTCATCCAGCAGCCGGACCACAGTCGCGGCTGAGATCTCCACGAAGCCAGGGGCCGGCCCCGCGACTTCGCGGGGGCCTCATGAACCGCCGCTGAGGCGGGTCTATCTCGACGACGCGGGCTCGGCGCCGGTGCTGCCCCAGGTGGCCGCCGCACCCGCTCTTCCACGCGAAAGCAATCCTTCCAGCCCACACGCGGAAGGACGCGAGGCGCGCGCAGCGCTGGACCGCGCACGCGACATGGCCGCGGCGGCCCTGGGCGCGGACCGGACCGAGATCACTTTCGTGTCATCGGGCACCGAGGCGGTCAACCTCGCCCTGTTCGGGGCGGCCCGCCGGGTGCGAAAGCCTGGCGCGATCGTCACCTGGGCCGCTGAGCATCAGTCGGTGCTGGGCGCGGTGCGGCGGCTGCAGTCTGACGGGCATCACGTCCACGTCGCGACGGTCGACTCCACGGCGCTGGCGGATCCCTCGGCGATTCCGCCCGGCGCCGCCCTCGTCTCGATCGGCCTCGCCAACAACGAGGTCGGCACCATGCAGCCGGTCGAAGAGGCGATCTCGCGCGCGCACGAGGTCGGTGCGATCGTTCACGTCGACGCGGGTGGCGCGCCGCGCTGGGTGCCGATCCCCGTGGGCGCCGACCTCGTGTCGATCAGCGGCCACAAGCTCGGCGCGGGGCGAGGCGGGCTGCTCTACGTGCGCGACGGAGTTCGCATCGACCCGCTCTTTTTCGGCGGCCCGCAGGAGTGGGGACGCCGCGCCGGATCCGAGGACGTCAGCTCCGCGGTCGCCGTGGCGACGGCTCTCGACGTATGCGCCCGCGAGCGCAGTGAGCGATCACGCATCGCCGAGAGACAGTCAGCGGCTCTGCGCGCGACGCTCTCGCGGCTCGGCGCGCGGCTCACGGGTGCAGAGCGCCGGTTGCCCAACTTCGCGACCTGTACGTTCGAAGACCGCCGGGGCGAGGACGTGCTGCTGGCGCTCGACCTCGCAGGCGTCGCCGCCTCAAGCGGTTCGGCCTGCGCCTCGGGCTCCCTCGATCCGTCGCACGTCCTGCTCGCCATGGGCCTGTCGATCGACGAGGCGCTCGGCAGCCTCCGCCTCACCACCGGTTACTCGACAACCGCCGCGGACGTTGAGGGCGCGAGCGAGGTCATCGCGTCAGTCCTGGGCCGAACCCGTGTCAGTGTCTAGCGTCGAGAAGGAGCTCGCCGCGCGGCTCGAGCGAGGCGAGGAGGTGGTCGTCGCCACCGTGATCAAGCTCGACGGCGCACCACCCTCGCGCACGGGCGCCAAGCTCCTCATGTCCCGCACGGCGGCGATTGCGGGAACTCTGGGCTGCAGCGAGTTCGACTCCGCAGCGCTGGCTGACGCTCAGGCGATCGCGACGGCAGCGGCGCCACAGGTCCGCAAGTACAGCCACGACCTCGGATCGATCGAGGTCTACCTCGAGCCCTATGCCGCAGCCCCGACGCTCGTCGTCTTCGCCGCGACTCCCGTGGCCAGGTCCCTCGTCCGCTGGGCGCCTGAGGTCGGATTTCGCACGGTATTCGTCGAGACCCGCGGTGAGAGACTCGAGGGCGACTGGCCCGCCGCGCTCACATCGATGGGCGGGCTCGAAGGTCTGCTCGGCCCCGAGGTCTTCGTCGTCCACACCGATCACGACGCGCCGGACCTCGTGTCTGCGCTCGAGAGCGTCCTGCCCTTCGGGCCACGCTTCATCGGGCTCGTGGGCAGCCGGCGCCACACCGGACATCACCTCGAAGCGCTGCGGGCGAAGGGCGTGTCCGAGGACGTGATCGCGCGCATCCAGAGCCCCGTCGGACTGGACCTCGGCGCGACAACGCCTTCCGAGATCGCCGTCTCGATCCTCGCCGGTCTGGTCGCCGTCAGGCGCGGCGGCGGCGGCGGGTGGAAGCAGGGCGCCCGCACCTAGCCGGGACGCTTTCGATCTCGGCGTGTGCCGCCGGGCCTCGACCCCGACGGCTGCTTCACCCGTTCAGTAGTCGACGTTCGGTTAAGACGGGCTGAGTTGAACGAGGCCCACCACATAATTCGGGGCCGTGTCGATCACACCAGGGACCAGGCTAGGGCAGTACGAAGTCCAGGATTTCATCGGCCAGGGGGCCATGGGCCTGGTCTATCGCGCCTACCATGCCGATCTCGAGAGGACCGGCGCCGTCAAGGTCATGCAGGCCATCTCGCCCGACGCCAACTCGGTCGCACGCTTCCGCCACGAGGCCCAGGCGATCGCCAGGCTGCGGCACCCGAACATCGTCGACGTCTACGACTTCGGCGAGTTCCAGGGCACCCCCTACATGATCGTCGAATACATTCCCGGCGGAAGCCTCGCCGGCAAGCTGTCGCAGGGCCCCCTCGACCGGCCGGCCGCGCTGCGCTACCTCCGCGGCATCGCCGCCGGGCTGGACTATGCGCACAGCCACGGCGTCGTGCACCGAGATGTCAAGCCCGCCAACGTGCTGCTGGCGGCGGACGACTCTCCCGTGCTCGCCGATTTCGGGCTGGCCAAGCTGATGCAGGGCTCCTCGCTCAAGTCGATGACAGGCGTGACCACGGGCACGCCGGCGTACATGGCGCCGGAGCAGGTGGCCGGCGGCGACGTCGGTCCGGCCGCCGACCGCTACTCGCTCGCCAGCATGGCGTACGAGATGCTGACCGGAGTCATCCCATTCGACGGCGAAGCACTGATGGAGCTGCTCTACGCGCAGGTGCACCGATATCCCTCGCCTCCGAGCGCTCGCCTCGCCGCCCTCGGGCCGGCCGTCGATGCGGCGGTCATGCGCGGTCTCGCCAAGAACCCGACCGACCGCTGGCCCTCGTGCACGGAATTCGTCGACGC
>DATEHQ010000052.1:0-3579 GCA_035279525.1 Candidatus Dormiibacterota bacterium
ACATGCGGTATTAGCAGCGGTTTCCCGCTGTTATCCCCCGCGATAGGAAAGGTTGCCCACGTGTTACTCACCCGTTCGCCGCTAGGAACCCATCTCCCTTGCGGGAAATGAGCCCTCGCTCGACTTGCATGTGTTATGCGCGCCGCCAGCGTTAACCCTGAGCCAGGATCAAACTCTCCGTCCAAAAACGGAGGACCCAGAGCGAATGCCCTGAGTCTTCTCAGACTCTCAGAGTCTTTCCCACTCTTCAGTTGTCAAGGTGCTGGCCCCCCGATCCGACTGGCTTCCTGCCACCCTTTTGGGCGCACGAAACCTGTTCGGTGGGGAACCTGGGAATGATACATGCGTACGAGGGGCTATTGCAAGGCGGCTTGTAAAGGCGCGTCAGAAGGCCCTGCGCCCCGCCATCGCCCTGGCCAGCGTCAGCTCGTCGGCGTATTCGAGGTCACCTCCCACCGGCAGCCCGTGCGCGGGTCGCGTGACCGTCGCCCCCGACGGCTGCAGCGCGCGCTGGAGGTAGACCGCGGTCGCCTCGCCCTCGATGTCCGCGTCGGTGGCGATGATGACCTCGGCGATCCCTTCCTCGCGGACGCGCTCCAGCAGCCTGGGCACGTGGATCTGCTCGGGGCCGATGCCGTCGATCGGCGAGATCACGCCGTGCAGCACGAAGTAGAGGCCGCCGAACTCCGAGGTCCGCTCGATGGCGAGCACGTCAAGGGCGGACTCGACGACGCACAGGACCGAGCCATCCCGCCGCGGCGAGCCGCAGATCGCGCACAGCCCACCCTCCGCGATGTTGTAGCAGCGCTCGCAGTAACCGATCCGCGCCTTCACGTCCTCGATCGCCTGCGCCAGGGCGTCGGCGCGCTGGCGGTCGGAGCGAAGCATGTGAAAGGCGAGCCTCTGCGCCGTCTTGGGTCCGATTCCCGGCAATCGCGACAGCTCCTGGATGAGCCGCTCCAGCGGTTCGGGGAGCTGCGGCATGCCGGGCTACAGGTTGCCCAGCAGGCCGGGTGGCAGCCCCATTCCGGCGGTCAGCCCCTGCATCTTTTCGGCCGCCATCTGCCTCGACCTGTCCATCGCCTCGTTGACCGCCGCGACGACGAGGTCCTGCAGCATCTCGGGATCGCCCGCCGCGTCGGGGTCGATGCGCACCGAAACCAGCTTCTGCGTGCCGGTCGCGACGACGGTCACGGCGCCGCCGCCGGCGCTCGCCTCGACCGTTTCCGTCTCCAGGTCCTTCTGAAGCTTTTCCATGCGGCCCTGCATCTGCTGCACCTGGCGCAGCATCTTCAGCGGGTCCTTCACTCGGAGACCTCCTTGACTCGCGTCACGCGACCGTCGAACCGGCGCACCACCTCGCGCACGAAAGGATCATCCTCCGGGCTGGCGGGGCGCGGCGCCTGACGGGCCGGCTCCTGCTCGCGCAGGCGGTACTCCACCCTGATCTGGGGGCCCAGCCACGCCCTCACGTGGGGCAGCAGGTGAGTCGATTGCTCCTGCGCCTTCTTGTGGTGGAAGCCGTACTTGAACCACAGGATCAGGGTCGCGCCGTCGACCTCCGGCTGAGCGTCCAGGTAGACCGCGCGCACGGTGCGGTTCAGCTTCTCGAGCACCTCTGGCCACCCGCCCACCTCAGCGCTCGGCGGAGAGGACGCGACCAGCTCCCCGCCCGCCGGGGTGGTGGCGCGACGCGCGGGTGGGGTCGATGGGTTGGCACGAGCGGCGATCTCGGGTTTGGGTTCACGATCGCCCCCTTCGGCGCTGCGCACCGGCCCCCCGGCGAGCGGGGGACTGTCTGTCCCAGCGTCAGCTCCGAGCTCCACCGCGAGGCGGGCCAGGGTGGCTTCGACCAGGAAGCGCGGCTCGGCGTGGCGGCGCACCTCTCCATCGAGGTGGAGCAGCGCCTCGAGCACGCTCGACAGCCTTCGCGCCGTCGCCTGGTCGCGCCTGGTCAGCGCCGCGAGCAGCCGGTCGCGGCAACCCTCCATCAGCCCGCGGACCACCTGGCGCAGCTCGGCGCCCGCGGCGTAAACCGCATTGAGCTCGGCCAGGGCCTCCGCCGCCCGTCCCCTGAGCACGTCGTCCAGCAGCGAGTCGAGCAGCCGGGGGTCGGCGATCCCGAGCAGCGCACGAGCCGACTCGAGGCTGATCGGGCCGGAGGCGAGCGGCACCAATTGGTCCAGCAGCCCGACCGCGTCCCGCATGGAACCCTGCGCGGTGCGCGCGATCAGCTCCATCGCCTCGGGATCGACCACCACCTTCTCCTTCTTTGCGATGTGGTCGAGCCGCGCGGCGATCTGCTCCTCACTGTGGCGGCGGAAGACGAAGTGCTGGCAGCGCCCGATCACGGTCAGCGGCATCTTCTGCGCGTCGGTGGTGCACATCACGAAGACGGCATGCGGCGGCGGCTCCTCGAGCGTCTTGAGAAGCGCGTTGAAAGCATCGCCGGTGAGCCCGTGCGCCTCGTCGATGATGTAGACCTTGTACGGCCCTCGGGCGGGCGACAGGTTGACCTTCTCGCGCAGGTCGCGCACGTCGTCGATCCCACGGTTGGACGCGGCATCGATCTCGATCAGGTCGAGCGACGCCCCCGCGGTCATCTCGAGACACGATTCGCAGCGGTTGCACGGCTCGGCCGAATCGCGCGGGCGGCCCGTGCAGTTGAGGGACTTGGCGAGCAGCCTCGCCGCCGACGTCTTTCCCGTGCCGCGGCTGCCGCTGAAAAGGTAGGCGTGAGCGACTCGGCCCGACGTGATGGCGCCCTGCAGCGCCCGGGACGCGGCTTCCTGCCCGACCAGGTCGCCAAACGTCTGCGAGCGGTACTTGCGGTAGAGGCTCTGGTAATCAGGCATTCAAATCAAGATGGCCGCGCACCCTCACCTCGTTCGAAGACCCCCACTCCGCACGAGACTCACGGCTCAGACCAGGGTGGCTGCGGCACCCCCGGGAGCTCTCCTTACCGCTGCTTCCTTCCGGACCTGACGGGGTTCGGAGACCCGAGCTGCGCAGGTCCCGACCTTTCAACGCCGATTGCCCCGGTCGGGCGTGAGAACCCAGACCTCAGCGAGGGAATTCGGTCCGGCTAAGGCGGATTGCCGGTTCAGGGTACCGCCAGCACCCCACCTAGCGCGACCGCCGTCCATCTTACCCGGGCTCCGCCCTGGCGACCGGTCGTCTCGACACCCACGCCAGGTGCACGAAGGTCGCCGCCGTCGCGACCGGGATCACGACCTCCGCCGCGTTCACCAGCGCGCCCGCGTCCTGGTTCAGGCCGCGAAACAGGCACACGCCTCCGACCAGGATCAGGATCAGGCTCGTCGAGACCTGACCGGTGAGCGTGTGCCGCAGCTCCGGCGCGCGGCCGAGCAGCAGCAGGAGCCCGCCCGCAAGGGCCGGCAGCAGGTAGCGCGCGATCACCACCAGCGCGAGCCACATCGGGAATGCGCCACCGAGGGCGAGGCCCACGACAAGCGCGGCCATGAAGATGCCGTCCACGACAGGATCGAGTCCGCCGCCCAGGTTGGACGGATGGCCGAACCGCCGCGCCAGGGTTCCGTCGACCAGGTCGCTCAGTCC
>DATEHQ010000053.1:0-19359 GCA_035279525.1 Candidatus Dormiibacterota bacterium
CGCCATGGACGAGGGCCGGCTGCCGCGGCGGAATGGCGTCCGGCCTCACCTCACGCTGACCACCACGCCGGAAGCGCTCCAGGGCCTGGTGGGGGCGGCGGCCTCGGAGCTGGAGCACGGCGGCATGGTCTCCAGCCAGACGGCGCAGCGGCTGGCCTGCGACGGCACGCTCTGCCGGGTGCTCACCGCCGGCTCGGTGGTGACCGACGTGGGCCGGGCCACGCGAGCCATCTACCCGGCGACCAAACGAGCTCTGCGGGTGAGGGACAAGGGCTGTCGCTGGCCGGGCTGCGACCGGCCGCTGAGCTGGAGCTCGGCCCATCACATCGAGTTCTGGACGCGAGGCGGCGAGACCAGGCTGGGCAACCTGGTCACGCTGTGCTGGTATCACCACCGCTGCGTGCACGAAGGTGGATGGCAGGTGGTGAGATCTGGCAGTCAGCTCCGCTTCATCCCACCCGACCGGGTACCGGTCCGGCGAGCCCGCGGCCCGGGGATGCGCTGGGCGGCCTGACGCGCCGAGAATAGAGCGGTGAGCGTCGACGTCCAGGAAGTTGTCATGCCCGACCTGCAGGGCGCGGAAGAAATCACCGTCGGCGCGTGGGCCAAGCAGCAGGGCGATGCAGTGGCCGAGGGCGAGACGTTGATGGAAGCGCACACGGACAAGGTCAACGCCGAGATTCCGTCCCCCATCACCGGTGTGGTTGACGCCCTGCTCCTCGAGGTCGGCGACCATGTCATCCCGGGGCAGCCCATCGCGAGGATCAAGCCCGGCTAGAGCGCTTCGGGCAGTGTCTCCCCGGCCTCGTCCTCGCCAAGCCTGCGGCCGAACCACCAGGCCGCCGCCAGCAGGAGGACGACCCCGATCGCGATGGGAATTACAAAGGGCGAAACGGTGCTCGAGACCTGCTCGTAGTGCTGCCCCAGCTTGTAACCGGCATAGGCGAGCGCAAGGTTCCACGGGATGGCGCCCGCGAGGGTTGCGACGATGAACCACGGATATCCGATCTTCGAGACGCCGGCAGGAAACGAGATGTAGGTGCGAACGATCGGCAGTAGGCGACCTACGAACACGGCCCAGAGTCCGAAGCGATTGAAGAATCGGTTGGCGAGCCGGAGATGGCCCCGGTGAAGTCCCATCCACCTACCCGCGCGGCTGAGGACGAATCTCTCGCCATAGCGCCGCGTCAGGTAGAAAGCGATCAGCGAGCCCGCGAGGTTGGCCAGGCTCGCCGCCATCACCACTAGCGCGAACTGGAGCTTGCCCTGCGAGGCGAGCGCACCACCGAGCGGCACGACGATCTCGCTGGAGACGGGCAGGCCGCAGCTCTCGGCCGTCATCGTGATGAAGATGGCGATGAGCCCGTAGCTTTCGACCAGGTGAATCAGAGTGTTGGTCATACGGTCTGGACCTGCGGTGGTTTGACGGCGCGGAACTGTAGCGTCCTGACCTGCTGATCGTCGATCAGCACCTCGAAGTTGTAGAAGCCGGGATGTGGGATTCCGACGCCGACCAGGTTGATCACGATGCTCGCCGGGAGATCCCAGCCATGCGGGTAGTCGGCCGGCACTTTCCGCGGTGGGAGCGTGAGAAGAATCGGCTGGGGCAGGACAGCTTTGCCGTCCTCGTCGGTGCAGTGAACCTCGACCTTGTGCGGGCGCTCCGATTCGAGGCGCGTCGCCAGCAGGCGGAGCACGATCGCGCCACCAAGTGATGTCGGGAACTGGTCACGCATGATCGTGTCGATGCCCGCGCCGAGGATGTAGACCAGCCCGTTGGGGGGCGTCTCGGCGCCACTCGCGAGAAGCGCCCAATCAAGCCTCATCTCTCGGCATTATCGCGGGCGACGAGTGGGCGCCGGCTGCGGGTCAGCCTGGGGGAGCGGCCGCGCGAACACGACGAGGCGGTGGTCGTACGTGCGGATGCTGTCGATGAAGTGGCCGAAGCATGTGAGCAAGACCAGCTGTTGAGTCCGCCTCGGTCCGAATTCCTGCAGCTGGCCGCGCGTGCGCGTCGCTACCTCTGGTCCGGGACGTTCATCCGCGCGTCGTGATGGAGACACTGGGTCACAGCCAGATCAGCCTGACGATGAACACCTATAGCCACGTCTTGCCAGCTCTCCGCCGAGAGGCCGCGGACACGATAGAGGTGGTGGTCCTAGTCGGCGCGACCCCCGCAGTCACTTGATGGCCCACGCTGTTACCCGGACACCTGGTGCCCTTCGGATAACGTTTTGGGTGAAGTGAAGTCGAGCTCGGACTACCTCCGCCGAAAGCAGTATCGAGACGGCTCGAACCTAGCAGCGCGAATCAATATCCATCGGAGATTCAGCGTGAATCCCGTCGGATGGCAGCGATGGATCTTCCAGCAGATAATGGCTCCGCCTCGTGCTCAGATCCTCGAGCTTGGCGCAGGTACAGGTGAGCTGTGGCTCGATAACATCGCGGCGGTCCCGCGCGAATGGTCGGTGACGATCAGTGATCTATCCGGCGGTATGGCGCGTGAAGCGCAAGACCGCATCGCAGAGGCTGGCCTCGTCGTCCACGCCGTTGTCGCGGATGCTCGGTGCATTCCCTTCGACGACGCGTCGTTTGATGTGGTCGTTGCGAACATGATGCTGTACCACGTGCCCGAGCGAAAGGCAGCCGTGGGAGAGATCCGCAGAGTTCTTTAAACCCGACGGTACGTTTTATGCAGCGACGTTCGGCATGGACCATCTGGCCGAGCTTTACAGTCTTGCGCAGGGATCACTACCGAAGGCCGCGCTCAGCTCCGGCTTCACGCTGGAGAATGGTCACGACCAGCTGGCATCGTGGTTCGGCATCGTCAAACGCCTCGACTATCCGGACGCACTTGAGGTGACCGATCCCGATGCCGTTTTGAACTACCTGCTATCGATTCGCTCTGCCGACGGGTTGGCGGATGAGCCTCGCCAACGCCTCGAGGCTCGTGTGAGAGACCATTTCGCAGCTTTTGGGACGCTGCACGTGAGGAAGTCCATCGGAATGTTTATGGCCTCTGGACGTTGCGTCCGATAAGGTCCGTTGGGCGCAAGTCGTCGGTACAGCCTAGCGGCAGCGTCCGGGGACTTGTCACCTTGCACTTACCTGCCTAACAAGCGGAGGAGGTCGCCGGTCCGAATCGTGTCGATGCCACTCGCGGCGTAATCCTTGTCGGCAGTCCAAAGTTCCGCGACAAAGCGACTGACTGGCTGAGATCGGACGACGTCGTCCTGATTACGCGAGACGGCGGCCGCCTTCTGGGACGGCGAGAGCGCCGGCACGGCGCGTGAGCTGACTTACGCAAGATACGAGTCCAGCACTCTCAGGAACAACCAGCTCGGCATGAGGCCTGCGACGCCGTCACGCAGGGCGCAGAGCAACGGGCTTTCTATCTGCGCGGCGCGAGTCGCCTGGCGGGCCATTGTGACGAGTCGATTCGCACGACGTCGGCGCCGATCTTCATACAGCCCAAACGCCTCGCTCAGGCTCGAGGATCGCCTGATGCTGTCCGCAAGGGCGACTGCGTCTTCGAGAGCCTGACAGGCGCCCTGGCCCCCGTTTGGCGTCATCGGATGCGCAGCGTCGCCGACCAACGTGACTCGCCCGTCGCTCCAGCGCCGAGCCGGCGGCCGATCGTACATGTCGTTGCGCAGGATCGCGGCTTCCTCCGTCGCGGCAACCAGGGCGGGTATCGGTTGCGCCCAGTCGCTGAAGGAATTCAGGAGGTCGCCTTTGTGCCCGTTCGGGCCGCGCTTGTCGCCACGCGGCTGCTTGATCACACCGGACCAGTAAACGCGGTCGTGCCGGAGAGGGAAGGCGACAAACTCCGAGCCGCGACCAACCCAATCAAACCCGTGGCCAGGCGGGAGAGGTATTCCGTGACTGTCGACCACGCCCCTCCAGATCGTCGAGCCCAAATAGATTGGATCGCCGTCTTCCAGCAACTGCCGGCGCACCGGCGAGCGCAAGCCGTCCGCACCGACGAGCAGGTCGCCCGCGGCTGCGGCTCCGTCACGCACCATAACCTGCACTCCGGCGCCATCCTGTTCGAATCCACTCACGACAGCATCGAAATGCAGCCCTTCGGTGCCAAACCTTCTCGCCAACGCCGCTTGCAAGTCAACGCGGTGGACGAATACGGGCTCAAAGCCGAATCGAGCCGCCACCGACTCGAGTGGGTAGTTGTTGACCTGGCGGCCACGCCATGTGCATACCGACATGTGTTGAATCGTCACGGCATCGATCTCGACACCAAGCGCCTGCAGCGAACGTGCGCCGTTGGGCCAGATCATCAGTCCGGCGCCGATCTCTCGCAGCTCGGGCGCGCGCTCGAAGATCTCAACGTCAAGTCCGGCCTGCTTCAGGGCGATCCCGGTTGCGAGTCCGGCGATTCCCGCACCCGAGATCAGCGCCTTCACGAGTCGCGGCTTTCAGCGATGCGGGCGGGGTAGTACCCCGCCCACACGCTCATCTGTCACCTAGCAGGTCGCCTTATCGAACTGGAAAGTGATCCCGCTGGCGCTGATCGCCATGTGATCGACCATGTGGAACGAAAGGTGAGAGCCGTCCGAGCCGGTCAACTTGTTGTTGGTGGTGTCATGGAAGACAGCATTGTTCTGGTTGATGCTGGCGCCGAACCAGCTCTCGAAGTGGCCCGTATACGAAGGTCGGCTGGAGTCGAACGGAATGAAGCTGAGGTCTCCGGTCACCGTACTCGTAAACCACGCGTCGCCGGCTTGATTCACAGTCTCATGGAAGACTTCGCCGTAGTTGGCGATGACGGTGCCCGTCGGCAGCCCGTTGGGCGGGTCCACGCATGGGACGCTTGACGGAGACGTCAGAGTAAGGTCGTGCGCGTTGACGGTGTAGGTGCAGGTGGCCGGCTGCGGCCCCATCGAACACGGCGTGGACGAGTTGCCGCCGGCCGACACCGGGGTCGAAATTGCCAACATGCCTGCCACCACGCCCAGCAACGCAAGCAACGGCCGGAGTCGCTTTAGGCCGATCCACTTTGCTGCTTGGGGGCCTCCAGCTTGGACTGACTTCATGTCAATTCCTCCTGAGCTGATTCCGGACGGCGTCCGGTGGGCCCAAGCCTGAATCTGATCCGACGCGGCTCCAACGGTGCCCGCACGGCCATTTTGGCGGGTGAGCGCACCGATCCTGGGTGTGCTGGCCTACCCCGATTCGCAACAGCTCTCCTCAGCTGGTTGTGACCATGGTGCCGGCGACCTTGTCGTGGATCGCTTGCTTCTGCCTATCCCAGAGCATCCAGAGCCACCCGAGCGCACCGACGAGGGAGAAGGTCAAGGCGTACTCAAGGATCCAGATGAATCCTCGCAGGGCGGCCTTGCCCATCGTCGGATACTTTCCTGTTGCCACGTCACGCACCTTGAAGCCGAAGGGCATCATCCCTATGGAGGCCCCGCCCGAGCTCCAGAAGTACGCCAAGTACGCGACGTCGATCACCACGGTGAGAACGCCGGCCAGGCCGACGGGCGCCGGGATTCCGATACTGATGAAGACTATGGCGCTGATCCCGTAGATCACCACGAGGATGACCACGTCGATCAAGCCGCCGACGATTCGCATTCCGGGATTCGCCAGGTTGCCCGGCGCCGCAATCGTATGGCCGAAGGAATCCATTTTGCTGAGCCTCCTGCAATTGTTTCGGGACGGCGCCCGGTCGTCCCAAGCCTGAATCTGAGTTAACGTGGCTCCAACGGTGCCCGTACGGCATTCCCAGCCGCACCAGCACACAGACTTCGGTGTGCTGGCCTACCGGCGAGGATTCGGGCTAGGTGCTGAGTGGCGCCCAGCCGGCTACCCGAGCGCCGGCTCCCGGCGCCGAGCTAACGTCCCCGACGCCGCCGAGCACATCAAGCCGGTCGCGTATGTTCTGCAGCCCGCCACCCGACTTGGAGCGAGTCGAATCAATACCGCGGCCGTTGTCGCGGACCTCGAAACTGAGGCGCCCGCCCTCGCACCACACTCGAACAGATCCACGTGTGGCCAGTGAATGCTTGGACAGGTTTTGAAGGGCTTCGGAGCAGCAGAAGTAGACCGCGCCTTCGAGCTCTCGGGAATATCGCTCGGGTCCACATTGGACGTCGATGCTGATCGGAACTTGACGCGCACGCGCGCGTAGCGCCGCCTTCAGACCTTCCGCTTCAAGAAGCGGCGGGTAGACGCCACGTGCAAGGTTCCGCAGCGAATCGAGGGCATCTCCCAGCTCGGACTGCATCTCCTGCAACAGCGGGTCGAGCGAGCCCGGCTTGTCGCGGGCCAGGCTCGCCGCGAGCCCGAGCTTCATGCGAAGAGACACCAGATTCTGCTGCGCACCGTCATGCAGGTCCCGCTCGAGCCGGCGGCGAGCCTCGTCCTGTGCGGACACCAACCGGTGACGCGACTGTCGGAGCTCGATCATTCTTCGGCTCAGCTCATCCTGCAGGCCCGCGCTGTGGAGCACGAGTCCCGCCTGCGAGGCCAGACCATCCATCAAGCGTTCTTCGGTCGGGCTCAGCGGTTCGCCCGATCTTCGCGCGACCGTCAACCTGCCGAGATTCGCACCCGCGTGCCGCAGGAGCACGCTGCGCGTCGCAACGTCCGCTGTTATGTGTTGGTGCTCAGGGAAGCTGCTCGCAGCGACTTCACGGCCGTTTTCGTGCAGCCACACGGTGGCGCCGTCAGAGCTGGTGCCTTGGGCGAGCAGCCTCGCCATGACCGGGAGCAGCTGAAGGGAGTTCTCACGGCCGTCGAGCCGAGACGTGAAGTCCGCCAGGACCTCGTAAGGGACCGCTCGGACGCCATAAACCAGCCGGTTCGCCAGCCGCTCGAGCCTGGCGCGCAGCGGTTGAAATGCGACCGCCACGAACGCCGTCGCGACTATGGCTAAGAAGAGACGTGACTCCGACCCCGACGCCAGCAGACTCCCGACGCCGGCGACGACCGCAATGTAGAAGCCGGCTATCACGCCCGCCAGCGCGGCGTACGCGACTGTCCGGCTGATCACCAGATCGATGTCGAACAGCCGGTGGCGCAGGATGGCAATAGCGATCGCCGCGGCAATCGCAGCAGCTTCGATCAACATGACCGCCCCCAACCACGGTGGCCCCCAGCCGGCGGGCGTGAATACGTTTACACCAACAATCGTTGCCACCAGGAAGCTGCCGGCAAGAGCGAACCACTTGAGCTGCAGGCGCAGCTCGGGGCCCGCCCGGCGGAACCGCAAGACAACAGAAACTATGGAGAGGAGCATGAATCCAAAGATGCCGACGAAGAGTGCGAGGCCGACGATTTTTTGGGCAAGGTCGGGCAGTGGAATGTAGAACGGATTTGGTGGCGGAGTCACCATCGCGTAGTCCACAAGTGGCCCAGGCGTGATCACATCGAGAGCGCACGAAGCGGTTACCGCGAAGACTCCCGCCATGAGTACCGGCCGCCAGCGCCTTGACGGCAAGCGACCATCCGGAAAGAACAGGAGCAGGATCCCATACAGGACCAGAACGGCCCTGGACAGGACGTCGCCGACTATGAACAGGGCAGCGCCAAGCTCCGGGTTTGGCGCGTAGAGCTGCCGGGCACTCTCGTCGAATAGTCCGCCTATGGCCGAGACAAGTCCGATCGCAAGCATCAGCCAGCCGATTGGATGGCGTGGGCGTCGGCTGGCGATCAGCGCTCCAACCGGCGCCGGGCAGAGAAAGGTCGCCGCGTAGACAGCGAAACCGAGGCTGTAGGGCACAGCGCCGGCCGGACGCCGCAAGGCGAGCCACGTACCGACGATGACGAGGACACCGATCAATCCGAGCACCGCCCAGGGCAGCGCATTCGGCCAAGCTCGCTTGTTAATCACCCGTCTCGCTCAGGTAGATCAGGACCGCCTTCACGCGGCGGTGGACGTCTTTCTCCTCGCTCAATCCAAGCTTCGAAAAGATCGCATTGATGTGCTTCTCGACCATCCGGACGGAGAGATGGAGCCGCTCGGCGATGGTGTCGTTGTTGCGGCCCTGGGCCATCTCCGAGAGCACGTCGCGCTCACGCTCCGTGAGGTCCTGGACCCTGGAGCCGGCCTGACGCCCCCTGGCGGCAACGAGGGTTTCGACGACTTTGGGATCTATGACCGACCCGCCTCTCGCCACCTCCCGGACAGCCGCGGTCAGATGGACCGGGTCATTCAGGCTGTCTTTGAGCAGGTAGGCACGGCGCGCAGAGCCCCTTTCCAGGAGGCGGAGGGCGTATTCAGGCTCGTCGTGCTGGCTGAGCACGACCACACCTATCTCTGGGTGTTCGTCGCGCAGGCGAGCCGCCACCTGAATGCCTTCGTCCGTGTTGCGCGGTGGCATGCGGATGTCGGTCACGACCACCTCGGGCCGGTCGCGTTCAACTGCGGCTAGCAAGCCTTTGAGGTCGACGCAGGAACTGGTCAGCTCGAGGTCGGGGTCCGTCTCCAGAAGGCGACGCACGCCCTCTCGCACCAGGTAACTGTCCTCGGCCAAAACCACTCGGATCCTCGCCGTCATGGTGGCGTAAGGATGCCACCGGCGCGACCGTTTGAACGACCGTACCCGCACCCCTCGGCGGGTGTGCCAGCACACAGAATGTCCGAAACAGGGCTCGGCAAGTCTCGTCGTCTAGGAGCGGATAAATACCGATGCCTTGCAGGCCGAGTAGACGACTCTGGACAACCTCGTGGTCGACGGGAAGCAGGATTGGCGGTCACATTGACAGTCAGCTCCCACCGGCAGGATCACCTTAGCTCTCCTGAGAGAGGCGGAAACGAGTTTGGATTTGGTGGGCCCGGGTGGCCTCGATCCACCGACCAGCCGATTATGAGTCGGCCGCTCTAACCAACTGAGCTACGGGCCCTGCCGGCTGAGTCTATCGACCGCCTGACCGGGCCGCACCGCGCCGGCTGTTCGCTCCATGCTTCGATATCCGTGGCTGGTGGGCGAGGGAATTTCAGAGCCCACCCAGGAGGTTTTCGAGATCGTGGAAGCATCGGGATTGCTGATCCTCAGGCTCGTCGTCGGTTTGATCCTCGCGGGTCACGGCGCGCAGAAGCTGTTCGGTTGGTGGGGCGGTCCAGGTGTCGCCGGGTGGACCGGCGTCATGACGAGGATGCGAATGCGCCCGCCCGTGATGTGGGCCTGGGTATCGGCGCTGGGCGAGTTCGGCGGCGGCCTGCTGGTAGCCCTCGGGTTTCTGACGCCCGTGGGCAACTTCGCGATCGTCGGGGCGATGCTGGTCGCAGTCGCGCTCGTGCACTGGCCCAAGGGCTTCTGGAACACGAAGGGCGGCTTTGAGTTCAACCTCACGCTGATCGGGTCGGCGATAGCCCTCGCCCTCATCGGACCCGGCGCCTATTCGGTCGATGCGCTGCTGAAGGTCCACCTCCCCGAGCCCGCGGCCTTCCTTGCCATGGCGGTGCTCACGCTCGGCGGGGTGGGAGTCGCGCTCGCGACGCGGCGCGCGCCGGTCACGGAGCCACAGCCTCAGACCGCGGCCTAAGCCAGGACTTTGGTCCGGCCCTCGACGGCCTCCGCATCGCGAGGCCTCGAGCGGAGCCATACCGCCGCGCGTGATAGCGGCGGCAGGTGCGCGCGCACGAGCGCGACCATCACCTCGGGCAGGGTCTGAGGTCCGGGGACGGCGAGGTAGCGGTCCTCCCAGCACGGACCGAACTTCTCCTTGAAGCGGCGCAGCGTGCGGCTGCGCTGGAACCGATCGAGGCTCCAGAACATCGCGCGCATCGCCCGGTCCATCCCACCCGACGCGGCGTCGGCGGCTGCGATGATCCGTGGGGCGACTCCGAGGCTGACCTCGACGATCCCGCGGCCCGCCGCCTCCTGGATCGAACGCACGATCAACGCCTCCATCACGCCGTATGCGCTGTCAGGCCTGCGCCGCATCAGGTCGAGCGTCCAGCCGTTGCGAGCGGGTACGGGCAGCCAGCTGACGAAAGCCTCCAGGCGCCCCGACGCCGAGACCGCGCGGCCGACGACGATCTCCGGGTCCGACAGCGTGGCCAGCGTGCCAAGGCTGTAACCCAGCTCGGGCGAATTTCGACTTTCGAGCCAGCGCCCGGACACCGCCTGCAGGTCGTTCGCATCCTCCTCCAGGACCTGCGGCCCCGGCGCAAACGTGAATCGCACGCCCTCACGCTCCGAGCGGTGCACGGCGTGCCGCAGGTCGGCTCGAGCCTTGCCTTTGAGGTCGAAGCCCGACGTTTCGATGAGCGCCTCGGATCCGATCGGCACCAGCGCCATGCCGAGCGAGCGGTATGGCTCCGGGCCGTCGACCTGGTAGAAGGCGGGAGTCCAGTCCTGCCTGTCGCAGTAGTTGGTGAACTCGCGCACGCCGTCGATGCCCACGTCCGGCGGCCCGATCGGATCGCCCAGCGCCAGCGCGGTCCTGCCCCGCAGCGTGAACGCGACGCAAGCGCGGCCGTCGATCCAGTGGTAGCTCGACGTCCCATGGACCGCGAGGTGTGAGATGTGATTGCGTCCCCACTTGCCGAGCAGCGACTGCAATCGCTCGCGGTCAGCGGCGACGGCGCGCGGCGCCAGCACCGGGCGCAGGAGCTGTGTCAGCGCGATGATGACCAGCGCGTAGCTGACGATCGGCAGCGTGCTGAGGAACCAGTCCGCGCGCTCGGTCACGGCGTGGTAGCGGCCGGGCGACCCGGCCACCGTGGCGGCCAGCGACTCGAGCGTCCGCAGCAAGCCGACCTCAGGCTGGAGCTGGTTGCCGAGGATGACCGTTCCGATCATCGCGTAGAGCACCGCCAGGCCGACGCCGGCCACGAGCGCAGCCATCCCGAACCTCGCGCGTGCTGGATCGGTGTCGGCCTCGAACTGGTCGCGGAACCACCACAGGCCGAAAAGGATCCAGGCGTTGAGCGAGGCGATCTCGAAGTCGAGGTCTTTGACGAGCTGGAAGAAGATGGTCGCCACAAGGACGGCGAGCGTGAGGCGATGGGCGGCCCGCTTCCCACGCGCGATGCCGGACGCAAGGAGCAAAAGGGCAAGCCCGGACAGGACGGCGCCGGTGCGCCCACCCAGGCTGATGCTCGGGGGCAGCACGCTGCCGAGCTCCTGGGCTCGCGTCTGATGATGGATCAGCAGCGCTCCGACGATGTCGAGCACCGCGCTGACGACCAGCAATCCGGCGAAGAACCACCTGACGCGCCTTCTGTCGGTCCGGCTCATAGCTTTCGTTAGGACAACGCTACGGCCGTGGCGAAAAGCACGCTGAGGATTGCCGGGCTCGCCTGGACTGCGGGAACTAGGTTTGAGGCAGTCCTGGCTCGGCGGATTGTGGGCCGCGCGTCAAGTAATTGACTCGAGTTCCCACGACATAGGCGCCGGCGGCGAGGCAGAGGGCCGCCACCGCCATGACGATGGTCAGCGCAAACCTGAGGTCTGCCTCGGTGCGCACCGTATCGGCAGGCGCGTAGCCGGTATAGGCCCCGCTGCTGAATATCCCCAGCAGGTTTACGGCGGCGAACGCGAGGACCAGCATCTGGCACGCGCCATTGAGCAGCATGCTGACTCCCAGCAAGCGGACGTCGTCTTTGGAGGCGGGGACTCGCCCCAGGAGGCGTCGAAGCCGAGCCAGCGGATCGTTCCCGGAGGTCGTGCTGTAGAGACCGACCAGGAGGCTCGAGATGGTGAGGGCCGTCGCGACGGAAACCAGTGAAAACGTGATGGCCCTGATTCCCGGCTCGTTGAAGTCCACGGGCCACAGCTTAGTCCCAGCGGACTGCTGCTCCCGACTCAAAATGAGGTGCACGCGTATCGACTCGAAGCGGGACGACCCTAAAGTCGACGTGGGACCGATCTGCCTTCGGCTGAAATGCCGATGATTGGCCGACCCGTGACCAGCTCGATGAATCCCACCGTCGTAAACGCAGCGAGCACGTTCGTGACGAGGGCAATAAAGCCGACCATCGGATCGCTGATTGGCGTCGGGAGGCCCCCGCACGGGAATCTAGGCTTCGGCTCGGTCAGCGTCAAGTCAGCGCGAGAATCGACGAGCCTCACCGAGCGCCTCGACCGGTCGTTCGCGTCGCGCAGAATGGCGACGTGAAACTGCGGTGGCTGGTTGCCGTAGCGATCGTTCTCGGACTTCTTGCGCTGGTCTCGGTGGCCGCCACGACGGGCCAGGTGATCGTCGCCAACGTCGACGGCCCGCCCGTTTTGGTCGATGTGGCCGGTATGCCTCGCGTGGGCGTGGAATGCCCTGGCACGCAGACGATCAACGTACCTCTGCTTCGCGTGGTGGCCCGCACCGTGGTCGTGACGAACGCTCGGGACGGCTCCGTCTTGAAGAGGATCTCGATCAATTGGGATACCGCGATCGTCATTCGTCGGGATGGTGTCAATTACGGAGTCCCAGGCAGTTCGTATGGGCCTGCCCCGGTCAAGGGTTGCGCCTAATCGGGCCCGATCACCTCGATTTCGTTGCCGTCCGGGTCGTCCACGTAGAAGGTGCGCACGCCTTTCAACACCGGGTGCACGCCGTGGCGGACTTCGATGCCCGCCTCGATGAAGCCGTTCTCCAGCTCGTTGTACTCGCGCCGACCGGCGCGAAACGCGATGTGGTGCAGCGTGCGCTTCTGCTTCTCCGGCGGGAAGACGAAGGTCCGGTCCGGGTGCGGGATCAGGACGATCATCTCCGGCACGGCGTCGGTCGCGTCGGCGACCTTCAGGAATTTGTTGGGGAGCTCGGGCGGTGAGATGAGCTCGAGGCCGAACCTGTCTCGGTAGAACTCCAGCGCGGCCTCCATGTCGCGCACCCACAGCACGATCTCCGCCAGCCCGGCGACCCGGGTCATGCGGCGACGGCGGCCGTCATCGCGGCGAGGTTCGCGTCACGCGCCCGTGGCGGCACCGAGCAGCCGGGCGCGAGCAGCAGACCGCGCCCGCCTGTGTCCTCGATCGCGCGGCGCGCCTCCGCCTCGACCTTTTCCGGCGGCCCGTAGAGCAGGCTCGATCGCTGGCCGAGGCCGCCCATTACCGCGCGGCCCGCGATCTCGCGGCCTTCGGCGAGCGATGGATTGCCCTGGTTGTGGATCGACCAGCTCACCACCTGGACCGGAAACTCGCGCGCGAGCGCGAAGTTCAGGTTGGAGCCGCACAGGTGAAGCACGTTGAACCACGCCTCTTTCGGCAGCCGCGACATCACCCTCATGTCCAGCGGCAGCGCGAGCTCGCGATATGTCGCCTCCGGCATCACGCCACGGCCCGCGTAGCCGGAGATCGCATAGAAGATCCCCGCGGCTCCGGCCTCCACCGAATCGCGGCTGAAATCGGCCAGCGCATCGGCGACCTTCTCGAGTGCAGGCACAACCACATCCGGGTGCTTGCGCAGCTCTCGCACGATCCTCGACTGCGACTTGCCGACGAGATAACCGCCCACGGTGATCGGGTTGAACACCGTCTGGATCACCGGCACACCGGGCCCGAGCTCGCGCGCCACAATCCCGATCGACTCGACCTGGTCGGCCAGCGCTTGGGGGTTGACCAGCTCGACGTCGCGCCACGACTCGAGGTCCGGCACCGCGGCTCTGACGAGCACCGGCGCGCGGAGGGCGTGGCCGGCGGCCTTGTACTCCGATCCGAATGCCTCGGCGAAGGTGCTCGCGCGCGGCTGGAACTTGACGAAGTCCCAACCGAACTTCCGCGCTCGCTCGACGGTGATCCTCGCCAGCGCCTCCGGCGACCACTCCTCCTTATAGGTGTGGCCCCACGCGCCCGTGGGCGGCCTGTCGACGAGGCGACCGGCGATCGCCGCTTCCACGCGCTCCCGGCCGCCTGACATTCCTCCGAGTTTAAGCTGACCCTGTTGACCAGCATCGAAGCCGAAGCCACGCGCCTCCGCTCGGCGGCCGAGGCGAAGCCCATGCGCCTGCCCATCAACCGCCGGGTCGATGAGACCCACCACGCCGTCACCGACGACGGCCTTTCCGTCTGGTACACGATCCAGGTGTCACCCCACAGCAGGATCCAGGAGGCTGTCTTCGAGCGTGGAGACAGGATGCCTTCGGACGAAGAGTGCGGTCGCTGGCTCGACCTGCTCATCGTCGGCGCCCACCCGACCGAGGCGCCGGGACTTCCAGGTTCGATGACGCGGCGCTTCGAGGCCTTCGAGCGCAACCCGGACGGCGAGGCCCCGCTCACCTGATGCCTCTCGCCCCGTCTGTCACCGAGCAGCTCCGGCAGATAGTCGGTCGCGACTCGGTCATCGATTCGCCGAACGACCTGCGCATCTTCGAGCGCGACGCTTCGATCGAGGGCGCGATGCCCGACGCGATCGTGCTGGCCTCCACCACGCAGCAGATCGCCGACGTGGTGAAGGTGGCCGCGAGGAACAAGATCCCCGTCGTGCCGCGCGGCGCGGGCACCGGTCTTTCGGGGGGCGCGGTCACGATCCGCGGCGGCATCGCGCTGCAGGTCTCACGCATGCGACACATCGAGATCGATCCGGTCGCGCAGACGGCGGTCGTCGAGCCCGGGGTGGTCAACCAGGAGCTCTCCATCGTGGCCGCCCAGCACGGCCTCTTCTACGCACCCGACCCGTCGAGCCAGAAGGCCTGCACCATCGGCGGCAACGCCGCGGAGAACTCGGGCGGGCCGCACTGCCTGTACTACGGCGTGACGACCAACCATGTGCTCGGCATGGAGGTCGTCTTCGCCGACGGCAGCGTGCACTGGGTCAGCGGAGAATCGCCGGAACGCATCGGCCTCGACCTGTGCGGCCTGCTGGTGGGGTCGGAAGGCACCCTCTGCGCGATCACGAAAGTCAAGGTGCGGCTGCTGCGAATCCCGGCCAGCGTCGCGACGATGCTCGCCGCGTTCCCGTCGATCGAGTCCGCCAGCCAGGCGGTATCCGCCGTGATCGCTCACGGGATCGTGCCCGCGGCCCTGGAGATGATGGACAACGTCACGGTCGGCGCGGTCGAGGCTCACTATCACGCGGGTTATCCAACCGACGCCGGCGCTGTGCTGCTGGTCGAGGTCGATGGCGTGAGCGAGTCGACGGCCGAGCTCATCACGGCCATTCGCAAGGTGCTGACGGACCACGAGGGCTACGCGCTCCGCGAGGCCCAGACGCCGGCGGAGCGCGAGCTCCTGTGGGCGGGCCGCAAGGGCGCGATCGGAGCGCTGGGCCGGATCAAGCCGAACTACTACCTGCACGACGGCGTGGTGCCGCGGTCGCGCCTGCCGCAGGTGCTTTCTGCGGTCGGCGAGATCGGCCAGCACTACAAGCTGCCCGTGGCGAACGTCTTCCACGCGGGCGACGGAAACCTCCACCCCAACATCCTTTTCGACCTGCGCGAGCGCGGCATCCTGCACCAGGTCGAAGGCGCGGGCGAGGAGATGCTGCGCGCGGTGGTCGAGCTCGGCGGTGCGCTCTCGGGCGAGCATGGCATCGGCCTCGAGAAGAGCGCGTTCATGCCATGGATCTACAGCCCAGACGACCTGGACGCGATGCATCGCGTGAAGGACGTGCTCGACGCCGACGGCATCCTCAACCCGGGAAAGATCTTCCCCGACCCGACGCGCAAGACCGTCCAGCTCGCCGGTCGCACGGGCCTGGCGATAGAGGCGAAATGGTGGTGAGAGCGCCATCCAGCGAGAAGCCGCGCACGGCCGAAGATCTGGCGCGGGTGCTGAAGGAAGCCGCCACGTCTGGTCTGGCGGTGGCTCCGCTCGGCGGCGGGAAGGCGCGTGGCATGGGCGGCGTCGCCGAGCGGCGCGACGTCGAGCTGCACACCACGCACCTCGACCGGGTGCTCGAGCACTCGCAGGCGGACATGGTCGTCAGCACTGAGGCGGGCATCTCGCTGGAGGCGCTTCAGCACGAGCTCGGCAAGGCCGGGCAGTTCCTCCCGCTCGATCCCTTCAACTCGCCCGGCCACACGATCGGCGGCCTGCTCGCCTCTGGATGGACGGGTCCGCTGCGGCTGCGATTCGGCACGCCGCGTGACTTCCTGATCGGGATTCGCGTCGCGCTGCCGGATGGCAGGCTCGCGAGCGCGGGCGGTCGCGTGGTCAAGAATGTCAGCGGCTATGACCTCATGAAGCTGCACTACGGCGCGCTCGGCACACTTGGCGTGATCGTCGCCGCCTCGTTCAAGGTCTTCCCCAGGCCGATGCATGACGTGTCAGTCGAAAGCGACGGCGGGTGGTCCGACTCCGAACGGGCCCTGTCGCTGCCCCTGGCACCGTCCGCGCTCGAGCTCTTCTCCGACGGACGCGTGCTCGCGCGCTTCACCGGCAGCCCTGAAGCGGTCAAGCGGACGGTCGCGCAGCTGGGTTGGGAGCGCGCTCCTCACTCCGCGTGGAGCGAGCACGCCACCCGCGCGCCGCAGACGTGGGCCCGAATCTCCGCGCCCCGACACGAGCTCCGCGGCGTGCTCGACTCGCTGCCGCGAGGCGCCGAGTGGTGGGCGTCACCGGGCGTGGGCGTGGCGTACTGGTCGATCGACGACGACGCAAGCACGGTGCGCGCGGTCCGCGCCACGGCGGAGGCCGCGCGCGGGACGCTGGTGTTGATGTCGGCGCCCGACGACATGGTTCGCGCTGTGGGCGCGTGGGGAACGTCACCCCAGACGCTCGATGTCATGCGGCGTCTGAAGCACGCCTTCGACCCTGGCGACGTGCTGAACCCCGGCCGGTTCGTCTACTGATGGCCGCCCCGTTCGCGCGGCTCTCCGACGACGACCTCGCCACGTGCGTGCACTGCGGACTGTGCCTTGACGCGTGCCCGACCTTTCGAACCACGGGGCTTGAGACGGAGTCACCGCGCGGGCGCATCTACCTGATGACGCAGTGGAAGCGCGGCACGATGAAGTTCGACGAGGAGCAGGTCAAGCACGTCGACCTCTGCCTCGGCTGCCGTACCTGCGAGGCGGTCTGCCCCTCGGGTGTGCCCTACGGCCGCATCATCGAGGCGGGCCGGGCGGACGTGGAGGACGTGCGGCGGCCGTCCTTCAAGCGGACCGCCAGCCGGGTCGCGCTGCGCCAGCTGCTCGCACATCCCCGACGCCTGCGCGCTTTCGGGTCGCTCACCCGGATCGCGCAGAGCGCAGGTCTCACGGGGATGGTGCGAGCGGGCCGCCAGCTGCCCAGGCTCGGACCGCAGTTTCGCGCGCCCGGGACGCGCGTCGCGCCCGCGATCGGGGAGCGCAAGCACCGCGTGGCCTTCCTGGTCGGCTGCGTGATGCCGATCCTCTATCCCCAATCGCACTATGCGGCGGTGAAGCTGTTGCAGCTGGCCGGGTGCGACGTGTGGTTCCCCGCCGAGGAGAGATGCTGCGGCGCGCTCTTCGCGCACAACGGCGACCTGGAGACCGCCGAACGGCTGCGCGAGGTCAACACACGCGTCTACGCAAAGGCTCACTTCGACGCGCTGATCGTCGACTCGGCAGGTTGCGGCGCGCACCTCAAGGACTTCTACCCGGCGTTGAAGGGACGGGTCAAGGATCTCGGGGAATGGCTGGCCGAGGTCGGGCTGCCGGCGCCCAGGCACGAGGTGAAGATGCGCGTCACCTACCAGGACGCCTGCCACCTCGCGCATGCGCAGCGGATCAAGCAGCAGCCGCGCGAGCTCATCCGATCGATACCGGGCGTCGAGCTCGTCGAGATGCGGCACCCCGACATCTGCTGCGGCGCCGCCGGGCTCTACAGCACCCTCGAGCCGGCGATGTCGAGCCGCATCCTCGAGCAGAAGCTCGAAGACCTCGTGAGCACCAGCGCGGACGTGGTGGTCACAGCGAACCCCGGCTGCCAGATGCAGCTGGAGGCTGGGCTCAGAGGCCGGGGATCGAAGACGAGGGTGCAGCACCTGTCGGAGCTGCTGGCCCAGGCTTACAGCTAGATCTTCAACTTCGGCAGCACCGCGGTCTTGGTCACGTCGACCTCGACGCGCGCCACCGCCAGCGTCACATTGTCCGGCGCGCCGAGCTCGCGGCACCGTTCGATCACGCGCTCGGCGCCTCGGTCGAGGTTTCCATCCTTGAGCAGGAGGCGGCCCATCTCCTCGACGCTGACGCCGGCCGTCTCCACGCCGTCGCTGCACAGGACGACCGCGTCGCCTTCCTCGAGCTTCATCTTGTCGGTGAACGCCTGGATCTGCTCCCACACGCCAACCGCGCGCGTGAGGCGATGCTTGAGCGGGTGCGTGGCCGCCTCCTCCGGCTTGATCACACCGAGCCTCACCTGCTCGGCCGGCCACGAGTGGTCCTGCGAGATGAGCTTCGCGAATCCGTTTCGAAACAGGTAGGCGGGGCTGTCGCCCACGTTCAGCAGGCCGAGCTCGCCGTTGCGGATCGCGACGACGACCATCGTGCTGCCCATACCGGCCCAGTCAGGGTTGTCGCGCGCCGCCTCGAACACAGCTGTGTTCGCGGCCCGGGCCGCCTTCTTGAGGCGCTCGACGTCGGGACCTTCCTGCCCGTCCTCCGACAGGATCTTGGTCAGCGTTTTGATGGCGATGGTGCTCGCGGTCTGACCGGCGGCATGGCCGCCCATGCCGTCGCAGACGACCAGCAGCGTGTCCAGCCCGGCCTTGTTGCGCCAGACCGAAACCGAGTCCTCGTTCTCCTCGCGCTCCAGACCAGGGTCCGTGGCCCACGCGATCCGTAAACGCATGGGGACTGAGCCGGCTACGCTCCGAGGATCGCGAACTGAACGGCGTTCTGGCCGATCGTGACCCGGTCGCCGTGATTCAGCTGCTTCTCCTGAATCGGCTCACCGTTGACCAGCGTTCCGTTGGTGCTTCCCAGGTCGACGATCCAGTACTGGTCGCCTCGGCGCTCGAGGCGCGCGTGATGACCGCTCGTCGCCGGGTCGCGCAGGATCACGTCGTTGTCCGGCGAGCGCCCGAGCCTCACGGCATGGTCACTCGCGCGGTGGCTGTGCCCGGCGTCGGGACCCGACTCGATGCTCAGCTCGGCCTGAGGTCCTGTGCCTGGCATGGCAACGGGAGCGGGGTGTGTGCCGATCGCCATCGTCTCGGCGACCGCCGCGGGCGGAGCCGGAGGCGGCTGCCAGGCCGGCATCAGCGTCGTCGACTCGCGATTCTCGGCGCTCTCCGCTTCCATCCCGGACGGCCGCTGCACCATCGTCTCGGCGACGTCCGAGCCGGCGGCCGCGGGGGCCTCCCAGGGCGGTGGACCCGGCGTCGCCACGGGAGCTTCAACCGGCGCCTCGGCGTTGGCGCCCGAGGCGAGATCCTCGTCGGTCGGCGATGGCTTCGGCGCCTCCTGCTCGGCGGGCGAGGGGGCGGACCAGATCGGCGACGTCGCCGGAGGCCCCCACGCCGGGGCGGGTGCGGCGGGCGGCGGAGCCG
>DATEHQ010000054.1:0-16479 GCA_035279525.1 Candidatus Dormiibacterota bacterium
CCGCCGCCCAGGTTGGACGGATGGCCGAACCGCCGCGCCAGGGTTCCGTCGACCAGGTCGCTCAGTCCCGCCAGCGCCACCGCGACCGCCAGCGCCGCAAAGTCATGGTGGAGCGAATACACCAGCGCCGGCGCCGCGAGATAGGCGCGCGCCAGCGAGACCTGGTTGGCCGGCCCGGGCAACGTCCATCCGACCGCCGCCACGGTCGCGAACCACGCGGTCTCGAGCCACGCCGGGCCCGGCTGGCCGCTGAGCAGCGCCCATCCCGAGCCGATGATCAGATAGAGGACCGTTGCGATGTACGCGGTTCGGTCGCGCGGCACGGGGACTAGTGTGGCGTCGGCGAAACCTTCGGCGGGGGTGATGCCGGCGGCGGCGTGTACGGGACCTCGCCGGGATAGGGGTTGGCCCCGCACGGGTACCTGGGCTCGCCGACACCCTTCAGGAAGATCTCCTTGACCCCTCCGGTCGAAACGTACCCGCCGTCGTAGGCGCACACCTGGCGCGTGACGACCCCGGCCGGCTGCGTCCACATGGCGGGCCATGGGTGGGTCGAGTAGTACTGCTCGAGGAACGGCTTCCAGACCGAGATCCCCACGTTCTCACCGAACAGGACCGAGGTCGGACACATCCACCCCGAGGGCGGAAAGTTCGTCGCCAGGTATGCGTAACCGGACTTGCACACCGGCCCGGCATCGATGTGCATCAAGGACGCGGCCACCGCCAGGTTGGGCGTGTAGCCGACGAAGATCGATCCCGTGTAGGCCTCCGTGGTCCCCGACTTGCCCGCGACGGCCCGGTTGCCGAGGTCGCCGAGATAGAGCTTGACCGGTCCGCGCAGGAGGTCGGTCATCACGTAGCCGAGGTCGGGGCTGATCACCTGGACGCGGCCGGCGTTGGGATCGAACGCCTCGAGCACGCGGCCCTGCGAGTCGGTCACGTGAAGCACCGCGTGTGGGCTGATCCGGTATCCGCCATTGTCAAACGCCGAATACGCGGCGAGGTGCTCGGCCATCGAGATCGCGTCGTGACCGAGTGTCGTCGAAACTCCGTCCGGGTTTTCGATCTGAGCCGTCACGCCGAGGTTGTGCATCAGGGTGACCACGCGACTGCCGCCTTCATTCGCATACGTCCAGAGCGCGGGCAGGTTCCGCGATTGCGCCAGTGCGGTGCGCAGCGGGATGTAGCCCTCGTGCTTGCGGTCCCAGTCGCTGAAGGTGTGTCCCCCGATGACGCTGTTCTGATCGTCGAGCAAGCTCGCCGGCGTCACGATCCCGGCCTGCAGAGCGGCCGCGTAGGTGTAGAGCTTGAACGACGATCCCACTCCGCGCCAGCCGAGAGGATCGACGCCCGTGAGGTTGATCTGCCCGCGAATCGCCGCGTTGTTGTAATTGGCGCTGCCGACCATGGCGAGGATCTCGCCGTCGTCCGGGTTCATCACGAGCATCGCCCCTGTGTTCACGCCTCGTGCCGCGTAGGTCCTGACCCCGGCCTTGACCCACCTGTCCGCCATCGCCTGGGTCTTCAGGTCGAGCGTCGTCGTGATGCGAAGGCCGCCCTCGTACAGGGCCTGTGATCCGTAGCGCCGCGATATGTACTGCTCGATGTAGTCGACGAAGTGGGCCGTCAGCGGGTTGTGCGCGCCGGGCATCGCCTGGTGCGCGGCGATCATCTTCGTGATCGTGTCGCCGCGATAGACCTCGTCGGCCTGCGAGCGGCTGAGGTCACCGACGGCCACCATCCCGTCGAGGACCTCGCCCCAGCGCTGCCTGGCCGCCTGCACCTGGTCGGGCGTGCCGAACGGGTCGTAGTCGGCCGGCGCCTGAGGCAGGCCTGCGATGAAGCTCGCCTGGGCCGTCGTGAGCTGGCTGGCGTGCACCTGGAAGTACGTCTCGGCCGCCGCCTCCACGCCATACGCCCCATTGCCGTAATTGATGGTGTTGAGGTAGAGCTCCAGGATCTGCTGCTTCGAGTAGCGGCGCTCCATCTCCTCGGCCAGCAGGAGCTCGCGAAACTTGAGGCTCACCGTGCGGCTCTGCGCCTCGACGCTGTCGAGCACATCGTTCTTGACGACCTGCTCCGTGATGGTCGATGCGCCGAGCGCCGACGAGTGATGAGTGAGGTCGTAGCCGATCGCGATGGCGAGTCGCCGGTAGTCGACCCCGGAGTTCTGATAGAAGGTGCGGTCCTCGGTGTCGATCGTCGCTCGCTGCAGCGTCGTGCTGATCTGGCTCAGCGGGACCACCGTCCGGTTCTCGTGATAGAGCGCCTCGATCAGGTTGCCGTTGCGGTCGTAGATGCGCGTGGTCTGCATCAGGTTGGCGGTCCGGAGGGCGTCGATCGAGGGCAGGTCGCCCGCGAAGTAATCGACGATGCCGACCGTCGCGCCCGTGCCGAGGAGCGTGAGCGAAGAGATCACGATCAGCGCCAGCAGCGCCAGACGCGTCAGCCAGTGGTGCGAGGCGCGCCGAGCGGGTCTGCGGGCTCTGGGCCGCGCTCTCGATGGCGGCCGCTTGCGGTGGGCGGGCAAGGTCGTGGCGGACCTCCATGGCGTTTGCTGTGACGTGGGCTGCGACTGCTGCCGAGGGAGTTTACCGAAGACCCAGCGCTTCCGCCCCCTGGTTGGCGAGCCCCATGATCGGGTAGCCCATGAAGCCGTAGATGGTCACCACGACGCTGAAGGCGATCACGCCGGCGGTCGACAAGGCCGTCACCACAGGCAGCGCCGCGGCCGCTCCGCGCCGCGCCTCCTCGAGCGGGCTCAAGACATAGATGACGCGGAGGGTGGAGATGACGCCCGCGAGGCTGAGGAGAGATCCCAGGATGCCGAGCGCCAGCAACACCAGGTTGCCGCTCTGGGCCAGCGCCGCGCCGATGACGAGCTCGCCGAAGAAACCCGCCAGCGGCGGCGCGCCCGCGAGGGAGAGCATCGCCAATGCCAGGCCGATCGCGCGGACAGGCCGAACCGCGGCCAGGCCCGCGATGGCGGCCTCACCCCCCTCGGCGCGGCCCAGGACCGCAGGTCCACAAGTCGCGGCCACGACGAAGGCGCCGAGCAGGAACAACGAACCCGCGATGCCCGCTGTGAAGTGGGTCGACAACCCGGCCGCGATCCAGCCGACCTGGCCCACGGCCAGGTAGGCCATCCGCGCGCGCGGTGAGCGCGCCGCCAGCGCGGCCGCCCCTCCACCGACCATCGCGACCGCGGCCAGCACACCGAGGTAAGGAGAGATGTCGGCCGGCGCCGGGACCAGGGCGGCGGCGAGCTTGATCGTCACCGTCGCGGCCGCCGCGGCCACGACGCCAAGGAGCAGGCCGGCCCCCAGGGGGGAGGCGCCGACGCCCGCCTGCACGCTGGCGAGCTGGAAAGGCGCGAGCCCGGCGCGCACGGCGAGCCCGCTGAGCAGGAGCACGACCGGGATGGCGAGCCCGACGCTCGGACTCGCGCCGAGCATCACGTCGTGGATCGTCCTCAGGTCTGGGTTGCCGGCGGTTGCGTAGAGGAAGGCAAACCCGACCAGGAGCAACCCGCTCGCCACCGCGCCGGTGACGATCAGGCGCAGGGCAAGGTCGGGCCGGCGCAGCGCGAGCACCGCCACCGCCGCGGCTGCGGCGAGCTCGAGCCCGGCCCACAGGGCGACCAGGTCGGCGGCCGACGCCGCGACCATGACGCCGAACGCCGCGAGAAGCGTGAGGGCGGGGCCGATCGAGCCAGAGTCCTCGGCGGCCCAGTCCGCCGCGGCGATCGCCAGCAACGCGGCGAGCAGGATGGCCGCCTTGGTGAAGAGGGCGAACCGATCCTGGACCAGGGCGCCTCCGAAAAACGTCGTCAGCGTCGAGCCGGCCCAGAGCTCGACCACGAAAGCTACGAGAGCGATCCCCGACGCGATCGCCGGCAGCGATCGCCGCGCCGCAGGCGAGAACCAGCCGAACCGACCGGCCAGCAGGATGACGGCGGCACCGGCGACGAGCAACGCCTCTGGAACCAGGATGAGATATCTCACCGGGCCACCGTGGGCGCGGTGTAAGGAGACGCCAGGTCGGACAGCCCGGCGCCCATCACGTTGACGATTCCAGGGTCGAGGAACGGCTGGTCGAGCCCTGGGATCTTCGGACCGGCCGGGAAGACGCCGACCCAGAGCAGAGCGCCGGCGAGGACGCCGAGGTACCACATCTCGCCGAGCGACGCGTCGGACACGCCTGGCGCATCCGGGTTGGGCGCGCCGAACAGGACCTTGCGCAGGATGATGCCCAGGGCGACAGCGGCGACGGCGAGGCCGGCGACCACCGCGAATGCGCCGATCGGCTGGTTCTTGAAGGCGCCGAAGAACGTCATCACCTCGGCCGGGAACGTGGCGAGAATCGGGACGCCCAGCACACCCATGGCGGCGAGGATCAGGATCCAGCTGAGGACCGGCATCCGCGGCGCAAGCCCGCCCAGCACCTGGAGGCTGCGCGACTGTGCGCGCTCTGAGAGCGTGCCCAGAGCGCCCACGACGAGCGCCGCAGCGACGCCCCCGGCGAAGAGGGAGAGCACGCTGCCCGCGATGGAAAGCGGCGACACCGCCGCCAGGCCCAGGACGGTGATGCCGCCCGGGATCATGGCGAGGTATCCGGCCGCGTGGCGGACGTCGACTGCGCGCAGCGCGGCGATCGCGGCATAGCCGACGGTCAGCGCGGCCAGCGCAGCCACCAGCGGCGAAAGCATGTGGCCCGCGACGGGCTCAGCCGCGATGACGGTCCGCACCAGCAGGTACGCCCCGAGCCTCGACGCGGCCCCGGCGACGACGACCGCCACCCCCGGCGGCGCCTCCGCGGCGACGTCCCGCATCCAGCCGTGCAGCGGGAAGATGGGCAGCCGCGTCGCGGCGGCGACGATCATGAAGAGCGCAATCCCCAGCTGCACGCGCGGCGCGAGGCTTGCCTTCAAGAGCACGTCCATGTCGAAGCTGGACCCGCCCGTCGCGGCGTACAGCATCGTGGTGCCGAGCACCAGGGCACCGGTGCCCAGGCCCCAGTACCCGACCAGTCGCCAGGTGGCGCTGACGCGCCGCGGACCTCCCCACCCGAGAATCAAAAGCGCGAGCGGGATCGTCGCCGCGGCCCAGAAAAGGATCAACACGAACATGTCGCGCGCGACGATCGCTCCGTTGACCGACGCCTGCGCCAGGAGCAGCAAGCTGAAGTAGGCGCGCACGCGCTCGCGGATGCCTAGCGAGGCGAGGACCGAAGCGATCCCGATGACCCCGGAGAGCAGCAGCATCACCATGCCCGGACCGTCGACTCCGAGGTGATACGTGACTCCGATCGCCTGCAGCCACGGGATCTTCTCTTCGAACTGCGCCGTGGGGAGAAATGCCTCGAACTGGTTGTAGGCGATGAAGAGGATGAACATGATCCCGAGGTTGGTGAAGAAAGCGATCTGCTTCATCAGCACGTCGTAGCGGCCTCTTGGGTTCGGCATGGCGGCGATCGCCGCGGCGACGACCACGGGCACCCAGATGGTCAGGCTCAGCAGGACCGGTGAGGTGAAGATGTTCGCCCCGGGCACCGCAACCGGTGTCGGCGACGCCAGGATCGGAGCGTGAGCGAGCCAGATCACCGCGCGAGCCCCGGGACGAGCAGGAGCGCCACCAGGCCGAGCACGACAGTGAGCACGATCACCAGGGGCAGCGCCGGAGCGCGGGCGCCGGCCAGCGCGAAGCGGCCGGACGCGCCGGCGAAACGTCCAAGCGCACCATCTCCGGCAGGCAGCCACAGGTCGATGCGGCGCGCGATGTCGACGACAGGCGCGAGGATGAACCGTGCCAGGAGCGTGACCACGCTCCCGGCCGCCACGCGGACTCGCGCACCGGCGACGGCCGACGCGCGCAACGCACTGTCCTTCGCGCGCACATAGGCGAACGACGCAGCGGCGAAACCGAGGATCCCGACCACGAGCCACAGAACCATCGCGCCCGCTTGGGGCGCAGCGTGCCGGTGGTTGTCGAGAAAGTCGAGCCAGCCGCGCACCAGCGCCGCGATCGCGAGCGCCGCGCTGAGCAGGACGAGGAAGTACGGCCATCCGAGCGACTCGGACGCCGCCTCTCGCACGCGATCCGGCTCGAAGGCACGTCTGCGCCGCAGCGGGCCGATCGCCTCAGCGAGGAACACCCGGGCGGCGCCAAGTCCCACGAAAAGGATCGCCTCACCGGCGGCGAGGCCCAGGTACGACCGCGTCGAAACCCCATACGCGAGCGCGCCGATCACGCTCAGCGTCAGGACGAGTCCTGCCGCCGCGACGGTCAGAGAGCTGGCGCGCATCCGCGCCCAGCCATCGCCCATCTCGGTCATGTCCTCGGTCCTCATGGCGGACGCGATGGACGACATCGCCATGAGCGCGGCTGCACGAGCCGGCGCTGCGGCGAGCGCGCACGCGACGGCCGCGACGGCGAATGTATAGAGGGAGCTCTGGTAGCCGTGGACCGCGACAGCCGCCAGGATCGCCGCGACGGCCGAACCCAGCAGCGTCACGGTGCGGCGCGCATCGTTGCCCGCCAGCGCGGCAAGTCCTGCCAGCGCGGCCGACACGACGCACGAGTACATCAAGACCTTCAAGGTCAGCGGGCTGGAGGCGGCGATGATCGGCATGAAGCGATACAGGACGACGATCCCGACCACCAACCACGCCGACTGCGCGATGGCCGACGCCGCGGCCGGGGCTGTGCTGCTCGTCTGCGTCAGCCACGACTGCAGCGGCCACAGGGCAAGCCGTCCCCCGACACCGAGCGTCAGCAGCACCGCCGCCACGACCAGCGACCTGACCGTCCAACCGGGATTGGTGTGAAGGATCGGGATGAGCGTTTCGAAGTTGTTCACGCCGTAGCGCGAATAGAGCCATGCGATGCCGGAGAGCAGCAGGAGGTCCGTGAGGAAAGGCAGCGCAAGCGCGACGCGAGCGCGGCGCGCCGCTTCGTCAGAACCCCAGCGATGCGAGAGCAGCAGGTAGGTGATCCCGCCGGCCATGCCCCAGAACGCGAAGAGCTCCGCCAGGTCCCAGCTGACGAGCGCGCCCGCGAATGCGAAGAGGAGGGCGCTGAGCATCGCGTAGAAACGAGCGGCGCCAGGCTCCGAACGCCCCATCACCTGGTGCCAGCCGATGGCGGCGATGACGCAAAGCTCGATCACGACGAGCGCGACGGCGGTCAGATGGTCGACGCGCAGCACGATGTCGATGCCGAAGGCCTGGAAGTTCGCGGGCCCGTTGAACGCGATCGGCAGGTTGAGGTACTGGTAGGTCGCCGAGAACGGTGTGCTTCGCTTGGCCAGGCCCCAGGCCACCAGCAGCGTGGCGAGCAGCATGACCACTGAGGCGAACATGGCGAGGTTGGCCGCGGACCGGCGGGTGCGGACGCTGGACAGCGCCAGGAGGAAGCCGCCGAGGGGAGCCAGGAGGATGAGCGGCACCGCCCAACCCAGGGTCGATGAAGGGTCGAACTGGAAGCCCCCGGGCGCATGGCGCCCGCTCGATGCTGCGCCCGAGGCCGCTTGTATGACGCCGACCAGGGCGACGTGCAGGCTCAGCGAGAAGCCTCCCGGTCCCGGCCCGCGATCCCGACACCGAGCGCGACGAGCGCCAGCGCGGCCACCGCAATCAGCACGGCCACAGCCTGGCCGAAAATCGGCGGGCCGCCCGCGGCCGCGAACCGGGCGACCCCGACGAAGGCGACGATCGCCCCTGCGAAGATCAGCGGCAGGCCGGCGAGAGCCGCCAGGAGGTCACGGCGCCAGGCGGTTGCCAGCACACCCACCGCGACCAGCGCCGAGGCCACCCACATCACGGCGACGAGCCCGACCGTCACCGGCCGCGCTCACGAGCCCGCCAGCCGGCGGCACCCGCGACGAGGGCGACGAGGGCCAGCGCGCCGACGGCCTCGGTCGCCACCGCGTCATGGGCCAGCAGGAAGCGGCCGGTCGCCGCGCTGCCGAAAAGACCGCCGAAGTACGTGGCGTGGACGAAGTCGGACCGAAACGCCGAGTAGGCGAGAAGCGCAAAGAGCGCGGCCGCCGCGACGGCGCCCAGCTGCCGCCAGATCGTGTTGATGGCGACCTCAAAAGACCGATAGCGTGGGCCTGCGAGCAGCAGAGCCATGGCCGCGTAGCACACGACCACCACCAGGGCCGCCAGGCCGGCGGAAAGCGTCACCAGGATGCCGGCCACCCCCAGTCCGGTGACCGCCAGAGCGAGCCCGCGCCAGGTCCTCGTGGGGAGGAATGCGACCAGCAGCGCGCCACCCAGTGACAGCGTCGCGGACACGTAGAAACCAATCGCGTGGAGGGAGTCCATCGGCACTCCGTGGTTGCTTAGAGCGGTGTATCTACCGGCTAATCGGCTGGCCAGCCGGCTCCAAGCCGCCAAGCATACAGGAGGCCGGTGACCGAGAACGCCAGCAGGGAGGCGGCCGCCAGCACACCGCCGAGGGTCGCGCGCGAGTCGACCACAGCCACCACGTAGGCCGCCAGGACGACAAGCGTCGTGATCGCTAGTGACACGGCGGCGACGCGGACGGCCTGCCATCGGCGCAGAGCTCGCGACAACGAAGGCATGGCAGCAGTATCGCAGCCGCCGGCTCCTAGGCCAGCGACTCCACCCACGCCCGGTGCAGCGATTCGTACCGACCGCTGCTTTTCCGCAGGTCCGACGGCGCTCCGTCCTCGACCACCCGGCCCGCGTCGATCACGAGCACCCTGTCCGCGATCTCGACCGTGGAAAGTCGGTGCGCGATGATGATCGCCGTTCGGCCGCGCAGGAGGGTGCGCAGCGCGCGCTGCACGAGGCGTTCCGAGGGAAGGTCGAGCGAGGATGTCGCCTCGTCGAGGATGAGGACGCGCGGGTTGGCAAGGAATGCTCGCGCGAACGCGACCAGCTGGCGCTGGCCGGAGGACAGCCTCACGCCTCGCCTGCGAACGTCGGTCTCGTAGCCGTTGGGCATCGCGCTGATGAACTCGTGGGCGCCGATCGCCTTCGCGGCGGTGATCATCTCCTCGCGCGTCGCGGTGGGCCGGCCGAACATCAGGTTGTCACCGACGGTGCCCGAGAAAAGGAAGCTCTCCTGCGTGACCATGACGATCGCGCGACGCAGGTCGGCGACGCCGATCGACCTCACGTCGACTCCATCGAGCGTCACGCGTCCTTCCGTCGGGTCGTAGAAGCGCGAGACCAGCCGCGCGATGGTGGTCTTGCCGGCGCCCGTCTCGCCGACCAGGGCGACGATCTGCCCGTCGGGGATCCGCAGGTCGATGTCGTGGAGGACCGCTTTGTCGCGGTAGGCGAAGGTCACGTGATCGAGGCCGACGGCTCCGCGCACGTCGCCGAGCACGACCGGGGCTGCCGGCTCCGGCACGGTCGGCGCCTCCTCGATCACGCCGGCCAGCTTCTCGAGCGCGGCGCCCGCCGCCTGGAACACGTTGTAGAACTGCGACAGGTCCTGCATCGGCTCGAAGAACTGCCTCAGGTAAAGGACGAACGCGGTCAGGACGCCGAGCGTCAGCTGCCCCTGGACGACGAGGAAGCCGCCGAACAGCAGCACCGACGTCGTCGTCGCGCGTCCGAGGAGGTTGATGGCCGGTCCGAACGTCGAGACGAGCCGGTTCGACCAGATGTTGGCGTCGCGGTAGCGGCCGTTGACGTCCTCGAAGATCTCCTGGTTGCGCGGCTCGCGGCGAAACGCGTGCACCGCGCGGATGCCGCCCAACGACTCGACGTAGTGGACGATCACGAGCACGATCGCGCGTCGGACGGCTCGGTATGAACGGGCCGAGTTGGCGCGGAACCAGTAAGTCAGACCGAGGACGAGCGGCATCGCGATCAGAGTGACCATGCCCAGCCTGACGTCGAGGAGCACGAGGATGACGCTGATCGCGACGACGGAGATCAGCGACGTGATCACCGAGGTGAGGCCGGTCGCGAGCAGCTCGTTGAGCGCGTCGATGTCGGAGGTCAGTCGCGAGATGATCCGGCCTGACGTGTAGCGCTCGTAGAAGGAGATGGAGAGCTGCTGCACGTGCGCGAAGAGGGTCCTCCGCAGGTCGAACAGGATATCCGCGCCCATCCGGCCAGAAACCAGGAGGAACGCGTAGTTGGCGAGGGCGTTGACGGCGAGGGCGGCCAGGAGGACCGCGACGATCACCTCGAGGTTCACGAGATTGCCGGTCTGGCCGGGGCGGATGCCCGAGTCGATACCGAGCTTGACCAGGTAGGGCAGCGAGAGGTAGGCCGCCGACCGGACGGTGATCAGCACCGCGGCGAGGACGATCCTGCCGCGGTAGGGCCGCGCGAGCGCCGCCAGGAGCCTGCGGCTGCGCCGGCGCAGCAGGCCGGCGACGCTCGGTGAGAACTCGTCGATGTCCTCGGTGGCGACACCACGCCAGCGGTCCTGTTCGATCCCGCCCTGCGGCCGGCGCGCGGCAGGCGTCGCGGCGCTCACGCCGGCACCTCCTCGGCCTGCATGTCGAACCCCTGGGACAGCAGGGCGCGGTAGACGTCGTTGGACCTCATCAGCTCGCTGTGGGTGCCCGTCGCCGTGATCGCCCCGCCGTCGATCAGCGCGACGCGGTCGGCGAGGGCGAGCGTGGATGGGCGGTGCACCACGAGCAGCCCGGTCACCCCTTCGAGCACGCGCGCCAGCGCCTCCTCGATCACGGCCTCCGTGTGCACGTCGACCGACGAGAGTGGATCGTCGAGCACCAGCACGGGCGGGCTCCCGAGCACCGCGCGGGCCAGGGCCAGGCGCTGGCGCTGTCCACCGCTCAACGTGTAGCCCTGCTCGCCGACGCGGGTCTCGAGACCCCAGGGCAGGTCCCAGATGAAGCCGGCCTGGGCCACGTCGATCGCGCGCTTGAGCTCCACGTCGCTGACCACCGGACGGCCCATGACGAGGTTTTCGTGCACCGAGGCCGAGAAGAGGATCGGGTCTTCGAACGCGACGCCGATGTGCGAGCGCAGCGATCGTAGCGTGAGGTCTCGCACGTCCACGCCGTCGAGAAGAACGCTGCCCTCGTCCACGTCATACAGACGGGGCAGCAGGTAGGCGAGCGTGGTCTTTCCGCTGCCCGTGCGCCCGACCAGCCCGACGGTCTCGCCGGGCTCGACTGTCAGGTTCAGGTGACGGAGGATCCACTCGCCGGACTTCGGGTACCTGAAGCCGACGTCGCGGAACTCGATCCGCCCCCGGCAGGTCTCCAGCGCGCGCGCGTGCGGACGGTCGGCGATCTCGGGGGCCGAATCCATCACCTCGTTGAGGCGCTCGGACGCGGTCTGGCACTCCTCGCTCATCGAGAGCACCCAGCCGATGGCGTCCATCGGCCAGGTGAGCATGAAGACGTAGCTCATGAAGGCGACCAGCCCGCCGATGGTCAGGCTTCCCTGCACGACGTGGAACCCGCCGAGCAGCAGCACGGCGGCAAGCGAGAGGTTGGGCAAGAAGTTGAGCCGCGTCCACAGCTCGGCGCGCGACCTGATGCCGGTGAGGCTGGTCGTCCGTACGAGGCCGGCCTGGTCCTCGAATCGCTTCTGGATCAGAGGCATCCGGCCGAACGCCTTGATGATGCGAACGCCGGTCGCCATCTCCTCGATGATCGTCGTCAGGTCACCCTGCTGATCCTGCAGCCTTCGCGCGATCAGCTTGTACTTCTCGTGGAACTTGTGGCTGAAGTAGGCGATGGGCACCATGCAGACCACCACGACGATGGCGAGCTCCCAGTCGAGCGCGATCATCAGCACGAACACGACGATGAAGGTGACGATGGTCTGGAGAAACCAGATCAGCCCGAAGCTCACGAAGCGGCGCACCGTCGCTATGTCGGCGATCGCCCTGGAGAGAAGCTGGCCGGACTGCCAGTTGTCGTGGAAGGCGACCTGCAGGCTCTGCAGGTGGGCGTAGAAGTCGTTGCGCATGTCTGTCTCTACGCGCAGCGACGCGATGCCGGAGAAGTTGCGGCGCAGGTAGATGAAAGCGAACTCGACCATCCCGATCAGCACGAGCACGCCCGCCATCGGAACCAATTGGCCGAGGTTGTGATGCGTGATCGGCCCGTCGATGATCAGCTGGATCACCTTCGGGATCGACGAGGCCGCCGCCAGGCTCCCGAGCTGAGCCAGCGCGAACGCGACGACCAGCCACCTGTACGGCCGCAGGTACGGTACATAGCGCCGGAGCGCGAGCAGACCCAAGTTGCCTCGACTTCCTTCGCGCCCTACGTCAGGGCGAGTTGAACCAATGGATGGCGGGGGCCGACTAGTTTAACTCGCCCTCAACGCGTTTCAGCCAGGTCGCGCATCGACACCATGCCCACGACCCTGCCACCCTCCATCACGGGAAGGTGGCGGAAGCCATGGTCGAGCATGATGCGCAGCGCATCCTCGACTTCCGTCTCCGGCGGGATGGTCTTCGGGTCGCGTGTCATCCACGACGAGATCTCGTGAGTCGGTGCGTCATGCGACTGCGAGATCGCGCGTACGGTGTCGCGCTCGGTGAAGATCCCGAGGAGCTGGCCGCCCTGCATGATCAGCGTCGAACCGATGCGCTGCTGAGCCATCAGGGAGACCGCTTCGCCGACGGTCGCCGTCGGATCGACGATGTGGAGCTTCGTCTTCATGACCTCGCGGATCGTGGCCACGAGCCAATCTTAGTGGTGGACCAGGTCCATGACCGCAACGCCCGGGGCCGGCGCCGGCAGGGTTGCCAGGAGGGCCGTGGCGGCGACCACCACCACGACCACGGCCGCTTCGACCCTGGCCGCGTTCAGCCCCCGACGCCAGGCGAAGGATGACGCCAGCATGACCAGCACCCCGGTCGTCTTGAGGACCAGGACGATGCCGTACGTCGTGGTCCAGAGATCGGTGCTCAGCAGGTTGAGCTGCTCGGTGGCTCGAAGGACCCCGGTCAAGGCGGTCACGCCGAAGGCGATCACGGCGACGCGACCGAAGCGCTCGAGAAGCTTCATCGCCTCGGCGCCGTTCCAGCCGTCGGGTGGACGCAGCGTCGCGAGCGCCATGATCCCGCCCGCCCACATGCCGGCCGACAGGACGTGGATGGCGTCGGCAAACTCGGCGCCGGCCGCGGGCTGCTGCGCCGAAGCGTGTCCGGAGAACGCGAGGAGGATCGCTGCCAGCACCGCGAACGGCGCCACCGCGGGGCGGCCTCGGAGACAGATGGCAAGCGCGGCGGCCTCGCACAGGACCCTGGCCAGGACGAACCAGGTCGACGGGCCATGCAGGCTGCCGAGGAGAAGCACGCCAAGCCCACCGACGACGGCAGCGCCGAAGGCGAGGTGCATGGGCGGGTTTGCCCACTCGAGACGGGGGCGGTTCCGGCCCAGCCGCCTGACCACGAAGGAGCCCAGGCCGCCGAGCAGCCCGAGATACTCGAGCCAGTGACACAGGAAGAGCAGAACGGCCTGCACGGCGCTCACGCCGCGGCCGCGATGATCCCTCCGCCGAGGACGCGGGTGCCCGAATAGAGGACCGCGGCCTGGCCGGGGGCCGCGCCGAAGAAGGGCTGCTTCAAGGTGAGGCGGCCCGAGTCGTAGGTCGCAGCGATGGCGGGAGCGTGATAGCGGAGCCGCGCTTCGCATTCCACGGGGTGCTGCGGCCGAGCCTCGATGAAAGTCGTCTCCTGCAGCTCGACTTCGCGCACCGCCAGCTCTTCCATGCGGCCCACCACGAGGCGGTTCGAAGGCGCGTCCACACGCACGACGTACCAGGGCCCCGGCTCCGACATCGAGCCGAACCCGTTGCGCTGACCGACCGTGTACAGCGGCGTCCCGCGGTGGGTCCCGATCTCGCGTCCGTCGGTGGTCACGACGGCCCCCTGCCGCAACGGAAGGCGCCGGCTGAGGTACGCCGCCGTCTGACCTGCCGGCACGAAGCAGATCTCCTGGCTCTCGGCCTTGTTCGCCACCGGGAGTCCGAACTCGCGGGCGTGCTCGCGGACCTCGGGCTTGGTCATGTTGCCGAGAGGGAACGCGAGCCGCGCGAGGCGCTCACGGTCCAGGTGGTACAGCATGTAGGACTGGTCCTTGGCCAGGTCGACCGCAGCGTGCAGCTCGGCACCGCCGGGCCCATCGATCAATCTCGCGTAGTGTCCTGTGGCCAGCCGATCGAAGCCCAGCTCGAGCACGCGCGAGAGCATGAGGTCGAACCGGACAAAGGCGTTGCATCGCACGCACGGGTTCGGGGTGCGCCCCTCGAGGTAGTCGCGGTGGAAGGGTTCGATCACGCGCTCGCCGAACTCACGCTCGAGGTTCCAGCAGTAATAAGGAACGCCGATCAGCGAGGCCACGCGCCTTGCGTCCTCGACCGCATTCAGCGAGCAGCAGCCGCCGTGGCGCGACGCCTCTTCGGAGTCATCGCGCGGCCATTGCTGCAGCGTGACTCCGACGACGTCGTGTCCCTGGGCCCGCAGGAGCGCGGCCGCGACCGAGGAATCCACCCCGCCGGACATGGCGACGGCGATTCTCACTTCCGGTCCTCGACGATCTGCCGAGCGACGACCTCGGCGTCCTCCCCGACTCCATAGAGGATCGAGGACTTGTTCTTCCGCATCCAGTGCACGCCCATGAAGTACAAGCCTGGCACAGAGCTGCGCCCGTCCCGCTGGACGGGAAAGCCCATCTCGTCGAAGACCGGGACGTGGACCCACGAGTAGTCAGGTCGAAAACCGCTCGTCCAGATCACAGTGCCGATTTCCTCACGCGCGATGTCGAGCTCGTCGCGAGCCGTCACGCGAAAAGGCGCCGGCCACTCGAAATTCGGCACGGACTCGCCGTGACGGCTGCAGTAGTCCTCGACGTACTTCCAGAGATCGCGCAACCTCGCGTCGCCGAAATCCACGCTGGCGGCCAGGTCGTCCGCAAAATCAATCTTTCCGTCTTCCGCACCGACGAACCTTCCGACGAGCTCGATGCCGCGCTCGTGGAGCGTACGGAAGTGCAGGTCGTGCCCGCCACCATGACCCGTCGCTTGCGGATTGCCGACCAGCCGGGCGGCCGGTGACGGCAGCTTCTCGGGAGTCCGATCGCTGAAGCCCGTGTGGACGAGCCACCAGACCAGGTCGCGGCCGCCAAATCTTCTCGGTCCCCATGGACACCGGCCGCAGGACAGGAAGACCTTCCGGCCCGATTCATGGATCTCCTCGGCGAGCTGGCAGCCCGTCTGCCCGCTCCCGACGACGAGGACGGCGCCGGGGGGAAGCGCCGACGGATTGGCGTACTCCTCAGCCAGGATCTGCTCCACCCCGGCTGCAATCTGCCCAGCGCCCGCGGGCCGGTGCGCGCGCTGATAGGCGCCGCTCGCGACGACCACCGTCCTCGCCCGAATCTCTCGATCAGCAAGCCTGATCAGAAAGCCTCCGTCGTCCTGTTCGAGCGCCGAGACCGGAGTGTCCTCCTCGACCGGCGCATGGAAGCCATCTGCCCATCCCTGGAGGTGGTCGACGATCTCCGCCAGCGGCATGAACCCGTCGGGATCGGGTCCCGCGTAATTCCCGCCAGGCAGCTGGACGCTCCAGTTGGGCGTGACCAGGCAGAACGAATCCCAGCGCCTGCTCCGCCAGGTCTCCCCCACACGTCCGGCCTCCAGCAGGACGTGGTCGACGTTCGCGTCGCTGAGGAACCAGCTGGTGGCAAGACCCGCCTGGCCCGCGCCGACGATGGCGACGTCGACGCTCGAGATCATTCGACGAGGTCGCCCTCGGCGGCCTCGACCTTCACTCCTTGCGATTCCAGGAACGCGATTCCACGGTCCAGCTCGGCGGGTTCACCGGAGACCTCGAGCAGCACCCACCCCTGGTCCTTGGTGACGTCGGCGCGCCGGATGTTGGTCACGATCTCGAACTTCCGGCCAAGCTGGTAGATCACGGGTTCCTTGACGAGCGAGGGGCCGAAGATGAGCTTGAGCCGACGACGTGCCATGTTCGGAGCGGAGTTTATGCCGCCCAGCGCATCCCCGCGCCGCGGGCTCGCCGGACCGGTACCCGGTCGGGTGGGATGAAGCGGAGCTGACTGCCAGATCTCACGACCTGCCATCCGCCTTCGTGCACGCAGCGGTGGTGATACCAGCACAGCGTGACCAGGTTGCCCAGCCTGGTCTCGCCGCCTCGAGTCCAGAACTCGATGTGATGGGCCGAGCTCCAGCTCAGCGGCCGGTCGCAGCCCGGCCAGCGGCAGCCCTTGTCCCTCACCCGCAGAGCTCGTTTGGTCGCCGGGTAGATGGCTCGCGTGGCCCGGCCCACGTCGGTCACCACCGAGCCCGCGGTGAGCACCCGGCAGAGCGTGCCGTCACAGGCCAGCCGCTGCGCGGTCTGGCTGGAGACCATGCCGCCGTGCTCCAGCTCCGAGGCCGCCGCCCCCACCAGGCCCTGGAGCGCTTCCGGCGTGGTGGTCAGCGTGAGGTGAGGCCGGACGCCATTCCGCCGCGGCAGCCGGCCCTCGTCCATGGCG
>DATEHQ010000055.1:0-8705 GCA_035279525.1 Candidatus Dormiibacterota bacterium
ACCTCGTCGATCCTCGGCGACATTTGGTGCCGATTATGAGCCGGATAGAATCGAGGTCGCGGCCCGCCCACGTAGCTCAGGCGGTAGAGCATCTCCTTGGTAAGGAGAAGGTCCCCGGTTCGAATCCGGGCGTGGGCTCCAACGCGGGCGTCCCGGCTCTTCGGGCGCTCCTGGAGTCTCCGGCTGTCCGGCGATCTGCAAGATGTGCGGGTTTGCAGCCGAAACCGGCCGTTCGGCCTTACGCCAGGCGTTCAGGTTTTTTCAAGAGCGGCCTTTCGCGCTTGGGAACAGGTCCTGCATCCGGCCGATTGCTTGCGCGGCCTGGGCACCCCCCAAACGCGGATCGGCTTCCGAGGCCGGAGGAGATCGACGAGACGTTCAGGACGCTCGTCGGCTGTCGCCGGTGGCGTCTTGCCGACTCACGAGCGATCCACGCTGCCGTCTCGGCACTAGCACGCTTTCGGGCCTGACGCTTGCCGAGCTCGCCGGTCAGGTGCGCGTTTGTGTCACGGAGCTGCTGCATCTGCTGCTGCCAATCGACTTCTTCAGGGCACCGGTGGCCGCTGCCCGCCGGTTAGCCACTGACCGACCCAATCCCACCGACCTTCCAGCTTCTGTCCGAACTTCACTCCAAAGTAGGCAGGGTCGTTTCCGAATTCCTTTCGAAGGCGCTCGAGTTGCTCATTATCTCGGTCGGTATCGGTGCCCAGGTACGTGATCCCGAGCTTGCCCACGGCGGTGAGCAGGATCTGGACAAGCTGGCGATCGGCCAACGGGTGACCAATGACGAGAATCCGGCCGGCAGCATTTACCGCCTGCTCGAAATGCGACCACAGCAGAGAAAGGACATCGTCGCCCGCGTAGGACTTATTCGGGTCTGGCAGCATCACGACCGGGACGCCACTCGACGAGTGGTACTGCTGAACGTCGAGGACCTGGACCCGCCCACGATCATCGCGAAACCATCCGGCCTTGCCGTGGAGGTGCAGGACGGGTGTGTGGCGCTCCATGTCGTTCAACAGGCCAGCTACGTCGAGGCCAGTCGCGTGACCTCCATACAAGCGCGCCGGCTCTCCGGTATCAGGATGAGCACCTAGATCGAGAAGAGCTAGTTCTCCCAAGGCGTCGTAGTTCGTCGTGACGTACACGACGCCTTTTGCCCTCGGCAATCGAGCCATTTCAAACAGCTGGCGGTATGCCTCAGTCGCGAAGGTGACGGCGAGGCGCGAGTGATGGAACTCCTCAACCAGCGACGAGACGATGACCTTGTTGATGTTCTCGAAGCCGCCAGCGACCTGGTCGAACCACGTCTTGATCTGCGGCCCGCCGAGGTTCGGCGCACGGGCTGTCAGATCAACGACCGGTCTGATTTGAGCGAAGGCTTCTGCGCGGCGGAGAAAGTCTCCGAGCGCTGCCTCGAACTGCGGCCCTGTCATCCCGGTTTGCAGCCCACTAAGGCCGTACTGATCGGAGCCGCTGTCGAACATCCTCCTGACGAGCTTCTCTGACCACTGCGCCTCTCTCCCAATCGCGGGTACGTGGTCAAGTTTCTAGACAGTTGCCGCCCCAAATCGGTTGTGTCAGTCCGAACAAGATATATATTGCTGCCGCGCCGGATATACTCAGTGGATGAGCAAACACCTGGTTGACATTGACGACGACGTCCTCGGCGCTGCACGGGCCCGACTTGGTACGGGGACGATCAAGGACACGGTCAATGAAGCACTTCGTCAGGTCAGCCGAGGTCGCAGCCGCGAAGTCGCACGGTCGATCGATTTCCTGATCCGCGCCAAACTCCAGGACCGCGAACGCGCATGGCGCTGACGCACCTCGTGGACACCAGCGTCCTAACTCGACTTGGCGAACCGAGCGTCCGGGCGGCGATTGAGCCTATGGCTGAACTCGGACGGCTTGGCCGAGCAGGAGTCTCAGATCTAGAGATCGGTTACTCCGCACGGAATTCTCGCGAATGGGACCGGCTCCAGGAAGCCCTGGCGGTCTTCGGCTTGGTTGAAACGGAAGCGCGGCATGTCAGGAGGGCACGACAAGTGCAGCGTCTGCTCGCCAGCCGAAGCCAGTCAGGGCGGAAGATTCCTGACCTATTGGTAGCCGCAGCGGCCGAAGGCGCGGGCTTGGTCGTGTTGCACTATGACGCCGACTTCGACCGTATATCGGCGGTTACAGGTCAAAAGTGCGAGTGGGTGGTTGCTGCCGGCAGCATTGATTGAGGCGCACCCCGTACGTCATCAACTGCGATGGCCTCCACACGATCACCAAGACATCGCTGAGCACGCGGATTGGCGCGGTCGATGATTCAGTGATGCGCCGCGTGTGCTCGGCCACCAGCTACGCGCTCGGTTGCTGATTCCTTTGGTGCGCACGGCCGCGCTCACCGCGAGCGCGGCTTGTCGCATCGCTACACGACGCACCTCCCAAACGCGGAAGCGTCAGCTCTTCGCGGCTGAGTCCTTCGCGCTTCCCCCGCCGGCCGCGCTGGCCTCTTCCGCGACCTCGATGAGCTCGCCCTCGATGTTGATCTGGACCTCGTTGCTCACGACGAACCTGCCGTCCAGCATCGCGTCGAACCGCATGTTGAAGTCCTTGCGCTTGATCTCCGTCTCGGCGGCGTAGCCGATGCGGTGGCCCATGCGGTCGTCGCGGAACTCGCCGTACTTGACGGCGTTTAGGGTCACGGGGTGGGTGGTCCCCTTGATCGTCAGGTCGCCCGTCACGCGGTAGCGCTCGCCGCCCACGTGCTCGACCTTGGTGCTCTTGAACGACATCGTCGGGTACTTCTCGACCTCGAGGAAGTTGGACGAGCGCAGGTCGCTGTCGCGCTGCGCGTGGTGGGTGCGGATGCTTTCCGTCTTGATCGTCGCCTCGAAGTGCGAGCGCTCGGGATGCTCAGGGTCCAGCTCGCCGGATGCCGTTACGTCGTTGAAATTGCCCCGCACCGTCATCATCCCGAGGTGCTTGGCCGAGAACTCGACCTGGGTGTGAAGGGGGTCGAATTTCCAGGTTGCCATTGATTCCTCCTTGGTATCTAGTGCCGCAGCCCGCGAGCCAACGCCCCGGCCCTGGCCCGCCTTTTAACTCCCAACCGGTTGGATTCTCCATTTATTTCTCTGCCACTTCAATCCGCCGCCGCGCGCGTACACTTCGCGGCCAGATGAGCGACGAATTCGTACCCGGCCTGCGCTACCGATCCCGGGCCCAGGAGCTCTGGGCGCTGGTGGTCGAGTGCCTGGCCGGGTGGGAAGAGCGGATGAACGAAGTTTCCTCGGCCGTAGGGCTGTCGCCCGTCTCGGCGTGGACGCTGGTCCAGCTCGACCCCGACCACGCGATCTCGCAGAAGGAGCTGGCCGCTCGTCTGAGGTGCAATCCCTCCACCGTGGTCGACCCGACGGACCGGCTCGAGGAGCGCGGCCTCGTGATCCGGCGGCCGAACGCCGCCGACCGCCGGGTCAACATCCTGACCGTCACACCGAAGGGCCGCGAGGTCAGGGACGAGCTCGTCGGTCGACTGTTCGAGCCGCCGGCCGCCTTTCGCCGACTCTCGCCTGCCGACCAGGGCCGCCTGCGCGACGCGATGCTCGTCGCCGTGAGGGATTCGCGAGCGCCTCTCCCGGCCGCAGCGACTGGCGAACGCTCGGCCAGGCGTTCCTGAGCCGGACGCTCCACCTCCTCTCCACAGACGGGGCGTTCGATGTTGCGGCGGAGGCTGCAATTACTTTAGTGTTACTAAACGAAATGTCCAGGCGCGAGCTGATGCACGATTCGGTCGAGGCGGGCCACGCGGTGATTCGCGCGGCGGTGCGCGCGACGCTGGGCGAGCTGCTCGGCACCGACATCACCATGGCCCAGCTGAAAGCGCTGGCCGTGATCGACGACCGGCAGGCTTGCACCATGGGCATGCTGTCCGAGCGGCTTGGCGTGAAGCCGCCCGCGGCGTCGCTCCTGGTCGACAAGCTGGTCCGCGCCGGCCTCGCCTTCCGCCTGCGCGACGCCGGCGACGCGCGCCGAGTCCTGGTTCGTCCGACCATCGCCGGCACGAACCTCATCGGTCGGGTCAGGCACGGCGGCCGCACGGTTCTCGAGCGCTGGGTGAGGGAGCTCAGCGACCAGGACCTGGCCGCCACGCACCGTGCATTTGCGGCCCTGGCCGCGGTGGCCGGCCGAGAGCAAGTCGAGCAGCCGGTGGCCGCGCGGTGAGGGCAGAGGCTCCGCGGCCATCAGGCGACGCGGCGCAGCCGCGCATCGCCTACAAATGGATCGCACTCTCCAACACGACGATCGGCATGCTCATCGCCACCGTCAACGCGACGAGCATCCTGATCGCGATGCCGGTGATCTTTCGCGGCATCAACATCAACCCTCTCGACCCTGCGAACTTCAGCTACCTCCTCTGGCTGCTGATGGGCTACATGGTCGTGTCGGCCGTCCTCGTGGTCACCGCCGGCCGCCTCGGCGACATGTTCGGCCGGACACGCATCTACAACTTCGGGTTCCTGATCTTCACGCTGGCGGCGATCGCGCTCTCGCTGGTCTGGAGCCAGGGCGCCGCCGGCGCGATCGAGCTGATCGTGCTGCGCATGGTGCAGGCGGTAGGCGGCGCGATGATGATGGCGAGCTCGGCCGCCCTCCTCACCGACGCGTTCCCGCCCGACCAGAGAGGATTCGCGCTCGGGATCAACATGATCGCGGGCATGGCGGGGTCGTTCCTCGGCATCGTGGTCGGGGGCGTCCTGGCCGCGATCAGCTGGCGGTGGATCTTCATCATCAACGTGCCGATCGGTGTGGTCGGGACCGTGTGGGGTTTCTGGCAGCTGCGCGAGATCGGTCGCCGCCAGCGGGCGCGGATCGACTGGATCGGCAACATCGCCTTCGCGGCTGGGCTGTCCATGCTGCTCGTCGGCGTGACGTCCGGCCTGCAGCCCTACGGTGGCTCATCGATGGGCTGGACCAACCCGTCGGTGATCGGCCTCGTGGTGGGCGGTCTCGCGGTGCTCGGGCTGTTCGCGTACTGGGAGACCAGGACGCCCGACCCGATGTTCCACCTGGAGCTCTTCAAGATCCGCGCCTTCACGGCGGGCAACATCGCCGGCATGCTGGCCGCCGTCGCCCGCGGCGGGCTTCAGTTCATGCTCATCATCTGGCTGCAGGGCATCTGGCTGCCGCTGCACGGATACGACTACACGCAGACGCCGCTTTGGGCCGGCATCTACATGCTGCCGATGACCGCCGGCTTCCTCGTCGCGGGGCCGGTCTCGGGCGTTCTTTCCGACCGCTACGGGGCGCGGCCTTTCGCCACCGGCGGGATGGTCCTCGCTGCCGCCACGTTCGCGCTCTTGATGCTGCTTCCGGCCGACTTCTCATATCCGGTCTTCGGCCTGATCATCTTCGCCAACGGCATCGCGATGGGGCTCTTCGCCTCTCCCAACACTGCGGGGATCATGAACAGCGTGCCCGCGCGCCACCGCGGAGTCGCGTCGGGCATTCGGGTCACGTTTCAGAACGTCGGCATGCCGCTGTCGATCGGCCTCTTCTTCACCTTGATGATCGTCGGCCTGAACGCCACCGTCCCGGGCGCGATGTACAGAGGACTCACCGCCAACGGCGTGCCCGGCGCGGTCGCGCAGCACCTCGCGGGCCTTCCCCCGATCAGCTACCTCTTCGCCTCCTTCCTCGGCTACAACCCGCTGCAGACGCTGCTCGGCCCGCTGCTCAGCCAGCTGCCGCCCGCCGACGCGGCGCGGCTGACGGGGCAGGCGTTCTTTCCGTCGCTCATCTCCGAGCCGTTCCACCACGGCCTCATCCTGGTCCTGGGCTTCTCGATCGCCGCCAGCCTCGTCGCCGCCGCGGCCTCAGCCCTCAGGGGCGGCCACTACGTCCACCAGGAGACCGAGGCGGCGATTCCTCAGCGCGCGTAGCGCTTGACCGACACCTCGTAGGCCTCGTCGAGGAGCGGCTTCAGCTTCTCGAAGGTGGCGTCGCTCGGGTTGAGCACGCAGACCCAGTGGTTGCGGCCGTAAACCGGGTGAGGCATCAGGGTGTCGAGACGCGTGAAGTCGTGATCGGCTTCACCCCCGAACAGCTTCTCGAAGGTTTCTCTGGTCAGGCCGATGTTCAGCCTGAAGACTCCGGGACGATCGAGGTTGGAAGCGTTGTCGAAATCGGCGTAGTCCTTGGTGACGATGGTCGCGAAAGGAAACTGACGCGCTCCCTCCAACTTGCCCTCCGGGTCGTAGATGAAAAACGTGTCGCCCCACGCGATGTCGGGCGAGCCGGCTTCCCTGGACCCGATCACGATGTCGACGCCCGCCAGCGTGCTGTCGACGTAATGCCTGATCGCGTCCTCGTCCATCGCCCAAATCTAACCAGCCGCCACCGGCTACATCGCGCCGCCTGCTTCCCGAATTTTTTTCGGACTTGCCATCTGAACCGACGGCCGATATGGTTCGTGTCGGCCCCGAGGATTCAGGAAACGACTGGAGAACCGATCCCGCAAGGGAGAAGATCTCCAGGAGAGACCCGGATTCTAGGGGTCATTTGTTTTTGCGCGCCGCGAGATAATCGGTCTGTGCCGGCAATCCAGGTCGAGCTCGATTCGATGGCGCAGGCGTGGCTCGCGGCTCATCGCCCCCGACAGCCCCTGGTGCTTGCCTACGACGTGCGCCGCTGCTGCGGCGGCGGAAAGATCTGCCGCGCCACGGTCCGTGAGCAGTCGGCGACGGACCGTCTCGAGGATCACGCGATGGGCGTGATGCCTGACGGGAACGCGATCCTGATCCATCGCAGCGCGGCCAGGCGCCTCCCGGCCCGGTTTGCCCTCACGGTCCGCGGGCTCGGGCCGTTGAAGCACCTCGACCTCGCGCTCGACGGCGAGCAGTGGGGAGAGCTGCTCTACACGTAACCCCGTTGCGAGCAAGGCGCGATCGGCCCGATGACCTGGCGCCCGCTAACCGCAAGCTAGCGAATCCTGAGGTGCACCGCGGCGAACACGAACACGGCTATCAGCGCCACCCGCGCGAACACGAGCGCCACATTGATGACCCGGCGGACCGGTGGGGCGTCGGTCCACCACCGTCGGAAGCCGAGCGCGACCGGGCGGATCAGCGTCGAGAGGCCGCTCGCCACCACAAGGAGCACCAGGGCCCCGATCAGCAGCCACCGCTGCCCGGCGATGAAGCCGGCCGCAAAGCACGCTGCCGACAGCACGTATCCGAGCAACATCCCGCCCACCATCAACAGCACCCGCCGCTGCGTCCGCTGGTCCACCGGCGTTAGTCTGTCGCCGGCCGGCGTTCTCAGCAAATCCTAAGGGTCCTTCGAGCGGCCTCCCAGCATCCGGCGGCATCCTCTGAACTCGAGATGGCGCACGGGCGCGTGACGGAGGTACGTTGATGTCAGAGATGGAACAGAAGCCGATGGAACCGATCGAGCCGGCGTCCGGCCCGCAGGAGCAGTCGTGGCTGCCACCCGCCCCGTCGGAGCCGCCGCCGATGCAGTACTGGGGGACGCCGCCACCGGCGCCACCCACCAATTCGTTCTGGCATCGCCTGGCCGCGGGGCTGGTCCTGGCCGCCGTCATCGCGGCGGCCGCGGGAGTGGGCGTGGGCTTCAGCCTCGCCCGAGTCATCGACGGAAGGCAGGCCGCGCAGAACAACCAGCAGGCGCAGTCCTCGAACCAGGCGATCAGCCCTCAGACCAGCAACGGCGGCAGCCTCAATGCGTCGGCCATCGCCTCGAAGGTCGATCCGGCGCTGGTCGACGTCAACACTGTGATCGGCGGCGGCCAGGCCGCGGGCACCGGCATGATCATCACCTCGTCGGGTGAGGTGCTCACCAACAACCACGTCATCGATGGGTCGACCAGCATCCAGGTCACAGTGGTGGGAAGAGGTCAGAGCTACGCCGCGCACCTGATCGCGACCGACCCGTCCGCGGATGTGGCGTTGATCCAGATTGAAGGCGTTTCCGGCCTGCCCACGGTGAGCTTCGCGAACTCGTCGACGCTCCACGTCGGTGACACCGTCGTGGCGATCGGCAACGCGCTCGGCCGCGGGGGCGCACCCAACGTCAGCCAGGGGAGCGTCACCGCGCTCGACCAGACGATCACGGCGAGCGAGGGCGGCGGATCATCCGAGCAGCTGACCGGCATGATCGAAAGCGACGCCGTCATCTACCAGGGTGACTCCGGCGGCGCGCTCGTCAACTCGTCGGGCCAGGTGGTGGGCATGATCACAGCCGGTCAGGCGCAGGGCTTCCGGTCCTCGGCTTCGTCGGTCGGCTACGCGATCGCCGCCGACACGGCACTTTCGGTGGTGAACAGGATTCGCGCCGGCGAGCAGGCCGGCGACCTCATCTACGGCCAGGTCGGATACCTCGGCGTCTCGGTGGAGACGCTGGACAGCGCCACCGCGGCACAGCTTGGTCTCAACGTCAGCGCCGGCGCGCTCGTGCGCAGGGTGCTTGCCGGCCAGCCGGCCGAAAAGGCCGGAATCGCCGCCGGGTCGGTGATCACGAACGTCGGAGGGTCGGCGGTCACGGACACGGCCACGCTTGGCACCGCGGTCAAGTCCCACAAGGCCGGCGACCGCGTGTCGATCACCTGGGTCAACGAGAGCGGCACACACAACGCGACGGTGACCCTCGGCGGAGTGAACTGACCCCAGCGATCGGCTGTCACAAAAACCGGCTGCGCG
>DATEHQ010000056.1:0-1689 GCA_035279525.1 Candidatus Dormiibacterota bacterium
CAGGTCAGCACGGGGAGTCCCGCCCAGAGCGCGTCGGCCGTGGTGACGTGCCCGTTGTACGGCGTGTCCAGGAACAGATCGCCCAGATGCAGCCGCGCGTAGTGCTCCTCGATCCGCTTGACGAAGGATGCGAACACCAGCCGGCGCGGGTCTACGCCCCGTCGAGCGGCCTCGCTTCGGAGATTCGCCTCGGCCGCCGCATTGCCGCCGGCGAGCCACAGCACGCTCCCCTCGACCTGGGAAAGGAGGCGCATCCATGCGTCGAATACTTCGGGGGCGAGCTTGTGGCTGTTGTTGAAGCAGCAGAACACGAAACCGGTCTCGGGCAGACCGGCGTCCGCTCGCTTCGGGAGCGGCTCGGCCACGCCTCTGCGGGAAGGGTTCACCATGTAGCTGTCCGGCAGGAACACGACCTGCTCGCTGTAGTAGCGCCGTTCCGGCTCCGGAATCACGAAACGGTCGGCGATGAGATAGTCGACGAAATCCGCCCCGGTCGTGCCGGGGAAGCCGAGGTACTCCGCCTGGACCGGCGCGGGACGGAAGGAAAGTATCCCCGTTCTGCCTCCAGCAGTGTACCCAGTGAGGTCCACAGCGATATCCACCTGCATGTTTTTCAGCAGGCCCGCCACCTCCTCATCGTCCCGCTCGCGCACATCCAGGAAGCGGTCGAAGGAACTGGCCAGGCCGGCGCGCATGGGACTGCCGTCGTCCGCTCCGAAGGACACGCCGATGACCTCGAACCTGGAGCGATCGTGAAGCCCGAACAGCTCCGCGGTGCAGTACGCGACCGCGTGCTCGCGGAAATCCGCGGACAGATAGGCCAGGCGGATCTTTTCCCGGGGGCGGCGCTCGCCGCTCCACGCGGCCGCGGCTCCGGATCTCATCTTGTCCTTGCAGAAAGCCCTCGCGCACAGCAATTGCTCTTCCGGATCCCCGGACACGGCAAGCAGCGTGAAGGGCTCGGTCACGGGCAGGCCTTTCCGAACCGCGGCTCGCAGCTCCGAGGTCCTCGCGGCCAGCGCGTCCCACCGGCAGCTCCGGCGTTGGCTCCAGAGCAGCGCTCCGAGGGTATACCGGTGCATGGGATCGAGCCGCAGGGCTCCCTCGAAGCAGGCGATCGCCTCCTCGTGCCGCGAAAGGCCTTGCAGGGCGACGCCGAGGTTGTGCCTCGCGTCGGCCGACTCCGGGTCGAGGGCGACCGCCCGCTCGAAGAGCGGGACCGCGCGCTCCAGCATCCCCCGCTGCTGGTATGCGCTCCCCAGATGGATCAGGGCGGCGACATGGTCCGGCTTGATCGAGATCGCCTTCTCGAGCAAGGCGAGCGCTTCGGTCAGCCGCCCCAGCGTCCGGTGGGCGATGCCGAGCTGAGCGTGAGCTTCCGCGCTGCGCGGATCGAGCGAGAGGGCGCTTTGGAACGATTCCACGGCCGCGGCAACCTGGCCTTGTTCGGTAAATGCGAGACCGAGATTGAGGTGCGCGGCGGCGAATCGGGGGTCGATCGCGATCGCCTTCCTGTGGCAGGCGATCGCCTCGTCCGTGCGTCCCATCCGCTGGTGCGCGATGCCCATGTTCGTGTGGGCGTCGACGTTGCGGGGATCCCGCGTCACGGCCTTGGTGAAGCACTCGAGCGCCTCTCCGTGACGATCCATCTCGTCGAGCGCCACGCCCAGGTTGTTGAGCGCCGGCGGG
>DATEHQ010000057.1:0-2437 GCA_035279525.1 Candidatus Dormiibacterota bacterium
AACCCGGACGTCCCCGCGAAGAGCGTGTTAGACGGCCCCCACGACCTGCTTGCCTCGCATGACGCGCTCGTGCAGCTGGCCGCATGCCGCGTCCGCCTCGCGGCCGCGCGTGTCACGGACGGTGACGTTGAGGCCGTGCGCCTCGACTCTTTCCTTGAACGCGCGGATTGACTGGCGGTCGGGGGCGCGATACGGCGTCCCCTCGACCGGGTTGAACGGGATCAGGTTGACGTGCGCGAGCTTGCGGCGCAGCAGCGCGCCCAGCTCCTTTGCGTCGCGCTCTGTGTCGTTGACTCCGGCCAGCAGCACCCACTCGTAGCTGACGCGCCGCCCGGTCTTCTCGGCGAAGGCCTGCGCGGCCCCGACCAGCTCGCGCACGGGGTACTTGCGGTTGATCGGGACGAGCACGTCGCGCAGTTCGTCGCGCGCCGCATGCAGCGAGATCGCGAGCGTGACCGGCAGCCCCTCCCGGCCGAGCTGCTCGATACGCGGTATGAGGCCGCTGGTGGAGACGACGATCCGTCGCGGGCTGACGCCGAGCAGCTCGGGATCGGAGATCCGGCGCACCGCCTCGACCACCTCTTTGTAGTTCGCCATCGGCTCACCCATGCCCATGAAGACCACGTGCGATAGGCGCCGGCCCTCGTCCGCCAGCATCCGCGCCGCGTCCATCGCCTGCTCGACGATCTCGTGTGCCCTGAGGTTGCGACCGAAGGGGAACTTGCCGGTCGCGCAGAAAGGGCAGCCGATGGGACAGCCGGCCTGCGAGGAGATGCAGAGCGTCGAGCGGTCCGGATACCGCATCACCACCGCCTCCACCGAATGGCCGCCGTCGAGCTCGAACAGCCTTTTCGTCGTGAGGCCGCGGTCGGCTTCGGACACCGCGATCGGGCGCAGCGAGGTGAGGCGAAAATCGACGCTCAGCGCTCGGCGCAGCTCCGCCGGCAGGTCGAGCATCGCCTCGAACGAGCCGGCGCCGCGGGCGAGCCAGCCCCACACCTGCCGGCGCCGGTATCCGGCTGCGGAGTGAGCGACGAGCCAGGACTCGAAGTCGCCGGCCGAGAGAGATAGCACCGGCGGGCGCTGGTCGATCACCAGGCTCACGATACCGTGGCTTCGAAGGTCTCCCCGCCGCTGCGCACCTCGGTTCGCACCGCCCCATCGTCGACCAGCTTGCGGAGGTGCGCTCGCAGGGTCATCTCGGCGGCGAGCATGAGCTTCTCGTCGAGCTCTCCGTACACGCGTCGCGTGAGATCGCCCGCGGTCCCCGGTTCGCGTTTGATCTCGCTCAGCACCTGCGTCTCGCGCGCGAGCCTGTGCTCACGGTACTCGGCTATCTTCGCCATCGCCTCGGTGACCGGATCCCAGTGACCCGGGAACAGGATGCGAGGGTGCAGCGCAGCAAGGCGGTCGAGGGAATGGAGGTAGGCGGCCACGTCGCCCTCGGGGTAGGTGACCATGGAGCTGCCTCGCCCCAGGATGAGGTCGCCGGTGAAAACGGCGCCGTCTGCAGGCATCAAAAAGCAAAGGTGGTCGGCGCAGTGCCCTGGCGTGTGCAGCGCGGTGAGACTCAGAGTGCCGACCTGGATGGTGTCACCGTCCGCCAGCTCGGGGAATCGCCTCACAGGCACGTGATGCGGACGTGCAAACCGCTCCGCGAGGGCCAGGTGGTCCGAGTGCGAGTGAGTCACCACGACTGCGCCGACCGTCGCTCCGGCGAGGCGCTGCTCGATGGCCTCGAGGTGCGCTTCTTCGTCGGGGCCGGGGTCGATCACGACGACGACAGGACCCGCATCGACGATCCACGTGTTGGTGCCTGGCCCGGTATAGGGCCCCGGGTTCGGGGCCACGACCCGCTGGACTAGAGCCACGACCGGGGCTCCGGCGCCACTAACGCAGGTGGTAGGCCGGGAGGTAGATGTCCGCCCCGTCCTGGGCGGTGACGTCGAGCCAGCCGTCGAGGTGCGTGTCGACGATGAGGCGGACGAGCGGCTCGCCCATCTCCGGGACGGCAAGGGGTTTGCGCGTCCCCGACGAGGCCAGGGAGATCTTCCACCACGATCCGACCGGCTCGGCCCCCACCTTGAGGGAATCGCCTGACAGCCAGTCCCGCGCCCGGGCGAAGGCCTCGACGAGCATCGGCTCCGAGCCCACCACGACGGCGTCCGGCGGCAGCCGGCGGTCGGAGGAGGGCAGCGCGAGGTTGAGCACGGCGCCGAGCACGACCCCTCGCGCGCTGTCTTTCGGCTCCATGGCCGCGGCCTCGAGCGCCGCCGCACGCCGGCCGACCTCCTGCGCCTGCTCGAAAAGGCCTTCGAGGAGCTCGGTGCGGCCGAACGCGGCCTGGCGAGCCGACTCCTGAAGTGCGAGCACCGACGACCTCAGCTTGTGGCCGAGGCGCCCGAGAAGACGATCACGGTGCTCGGCGACGAGCTGC
>DATEHQ010000058.1:0-25489 GCA_035279525.1 Candidatus Dormiibacterota bacterium
CGAGGGCGCCGACGCGGGCGAGCTTGCCGTCCACGTGGCCGCCAGCGCCGCGCGCGCCGGCATCAACCTGCCCGGCCGCGACTACCTCCAGCTGCTCCTGGACCGGCTGCCTGGAAGCCGCACCTTCGTCGCCCGACACGAGGGCGAGTCGCTGTGCGCACTCATGGTCGCGATGCACGACGGGCGCGGCTACTACCTTTACAGCGGCTCGAACGGCCGCCAGAAGAACCTCAAGGCGATGGATCTCGCCATGTGGCGAGGCATCCAGTACGCGGCCGGGCAAGGGTGCCAGGACTACGACCTGTGGGGCATTCCGCCCAACGACGATCCCGGCCATCCATGGCATGGATTCAGCGAGTTCAAAGCCGGCTTCGGTGGCGAAAAGGTCACGTACGCGGGCACATGGGACCTCGTCCTTTCGCCCACCGCAAGCCTCATCGCGGCCAGAGAGGCGACGGTCAGGACGGTTCGCCGCCTCCGCCGCTGACCCAGACGGCTCAGCGCGGGCCGCGGAGCTCAGCCTCGCGCGACCGCCGCAGCAGCTCTTCGGCCTCGGCCTTGTCGCCGCGCAGCTCCGCGACACGCGCCAGGTTGCGCCACGTCCAGGCCGGCAGCTGACGGTCCCCGAGGTCCTCGGCGGTCCTGATCGCGAAGCGCAGGTCCTCCTCCGCTGCGTCGAGTCGCCCGAGCTCGCGCATCGCGATGCCGCGGGCCGCGCGCGCGTCGGCCAGCTCCCAACGCGCCCCGAGCTCCGCGAAGATCGCTATGCCGCGGTCGAACCATGGCAGCGCCTCGTCGTGCCGGCCGAGCTCGTCGAGGGCACGTCCCTTCTGGACCTGGGTGTTGGCGACGCTGAACTGGTCGCCCGCCTCCTCGGCCAGCGCGTTTGCCTCGTCGATCAGCTTGAGCGCCGCCTCGGCGTCGCCCATGTCGGAACGGTTGATCGAAAGCGCCGTGAGGGCGCGGACGCGCGCCCAGGTGTCCTTCGGGTCGACCATCTCGAGGGCGCGTCGCCACATGCGCTCTGACTCCTCGAACCGGCCGCGCGTCCAGGGCACCCAGCCGGCGAAGAGCAGGGTGCGCACGACGGCCCACGGGTCGCCGAGCTTCTCCGCCGCTTCCAGCGAACGATTGAGCAGGGTCTCCGCCTTGTCCACGTCGGCCTCGTAGTTGATCGCGACGTCGCCGAGGAAACGAAGGGCAAGCGCAAGAGTGAAGGCGTCATCGTGCGCTTCGCCGAGCGTGGCGCCGCGCTCGAGCGCCTCGATCGCCGCGGGGTACTCGCCCAGCCAGTAGTACGCCTCACCCATGCCGGCCAGAGCCCGCGCCTCGCGCATCCCCCATTTCGTCTCGTCGCCTCCCATGACCAGCGCCCGCTGGTACCGCTCGACCGCTGAGCGCAGCTCCATCCTCCGGCGCGCCCGGTCGCCGGCGCGCAGCAGCGCATCGGCCGCCTGGCCGGCGACGGTCCGGTCGTCGGGGTCGAGATCGAGCGCCGCCTTCGCGGCGAGCTCGAGATGGTCCGCGGCCAGCGAAAGGTGGCCGTCCTGGAGCAGGAACTCGGCCACGCGCTGATGCAGCCGCAGGCGCTCGCGCTTGGGCAGGCTCGCGTACGCGACCTCCTTGAGGGTGGCGTGCCTGAGCTTCCACTGCGGCGCGGCGGCTCCCATCGAGGGCTGGTCGCGCACGATGACCTCGGCGTCCTCCAGCTGGAGCAGCTCGGCCTCGGTTGCGGCCGCGTCGACGACGGCGAGCTCCTCGAGGTCGAACGAGTACTTGAAAATCGCGGCTCGGCGCGCCAGGTCTCGCAGCCTGGCGGGCAGCGTGTCGAGCCTTGCCGCGACGATCGCCTGGACGGTCGGCGGCAGGGTCGCCCGGCGGGGTGCGGATCCGTTGCCGTCCGGCATCAGCATGCCCGTCGTCTCGATGATGAAGAAAGGGTTGCCCCCGGCCCGCCGCGCGATCTCCTGCGCCTCGGCGTCTTCGATGTGGCCGCCGGCCGCGTGGCGCGCGAGATGGACGGCATCCTCCTGCGACAGGGGATCGAGCCGCACCAGGACGGCGTTGCCGCTGCTCGAGCCCCAGGTCGGGCGCTGCTCGAGCAGCTCGTCGCGCGCGAGGGCGACGACCAGAGCACGACGTGGTCCGCGGCGGCCGGGCCCCGCAAGCCGCTCGATCAGGTCGAGCATCGGCGCTTTCAAGTCGTGCACGTCGTCGAAGAGCAGCACGACGGGATGGTCGCGGGCCAGCCCGTCGATCAGTGCGATGAAGCCCGCCTGCACGTCGTGCACGAATGCCGTCTCCTCGGGCTGCTCGGCCAGGCCGAAGAGCAGACCCAGGCGCTGCGTCACGCGGAGGCTCTCGGCCGGGTCGCAGCAGCGCTCGACCAGCTCCTGCAGCCGGGCGCGGATCCGTTCGGGTGAATCGGAGCCTTCGATCCCGGCGAGGTCCGCGACGATGGTGGCCGCGGCGGAAAACGTCGCCGTGTCCGTGTCGGAGCGGGTGCGCCCGCGCAGGATGGGGACCGCGGCGCTGACTCCGGCCGCCAGCTCGTCTGCGAGTCGCGACTTTCCGATCCCCGCTTCGCCGGCCACGGTCACGAGCACCGGGCGCCCGGTCGTGCTGGCGAGGCCCAGGCTCTGGCCGAGGATCGCCTGCTCGCTCGTCCGCCCGACGAACGGGATGGTGCGCCGTGCCGAGCGCGTGGTCAGGCCGTCGACGGGATGGGCGTCGAGGGCTTCGTCGAATCCCTTCGCCCTGATCCTCCTTCGGCGGCCGAACGAAACCTTGTTGGCGGTGAGGGCCTGCGTCGTCCTTCCGGCGAGCACCTCGCCGGCGCGCGCCGCGGATTGAAGGCGGGCGGCTGCGTTCACCACCGGTCCGGTGACCAGCAGCTGGCCCGTCGGGCCGCGACCGACGGCGGCCTCGCCCGTTTCGATTCCGACACGCACTTCCAGAGAGCCAACCCCGGCCGACGCACCCAGCCGGTGCGCGCGGGCGCGGATCGCGAGGCCGGCGCGGACCGCCCTCACGGCATCGTCCTCATGCACGTGCGGCAGGCCGAACACCGCCATCACCGCGTCGCCGACGTACTTCTCGGCGCGCCCGCGCAAGGCCGCGAGCTCTTCATTCGCGGCGTCGAAGAAGCTGCCGAGCAGCTCGCGCGAGCGCTCCGGATCGAGGGTCTGCGCCAAGCGCGTGGAGTCGACGATGTCGGCGAACACGATGGTCACCACCTTTCGCTCCTCGGTTTCGACGAGCGCCCCAACGGCGGCGCCGCAGTTGGGACAGAACCTGGCTCCAGGCGGCAGCGGCAGCCCGCAGACGGAGCACGCGATGACCATCCACTGAGTGTGCGGGACGGCGACCGCCCCCGATCAAGCGATGTTGATTCGCCGTTCACAAAGAATTACATCAGCCCTGTAAGCAATTACTCGCCGCGGCGCGTGCGTTGTCCTCATCGTGGGGGGCGCATTCTGTGAGTGACGCACGCGCTCGGGACCGTGTCGGAGTTCGAGCGCTACCGTAGGACGCCCATCGTCTGGCCTCCGCGGCCGGCGGCGGGCCACCACATCCGGCGTCGAAAGCGCCGCGCTCGCTGGCCCTACCGCCTCGGCGCGTTCGCCGCTGTGGCGGTCGTCGTCGCGGCGGTCACGCCGCCGCTGTACATCGCTTACGCGTCGCAGCTGCCCGACCCGACGCTGGTGGCGAGCCCCATACCCGGGGACACGCTCATCTATGCGGGCGACAGGACCACGCTGCTGGCGGACCTCCATCCCGCGGGGTACCAGCACTATGACGAGCAGCTGTCGTCGATGGGCACCTACCTGCCCGAGGCGGTGGTCTCGATCGAAGACAGGAATTTCTACCAGGAGCACGGCATCGATCCGGGCAGCATCGCTCGCGCCGCCCTGGTCAACCTCAAGGCAGGCCACACGGTGGAGGGTGCATCGACGATCACGCAGCAGCTCGTCAAGCTGCGCGTGCTGGGTGACGAGCCTACGTTCCAGCGCAAGCTGAACGAGGCGCTCCTGGCCATGGAGGTGGAGCGCAAGTACCCGAAGTCGCGGATCCTCGAGATGTATCTGAACGACGTCACGTTCGGAAACAGCGCCGTCGGTTCGGAGGCGGCGTCACGGATCTACTTTCACAAGGCGACAAGACAGCTCGACCTGGCGCAGGCGGCCATGCTCGCCGGCCTGGTCCGCGGCCCGACGCTGTACGACCCGTTCGTGAACTGGGATGCCGCGAAAGCGCGCCAGCTCCAGGTCCTCACCGCGATGGTCGTGGCCGGCAAGGTCACGCAGCACGACGCGGACGAGGCCTACGCGGAGGATCTCAAGCCGCCGGACCGGATGTTCATGCCCGCCAACACCAACAACGTGCTCGCGCCGGGGTTCGTCGGCTACGTCACGCAGCAGCTGGTCCAGACCTACGGCACGGGCGAGACGTACGGCGGAGGCCTGCGCGTCTACACCACGTTGAACCTCGATCTGCAGAAGGCCGGTCAGGACGCCATCTCGTCCACGCAGCGGGCGCTCGCGTGGCGGAACGTTCAGCAGGGGGCGCTGGTCGCTCTCGACCCTCGCTCGGGCGCCATTGTCGCGATGGTCGCCTCGGCGAATCCAACCGCCAACGGCGGCCAGTACAACCTGGCCCTGTGGCCGCCGCGCAACCCAGGATCGTCGATGAAGATCTTCACGTACACCGCGGCGATCAACAGCGGCAGGTACACCATGACGACGCCCGTCGCCGACGCACCGTTCAAGTACCTCGACCCTGGTTCGGGAACCGAATACCAGCCGCAGAACTACGACGGCCGGTACCACGGCACCTGCCAGGTGCAGCAGTGCATCGGCAACTCGCTGAACATCCCGGCGGTGAAGGTGGAGCTGGGTGTGGGCGTGCCCCAGGTGGTGCAGATGGCGCGCGCGATGGGTGCGCCGCCATGGCAGCAGCACTCCGACGGGTCCTTCACCAGCAACGATTCCCCCGACAGCTTCGGACCGTCTCTCACGCTGGGGGGTTACGGCGAGACGCCGCTGCAGATGGCCACGGGCGCTTCCGTGCTGGCCACGCAGGGTGTGCTGCGCCAGCCGTTCGCGATCGAACGCATCGACAGGGCCGGCCAGACCATCTTCAACCACACCGAATCGGCGAAGCAGGTGCTCGACCCGCGCGTCGCGTTCATCATGTCCTCGATCCTCTCGACCGACGACAACCGGGCGCTGATCTTCGGGCGGAACTCGGACCTGGTCATCCCGGGATTCACCGTGGCGGTGAAGACGGGAACCTCCGACAGCTTCGCGGACGCATGGACCGTCGGTTACACGCCCAAGCTCGCGGTCGCGGTATGGATGGGAAACCCCGACTGGCGCGTCAAGATGACCGAGGGCTCGGACAGCTACTACGTCGCGGTCCCCGCGTGGCGTTCCTTCCTCACGCAGGCCCTGCCGCTCCTGGGCGGAAACGACTGGTACAGCATGCCACCCGGGATCACGGTCGCATTCGGCAACTACTACCTGTCCGGGACGCAGCCGTCGTCGCCTCCGGAGTCGGGCGGGGGCGGCTCGACCAGGGGCGATGGCGGTGGCGGTGGTGACGGCGGCACCCCCCACAAAAAGAAAAAGAAGTGACGAAGGGCCGGGGCTCCTAGCGCGCTACTGTTGATGTAGGCAGAGTGCTCGCCGCGACCCCGCGTCGAAGCGTATCTGGCGAAAGTCCGCGATACGTGATCGACCGATGGAGGGCCATGCACAAAGAACCTGCCGTGATGCTGATCGACGACGACCCCGACGCCACCGAGATGTACAGGCGCGGCCTGGAGATGGCCGGCTTTCGCGTGCAGGTGGTCAACGACCCCGACCGGTTGCCTGCCGCGCTGGCCGGCGGAATCCCCGAGATCTTCGTCCTGGACTGGGAGCTCGGCTCGATCACCGGCGCCGATGTGCTCGACCGGTTGAAGAGCGACCCGCTCACGGCGGACAAGCCCGTGATCATGGTCAGCAACTTTCCCGAGGAGGCCGACGAGGATCACCGAACCGAGCGGGCCGGGGCGCTGGCCTGGCTGCTCAAGGCACGCACGACTCCTCAGGAGCTTGCCGGGCGTCTGCACGAAGCGCTGCTGGGGCGGAGCGCGGACTAGGGCGACTGCGAGAAAAAAATCGAACGCCGGCGCAAGACCGGCGTTCGAATGAATCGGCTACGACGAACCGCTACCAGCGGTACCAGCGTCCGCCTTCAGCTCCTCGGAAGACGAATCCGAGCACCCACAGGATCAGCCCGATGATGAGCAGGATCCAGAGGATGTGCAGCGACGCTGAAACGAGCCCTCCGCCGCCGAGCAGCAGGAGCAGCAGGATCAAAACGACAATCGCGGCTAGCATCTGACCTCCTCCACCTCCTTTTTCGTTCGTTGGGTTGCTGATTAGGAAACGGCTATTACGCCCCTGAATACCCTTTCGCTCCCCTGGCGAACTTGGGCTACTCCCGGCCGTCGTCGGGGTGTCCGGTGTTGCCGAAGGCGATCCTGTCGCGCACCACCCGGGCGCGACCGAGCAGGCGCGAACGCTGGATCGCGTCCTCGCCGAAACGGTCGCGGATGGCGTCGACGGCGGCTTCCAGCCGATCGCTGCGCGGGCGCATGGGCTCGGTGAACAGCTCCATCTGGGCGGGCGCGCCCTGCACCAGGCCGGCCAGCCCAACGCCGAGAGTCCCGACCGAGCGCCGTGGGTCGCGCGCGGCGAGCAGCTTGAGCGCGGACTGATAGATCTCGTCGCCCGTGGCGATCGCCCGAGGCAGCGTGACCTGCTTCGAGAAATGCCCCGCCTCCGGCCGGTAGACGACGGACACGGTGACCACGTGTCCGCGCCGGCCCGCGGCCCGCAGCCTTCGACCGACCATGTCCGACAGCCGCATCAGCAGCTCTTCGAGCTCCTTTTGCGACGCCGTGGCCCGCGCCATCACGTGCGAATGGCTGTAGCTCTTGCGCGCCGCATGCGTGAACGCGCTCCCCTCGAAGCCGCGAAGTCGCCGCCCCCAGCCGTCCGCCACCTCTTCGTGCATGCCGGCGGCGCGCAGCTTCGGCGCAGTCGCTCGCAGGAAATCCATCGGGGTCAGGATGCCGGCGCGAGCCAGGCGGCGTGCCGACGCCTCGGCGATGCCGGACAGGTCTGTCAGCTGCAGCCGCTCGAAGACGGCAACGAGGTTGGTGTGGTCGATGCGGCGCAGGCCGTCCCTCTTGTCGAGATTCGAAGCCTGCTTCGCCATCCAGATCGAAGTGGACACCCCAACCGACGCGGTGACGTGTTCCCCGATCTCGTCTCGGATCGCACGCTTGATGGCGAGCCCCACACCCTCCGGCCCGAGCCTGGCCAGCCCCGGTGTGCCCGCGAGGCCGATCGATGCCTCGTCGATCGACATGCGCAGCACGTCAGGGCTGTGGCGCTCCATGATCTCGATCAAGCGGTCGGACGCCGCGCGATACAGCGGAGGGTCGGGCTCGCGGACGAGGATTCTCGGAAAGATCGCCTTCGCCTCGTACACGCGCATGCCTGTCTTGATCCCGAGGTCGCGGGCCTCGCGCGAGGAGGAGACGATGGTCGCGGCGTCGGTCGCGTACGCCGCGATCGCGAGCGGCCGGCCGCGCAGCTCGGGGTCGTTCTGCTGCTCGATCGACGCGAACGCGCAGTTCAGGTCGATGACGAGCGTCGCCGGATCGGCGGTGTTGAGACCGAGCTCGATCGCCTGGGCGGAGGGCGCGGAGCTCACGACGATCAAATGTTCGCACCAACCGTGGCGCGAGACAAGACCGGGTCAGACGGCGCGGGCGGTCTCTTGCCTCGGCTCCATCGGTTCCGGCGCCGAGAGGGGAACCGTGAACTTGAACGTGGATCCCACGCCCTGCTTGCTCTCGACCCAGATCTTGCCGCCGTGCATCTCGACGATCTGGCGCGCGATGGCCAGGCCCAGGCCGGTCCCGATCACCTTGCTTGGCGTGCTCTCGTAGCGCTCGAAGCGTCCGAAGAGGCGGTCCGTGAAGTCGGCGGGGATGCCGACTCCGTGGTCGGTGACGCTCACCTCGAGCGATGTTCCGCTCACGCGGGTCGCGATGACCACGTCCCCGCCGTCGGGTGAGTACTTGATCGCGTTGGTGAGAAGGTTGCTGACCACCTGGCGCAGCCGGTCCTCGTCGCCTTCCACCATTCCGGCCAACAGGTCGAGGTCCGTGATGAGAAGGTGCCTTGCGCTGGTTGGCCGGAGCGACTCGACCGTGTCGATGATCGTTTCGTTGAGATCGACCGGCGCCGTCCGCATCTTCATCTTCGTCGCCTCGAGCCGGTCCAGGTCGAGCATGTCGCTGATCAGCCGGTTCACGCGCTCGGATTCTCGGAACACGTGGCCCGCGTAGTCGCGTGTCTCCTCGGCCGTGAGTGAGTCGCTCATCATCAGCTCGCTCATGCCCTGGATCCCCGTCAGCGCAGTGCGGAACTCATGGCTGACCATCGCGGCGAAGTCGCTCTTCAATCGGTTGAGCTTTTCAAGCTCCGCGAGATTGGCCTCCGCGGCCTGTTTCGCTTTGTGCGTGGAGCTGGCGTCTTCGAGCGTGATCAGGAAATGGTCGAACTCGCTGCGGCCGTTTTCGATCGCGCTCGCCCGCCAGTGGATCCACCTGCGGGATCCGTCGCGGAGGTCGACGAGGTGATCCGACTCGACCGAGCGGCGGCTGATGAGCATGGTTTCGAATTGGCTCGCGATCGCCGCTCGATCCCCTTCGACGAAGTGGGTGCTCAGCTGCGTGCCCACGAGGTCGGCTGTCCTGACGCCGAACAGCTCGCCGACCAGGGCGTTGGCTTCCCTGATCCTCATCGAGCGGTCGAGTGTGGCGAGGCCTCGGGGCGCGCTCTCGAACCACTGCTTGCGGCTGGTCCCCAGCAGGGCCGCCGTGTTGCGACTGGAGAGGACCTGGTTCAAGACCGCGAGGCCGCCCACTGCGACCGACAGCACGACGAGTGCGCGTTCGTCGACCGCGTGGAGGGGGACCATCAGGACCAGCGCAGCGGCCGCCGCCACGGTGCCGACGGTCAGCGCGAGGGCGATCCATCCCGAGCGCGACATCAGCGCAAGGATAGGCCGCGGTCCCTCCCTCGATCTCGCTTAGGCCCCTGAAGGGGGGTGTGCTACCTGAGTCACCAAGCGTGGGCACTCGCGGCCCTAGGATCACCGCATGGCTCGGGCCAGGATCCTGGTCGCAGAGGACGACGAGGCGAGCCTCGAGCTCCTTCGGCAGTACCTCGACATGCTCGATTATTCGGTCGCCTCGGCACCGGATGGAAACCGCGCCCTGGACATGGGCGGCTCCGGGGAGTTCGACCTGATGATCCTCGACGTCCATATGCCTCTCTACGACGGGACGGAGGTGCTGCGCATGCTCCGCGCCCGCCACCGGCTCCACCCGATCAAGGTGATCGCCCTGACGGCAGACGACCTCCCCGAGACCCGGCAGGAGCTCGACCGGGCCGGGCTGGACGGGTTCCTGGCCAAGCCGGTGAGCCTCGGTGAGCTCAAACGCGAGATCGAGCGCGTCCTGGGCGGTGAGATCTAGACCAGCGGTTTCCACTTTCGGCGGAAGTCGCGTCCCTGCCACCACGGACGGACGCGAGGACGCAGCGAGATGATCAGCTCGACGGTGCCGGCGGTCCACAGTCCCGCCAGGCAGTAGGCCCCCAACACGTCGGTCGGCCAGTGCTCGCCGAGGTAGATTCGCGAGGGACCCATCAGCAGCACGAGCGCCGCGAGCACCACGAGCACCACGTTGCGCACGATTGAGCTCGGCCAGGTGATCCAGAGCACGGCGAAAGTGGTCCCGAAGAGCACAGTGGCGAAGATCACGTGGCCGGAGGGAAAGCTGAAGTCGGCCAGGTGCCCCGCGAGATGGACGAAGCCGGCGGTCGGCCGTGCACGCTGGACGACGTCTTTGGTCAGCGTGCCGACCTCGCCGGCGAGCAGCGTGGAAACGACGATCACCACCGCCTCGAGCCTGAGGCGCAGCGCGACGAGCGCGGCCGCGATGCCCATGACGCAAATGACGTCCAGGGGCGCCCATCCGAGGTCGCTCATGTGGACCAGCACCCAGCTCACGACCGGCGCGTTGATGCTCTGGATGGCCTGGGCCACGGGAGCGTCGAAGCGGGTGATCACATCCTCCTGCCGGACGAAGATCGCCAGGCCGACGAAGCCGGCGGTCGCGACCAACAGCACGCTCGCGTAGACGCTGACGAACAGCCGTCCGCGACGCTGCTGCTCAGGAGTGCTCTGTTTGGGAGCGGTGACGGGTGCGTTTATCGCCATCGGTACATAAGAGTCAACGCGGCGCGCTCCCGGACCAGCGAGCTCAGGTCTCGGACTCCTCCGGCTCGTCGTCCTCGATCAGCAGGTCGCCGTCGGCGTCTGCGTACCGATCGCGCACCTCGGCGCCCGAGGTCTCGGAATCGCCCATGTCCTCTGTCGAGTCCTCTTCGACCAGCTCTCCGGCCTGCCGCGCCTCGGCGAGCAGCTGCTCGAACGCCTGCGCCGCAGCCTCCGCGTTCGGGTACTCCCAGAACTCTGTGTCCGGGGGGATCTCCGCGCCTTCGGTTTCGTCGGTGCCGTGCCTGAGCACGTAACCGCGGCCGTCGTTCGGGTCGTTGATCAGGGACAGAAATCTCTCACCGGTCAGCTCAGCTCGACGTTCTGCCTGATCCGAGTTTTCCAGCTCGAACAGCCGGCTGATCGTCTGCTCTTCGCTGTTCTCTTGCATACAAGGGCAACGGCCTTGCGGGGGACCCTACTTAAGTGGGAGTCTTGGTCATGGCCGCGCTGAAGGCCGCCCGTTGGCGCGTCGATGGCCGCGGGCCTCGTCTGGCAGCATCGCGAGGCGCAGGCTCACGCTGGTTCTGCCGGCGGCCGGCTGATCACCGGCGTGACCAGCGAGCGAAGGCAGTCCAGCAGTCGCTGGGGCTCGAAGGGCTTGGCGAGCACCACGTCGGCGGTCACCTCGCCGTTGTCTCCCAAACCGGTGAGCAGGACGACCGGGACCGAGGCCGTGCGCGCGTCCGACCGCATGCGCTGGATCAGCTCGGCGCCGCCCATGACCGGCATCTTGAGATCGACCACCGCCGCATTGGGAACGGCACCGACCATGGCGCTCAGCGCGGCCTCGCCGTGCGGCGCCTCTTCCACCTCGTAGCCGTCTCGCTCCAGCACCATGCGGATGACCTTGCGCAGGTTGGCGTCGTCCTCCACGACGATCACACGATGACTCACGTCAGGAAACTGGAACCCCGAACTCGATCCTCGTCCCCGCACCGGGCTCACTCTCGATCCTGTACCAGCCGCCGGCCAGGATGGCCCTCTCTCGCAACGAGAGCAGCCCGAGGTGGCCGGGCATGTTGTTGCGCTCGGCGACTATGAAACCCTGCCCGTTGTCGACCACGACCCCGTGGACGTTTCCATCGACGAGCCGGACCGAAACCTCCACTCGTGTCGCGCGCGAGTGCTTCTCGACGTTGCTGAGCGCCTCGGCCACCTGGCGGAAAACCATCGACTTGACCTCGTACGCGAGCTCGTCCGGCAGGTGCAGATCGACGGTGAGCTCGGCGTCGGTGAGCGCCTTCAGCATCATCAACCGCTCGCGGATCGTCGCCTCGAGGCCACCTGGATTCTCGAGCGCCGGAGGCCTGACCTCGAAGAGCAGGTGCCGCAGCGCCTCTTCGGTCTGCAAGAGCAGTGCCTTGGCTTCGGCCAGGGCCGGCGCCCCTTCCGGCCTGCTCAGCTCCACCCGGTGCAGGTGAAGCTCCGCCGCGGTGAGCGTTTGGAGGGCGTCGTCGTGCAGCTTCGCCGCGATGCGCCTGGCCGCCTGGTCCTGGGCCGACACGACATTCTTCAGCAGGAGCTGGCGAGCGGCATCGACCGCCTCCAGGCGCTTGACCAGCCGGCCCAGCTCGTCGGTCTTTTTCTCCAGCTGCGTCCTCAGCCGGCCTTTGGCGTCGGAGGGGTCGGCGGAGGCGCCGGAGATGGCCGCACCCACCTGGTTGGCGAAGATCGCGAAGCTGTGGCGCTCGACCTCGGAGTAATCGGCTTCCCGCGAGACCCCGGCGACGCCGAGCTCGCGCCCGGACGCATTGAGCGCGTGGACGAGCGACGAATCGCCGGCGCCGGCGTGGAGGAGGCTGTCGATCTCCTGGCGAGGCAGGAACCTGCGCCCATCCACCGACAGAGAGAAGGTCAGGTCGGCGGCGTCCGTCTCGCCGGTGAGTTTGATGAAACCGAGCGTCGAGCCGGTGAGGGTCAGCGCCCACGACAAAGCCGTCTCGGCGATTTCCGAGACGTCGTGGAGGCGTGTCAGCTCCAGCGATGCGGCATGGAGCCTCTCGAACGCCTCGCCCAGTTCGGGGTACCGCGTCATGGCCATATTCACTCTCGCAGCCGTGCCGCCATGAATCCTACACGGGCGACCATCAAGCTCTGTTCAGCGCTGTAAACATTGGTCAGCGGCCGATGGAGGTATCGCTTGCTTATGATTTTTGGGCTGCGTGGCCACTTCAAGCCTTCACGTGACTCGACCGCTTTCGCAATCATGGTTGCCCGACCTGGCGGGTAGGCCGGGTCCCCCCACAGGTCGGGCGACGACCCTCGGCCGGCTGAAGGCGGAGTCGCGCGGGGCCTCGCTGCGAGTGCTGGTCGTCGAGGACGACCAGACCATCGCCGACATGTACCGGGTCCAGCTCGAGTACGACGGCTACACGGTCATCGTGGTGCCGACCGGCCAGGCCGCCCTGGAGGCGCTCGGTGTGGCCAGGCCGGACATCATCCTGCTCGACCTCCTGCTGCCCGACCGCGGCGGGCTCGAGCTGATGGTCGAGCTCAAGGAGAAGCACCCCAACCACCCGCCGGTCGTCATCCTCTCCAACTACGGCGAGCCCGCCATGATCGAGCGTGGGCTGGCCCTCGGCGCCGTCGAGTACCTGGTGAAGTCACGCGTGACGCCGGACGTGGTGTCGCGCTCGATTCCAGGCTGGGTCGAGCGTGGGCGCAGCGGAGAACCGCCCACGTATCAGTAGATGAGGACGATCGAGCAGGTCGCGCTCGATCTCACGGCGCTGGGTTTTGTCGCCCTGGGAATCGCGGCGACCCTGCGGTGGTACCGGTGGCGCGGCCGTGCGCCGCTGATGCTCGCGCTTTCACTGTCGCTCCTCGGCGTCGTTGCGATCCTGGGCCGGGTGCAGGCGCTCATCGGCTCGGCGCCATGGCTTGCCTCTGTGAACGTGGTGGCATTCCTCGCGTGCGGCTACTTCGTGCTGCTCTTCAGGGACGCGTTCCTGCCGCTGCGCCGCCGCACCATCTGGGCGGCGACGGGCCTGCTCGTGGTGTCGTCGCTGCTCGGCGTCGCCGTCGTGACGGTGCTCAACCACGCCCCCATCGGGATCGTGACGGCGTCCAGCCTCGTCCTCGTCCTCACCTGGGGCCTGTTCATCGGTGAACCCATCGTGCGGTTCTGGATCGCGAGCGGCACCCTCCCCAGCGTGCAGCGAAACCGGATGCGCACCCTGAGCTTCGGCTTTGCCGTCCTGATCGCCGTCCTGCTCGCCGCCGTGGTCGGAGGCTCGGCGATCCAGAGCCCGGGGGGCACGATCGCCATACAGCTGATCGCCCTCGCGATGGTTCCGGTGATCTGGGTCAGCGTCGCGCCGCCAACGATCCTGCGCAACATCTGGCGCATGAGCGAGCAGTCGAAGTTGCGGGCGGCGATCCAGGACCTGCTCATGTTCAGCCCCAACCCACGGGTGCTGGCCGAGCAGGCGGTGGGGTGGGCGATGCGCCTGCTCGGCGCGCATGCCGCCTTCATCGTCGACCCCGAGGGAAAGGTGATGGCGAGGCGAAACGTGAGCGAGACCGCGATCCGCGACATCATGCACAGACACAGCGCCGGCGGCGTGCCCACAGGTCCGGAAGGCTCGCCGCTGCTGATGTCGCCGCTCCCATTGACCGAAGGAACGGGTTACCTCGGCGTGATCGCGGGCCCGTTCACGCCCTTTTTCGGCAGCGACGAGATCGGCCAGCTCGACGGCTACGCAACCTCGGTCGCCGCCGGCATCGAGCGGACCCGGGTCACGGAGCGGATGGCGACCATCGAAAAGCACAAGAGCCAGTTCCTGAACCTTGCCTCGCACGAGCTGCGCGGGCCGATGACCGTGATTCGCGGCTACGGCTCGATGCTGCAGAGCGGGATGCTGGGCGACCTCAACGAGCGCGGCCGCAAGGCGGCGGAGGTGATGATGGCCAAGATCACCGAGATGAACGGCATGGTCGAGCAGATGATCGAGGCGGCCCGCCTGGAGGACGAGTCGCTGATCATCAAGCCGCAGGAGGCCGACCTGCGCGAGATCGCCCGGGCCGCGGTCGAAAGGATCCGCCCGCTGATCGATGAAAGCCACCGCCTGAAGGTCCATGTGCCTCGGGCCGCGGTGCCGGTCAAGGTCGACTCAGAACGGATTCAGACCATCGTCACCAACCTGATCGAAAACGCCGCGAAGTACTCGCCCGACGGAGGCGACGTGACGTGCACGGTCACCATGCGCGGCGGGATCGCAAGAGTGGCCGTGAAGGATGGCGGCGTCGGCATCACGCCTGCCGACATGCCCATCCTCTTCACACGCTTCGGCCGCATCTCAAACCCGAGGACCAATCACCTGCCGGGAACCGGTCTCGGTCTGTACCTGGGCCGCCAGCTGGCTCGCCTGCACGGAGGCGACATCACGGTCGACTCCGCCGACGGCGTCGGGAGCACCTTCACGCTGCACCTGCCGGCGCTGGTGCCGCAGCCCGTGCAGGCACCGCAACCCGCGGAGCGTACCGAAGCCACCATCTGAGCCCGTGACGGCGGCCTGTATCTTGGGCTGGGATGCAGCCTCAAGCCGGCCCGTTCCAGGCGCCCGATCCCCTGGCGCCCCTGGCACTGGCGTTGGTGCGCTCGATTCCCGAGCACCCCGCCGACGACGGTCTTTTCGGCCCGCGGAGCGTGGTCTGGCGGGTCAACCGCGACCGCTCCGGCCCCCTGGCGGGCATCCGGTCACTGATGCTGCAGGCCCTGCACCCGCTGGCCATGGCGGGCGTCGCCCAGCACAGCAACTGGCGGGAGGACCCGTTCGGAAGGCTGGCGGCCACGAGCAGCTACCTGTTCGTCACCACCTACGGCGAAACGGCCGCTGCTCACGCCGCCGCGGCGCGGGTGAGGGCGGTGCACCGCCATGTGCGCGGGCTCGACCCCGAGACCGGCCTGCCCTACAGCGCCGAAGACCCCGCGCTGTTGTTGTGGGTTCACGCCGCGCTGGTGGACTCGAACCTCGACATCGCCCGGCGCTACGGTCGGGGCCTGGGCGACGGCGACGCCGACCGCTACGTCGCCGAGATGGTGCTGTTCGCCGAGATCGTCGGTGTGCCCCGCGAGCTGGTGCCGGCGAGCGCCCAGGCCCTGGAGCGTTACATCGCATCGGTCGAGCTCGTGCAAGCGACGCCCGCGGGCCGGGAGGCGATGGGATTCGTCCTCGATCCCCCCGGGCTCGACGCCGACATTCGCGAGCTGTGGCGCGAGCTCGGCCAGGTCGCGATCGGCACGCTGCCGGACTGGGCGCGCGAGCTGTACGGCTTCGAGGCCCCGCCGCGGGAGCTGATGGAGCGCGAGCCGGTGCGCCAGCTGCTCGGTGCGATCGACCTCGCCTTCGAGCTGCAGCCCGGCGTGATCGAGGCCAGGCAGCGGATCGAGCTTCGGATGCGCGCGTGAGCGCCGGTTCGACCGCGCTGCGCCAGTCGCGGGTCGGTCGGGGCGCGGCTCTGGCCCGCCTCGCGCTGCGGATCGGCGGCCGCTACGTGGCGAGATCGCCCCGGCTGCTGTTCGCCTCTGTCGAGCGGCGCACGGAGCTGCGCCACGACCTCGCCCTGCGCTCCGCCGACGAGGTCGCGGAGGAGCTCGGGTCGATGAAAGGCGTCCTGATGAAGCTCGGTCAGATGGCGAGTTACGTCTACGAGGACATGCCGCTGACCTTCCGCGCCGCGATGTCGCGGCTGCAGCAGAAAGCGCCGCCCATGACCTCGGATCTCGCGTCCTCCGTCATCGTCGAGGAGCTCGGTGGGCGGCCCGAGAGGATCTTCGCCCGGTGGGACGCCGTGCCATTCGCCGCGGCTTCGATCGGCCAGGTGCACCGCGCCATCACCCGTGACGGCCGAGCCGTCGCCGTCAAGGTGCAGTACCCGGGCATCGCGCGGAGCATCACCTCCGATCTCCGCAACGTCAGCCTGCTGAAGCGGATCGTGGGCGCCGCCTTTCCAGGGCTCGACACGAGATCGCTCGTCGAGGAGCTGGGCGAGCGCCTGCAGGAAGAGGTCGACTACGTGCTCGAAGCGGAAAGCCAGGAGATGTTCGCTCGCTATTACGAAGGCCACCCCGTGATCCACGTTCCTCACGTCGTTCCCGAACTGAGCTCGGCCCGCGTGCTCACGAGCGAGCTCGTCGCGGGCGACGGATTCGACGCCGTGCTCGGGTGGGATCAGCACGAACGCAACCTCGCCGCGGAGACGATCTACCGTTTCGTTTTTCGCAGCCTGTATCGACTGCACGCGTTCAACGGCGACCCACACCCCGGCAACTACCTATTCCACGGCCGTGGGCGCGTCAGCTTTCTCGACTTCGGGTTGACCAAACGTTTCAGCGACCACGACCTCGAGCCGCTCGTCGACGCAGTGCGCCTCCTGGTGTTCGAGAAGGACTGGGAGGGATTCCGCGCAGACATGGAGCGTGCCGGCTTCCTTCGTGCCGGCGCGCCGGTGTCGACGGAGGTTGTCATCGACCGCTTCGGGCAGTTCTACGGCACCGTCTTGCAGGACGCACCGATGACGATCACGCCCGCCTACGCGTCGGCCATCGTGCGGCGGTTCTTTGACGCGCGCGGACCGCTCGCGCCGTACAGCGACGTGCCGCGCGAGTACGTCGTCATGCAGCGGATCAACCTGGGGCTGTACGCGGTGCTGGGCAGCCTCAACGCGACGGCCAACTGGCGCCGCATCGCCGAGGAGATATGGCCGTTCCGCAACGGTCCGCCGTCGACTCCGATCGGCGAGGCGGAAGCGCGCTGGTACGGGCAGAGGGTCTAGCTCCGCTCGGGAGGCATGGATTCCTCCGGGGTCACTTCTGGCGCCTTTTCCTGCAATCCATACGGATCCCATACATAGAATTGCCCGCTGTGATCGAAGAGCCGTCGCCGCCGGCCGGCGCGCTCACCGGGTCGGTCGTCGTCGTCGTCGGCGGCGCCAGTGGCATCGGCCGGACCATGGCCCAGGCGCTCGCCCGCCAGGGCGCGCGCGTCGTGATCGCGGATTTCGACTCGGCCCGCATGGAGCGGACCCTGGCGGAGCTGCTCCGGCTCGGCACCGCTGACGCGGCGCTTTCGCTGCAGACGGACGTGCGCAGTGACGCCTCGGTGCGAGCCCTGGTCCGCGACGCGATCAAGGCGATGGGCAGAGTCGACGTCGTGGTCAACGTCGCGGGCGTGCTCCTGCAGGGCAGGCTCGACCGGATCTCGAGCCGGGATTGGGAGTGGATGCTGGAGACCAATCTGCTCGGCCCCGTGCGCACGACCAATGCGTTTCTGCCGCACATGCTCGAGCGGGGCTCCGGGCACATCGTCAACGCGGTCGGCGCCGGCGGCCTCGTGCCCGGCGATCCGCTGACGATTCCGTACGACTGCGGCCACGCGGCCCTGGTGGCGTTCACTCGCAGCGTGGCCGCGCAGCTGCGCGGCACGGGCGTTCACGTCTCCCTTTACTGCACAGGCATCAAGGGCCAGCGCATCGGCCAGAACACCAGGTCGCGAGGCCTGGGGCGGATGCTGCACCCGGCTGAAGGTCTCGAGGAGCGTCCCGCCGGCGCCGGCGCGGCGGACAGCCTGCTCGACGCCCTGCACCATCCGCGGTTTCTCGTCCTGGCCGATCCCGGCGAGGCCGAGAGCCTGCGCCTCCGCTGGGACGAGCTGACCGGAATGGAGCGGATGCCAGCTTCGTGAACGGATCCACCGACCTCCTCTCGAGCATCGGCGTGTGCGTCGGCGCCGCCGCGCTCATCGCGGCGGTCACGTGGCGTTTCAGACAGCCGCTGATCATCGCGTACCTCGCGACGGGGGTCATCATCGGCCCCCACAGCCTCAAGCTCGTCAACGACCAGTCCAGCATCGCGACGGTGGCGGAGATCGGTTTGATCCTGCTCCTCTTCGTGATCGGCCTCGAGATCGACATCCGGAAGATGGCCTCTGGCGGCACGGCCGTCCTGGTCACCGGTGTCCTGCAGGTTCCCCTCTGCATCGCGCTCGGCCTTGGCTTTTTCGCCCTGCTCGGCGTGCCGAACACATCGCACAACTACGAGCTGCTCTACCTGGCGGCCTGCCTGAGCTTGTCGAGCACCCTCGTCGTCGTGAAGATCCTCAACGACAGGTTCGAGCTCGACACGCTGCCAGGCCGGATCACGCTCGGTGTGCTGGTCATCCAGGACCTGTGGGCGGTGGGGATGCTGGCCGTTCAGCCGACCATCCTCAACCCGAACCTGCTGCCTCTGCTCGGGTCGCTGTGGCGCGGGGCCGCGCTGGTGGTCGGAGGCTTCGCGCTCTCGAAGTACATCCTGCCCCGCCTCTTTCGCATGGTCGCCAAGGCGCCCGAGCTCGTGCTCGTGTCGGCGCTCGGTTGGTGCTTTTTCATGGCGGGCGCCGCGAGCTTCATCGGCCTGTCACGTGAGATGGGGGCGCTGATCGCGGGGGTCAGCCTCTCCACTTTTCCCTACAACCTCGACGTGATCGCGAAGGCGGTGAGCATCCGCGATTTCTTCGTCACCCTGTTCTTCGTCGCCCTGGGCATGCAGATCACCGTGCCCACGCTGCAGGTGCTCGAGCTGGCCCTTGTCGCATCGGCTTTCGTGATCCTGAGCCGCGTCGTCGTGGTGCCACTCCTCTATGCCCTGCGGATGGGCTTGCGCACCAGCATCATCCCGGCCATCAACCTCGCCCAGGTCAGCGAGTTCTCGATCGTGATCGCCTCGCTCGGCGTCATCCGCGGCCAGATCACCCAGGACGTGCTGACGATCGTGATCATCACGTTCGCGATCACGTCGGTTCTTTCCACGTACATGATCAACTTCAGCCACTCGATCCAGAGCGTGATTGCGGCGGGACTGAAGAAGGTGGGGGTGAGGGACCTCGACTCGGCGAAAGACGTCGAGGACGAGGCGGCGGAACACCATCCTGTCGTCTTCCTCGGCTTCTTCCGCGACGCGAGCTCGATCATCTACGAGTTCGAGCACGAAGGCTCGGCCGAGGAGGCGCGCGCGTTCGTGGCCAAGATCCAGGTCATCGACTACAACCCGACGGTGATGCGGGAGCTGCGCCGGCGGGGCATCAAGTGTGTCTACGGCGACATCGCGCACGTCGACACCCTGCGGCACGCCGGCATCGAGCACGCCCAGCTCGTCGTCTCGAGCATCACCGACGACATCCTGCGCGGCACCAGCAACCTGAGGCTCATGAAGAGCGTCCGCGCCCACTCGCCCCGGACGCTGATCGTGCTCACGACCGAACACATCCCGCAGGCGCTCGAGTTCTACGAGGCGGGAGCCGACTTCGTCTTCATCCCCCGGCTGTATTCGGCCGCGGCCTGCGCCCGGATCCTTCGCAAGGGCCTGGCGGATGGGTTCGAGGACGTTCGAGTCCAGGCCGTTGGACACCTCTCGAAGCGCCAGGAGGTGCTCGCCTAGCCCGCCTGGGTATTCTCCTGGTCTGGTGCACGGAGCCGACCCCGAGGTCACCCTCGTCTTCGACGGGACTTGAGGCGTTTGAACCCGCCTGGCGCGCTGGGTCCGCCGGCGTGACAGGGCCGGCCGTGTGCTGGCCGTCGCCAACCAGAGGCCCGGTGTGCTCGAGCGCTACGCGCTTTCGCGCGAGGAGGTCGAGCGCAGCGCGTGGGCGATCGACCGTGAGGGCCGCCGCCTGGAAGGAGCCGCCGCGATCAGCCGCGGCATGACGGCACTCGGCGGGTACCCGTCATGGTTCGCCGCCGCCTACCGGGTGAGACCTATCGGCGCGGTCGAGGACGCTCTGTACGGATGGTTCGCGCCCCGCCGATCCCGCTTCGAACGGCTCGGCATCCGTCCCGAGTGCGACGAGCCGGACTCGGGCTGCGAGGAGCGCTGAGCTAGCGCGCCGGCGGTGGCGTGCGCCTGACGGCCTTCTCCACCTCGTCGCCGACCTCGCGGAGCGTCTTGCCCAGCGCCGAGCCGAACGACCGCGCCGCCTCCCGCGTGCCCTGGCGGACCCTCGCGTCACGCGAGACGGTCCCGATCGCGTCGAACAGCGTCTTCAGGTCGGTCTGAAACCGGCCCCAGGCTTTCTTGCTTTCTCCCTGCGCCACGCCTAACCCTTCCACGGCGTGCCGAACTTCTCGTCCGACACGACCTCGCCGATGGGCTTGCGCTTCTTCTTGCCCAGCCCGAGCTTCCGCTTCGGGTAGCCGAACGGAAGCACGCCGACCACGTCGAAGCTCTCCGGCAGACCGAACGCCTCGCGGACGTTCTCGAGCCGGCCTGCAAAACCCGTCCAGTTCGAGCCGACCCCCTCGCCCCAGGCCGTGAGGAACATCGACTGGATGGCCCTGCTGGTGTCGGACAAGCCGGTCGGATTGGACTTCTCAGACGCCACGATGACGGCCGCGGCCGCCTGGGCGACGTACGGCCCGGTCCGGATCGACTGCCCGAGCTTCTGCAGGTCTTCGCGCTTGCGAACCACCACGAAGTGCCAGGGCTGGACGTTGCTGGCGCTGGCCGTTAGGTGGGCTGACTCGACGATCCGGTCGAGCACGCCGTCCGGCAGCGGCCGGTCGTCAAACTCCCGCACCGCCAGTACAGTACGCACAGCATCGAAGACAGGGTTTGTCATCGCTTTCATTGTCCTGGTTTCGAGATCACGGATGGAGGGTCGTAAGTTGGCCGAGCAACCGCCGAGAGTTCGCGTCGAGCGGCGCATAAGCAGCCCCGAGCATCGGGCGGCCTACGAGGCCGCGAAGAACGAGCCCACCCTTCACAAGCCGCTCCTCATCACCTCGCGCAGCGTGCACGACGAGGTCCACGGGGGCGGGACTGTCGGCCGCTTCAACACCTGGCTCGCGGTGAACGTCACGAAGAGCGTCGGGACGATGTGGGCGGCCTACCTGTTCACGCTGATCGCCATCGGCGGGGCCGTGGCCGTCATCACGAGCAACGCCTTCCTGACGGCGCTCTCCGTTTTGATCAGCCAGACCTTCTTGCAGCTCGTCCTGCTGCCCATCATCATCGTCGGCCAGAACGTGATCTCCGAGAGCCAGGACCAGCGCGCCGAGGCGGACCACCTGACGCTGACCACGCTCCACGCCATCAACGTGCAGCAGCTCGAGATCCTCAAGCAGCACCGCAAGATGCTGGAGCAGCAGCAGGCCATCCTCGACGCTCTGCAGAAGCAGGCAATGGCGCGCAGCGGCACGGAGGCCGGCGCCTGAGCGCGGAGCAGCCCGGCGCGTACCTGAAGGCGACGCTCGAGAGTCAGCCGCGTGAGCTGCGGAGGCTCCTCGGAGACGACGCCGCCGCCCGGGCGGCCGAGCGCTTGCGCGGCTGCCCCCGAATCTTGATCGCCGGCACGGGCACCAGCCACCACGGGGCGCTGGTGGGCCAGTTCATGCTCAGGAGCGCTGGTCTCGACGCGTGGGCCGTCCGAGCGTTCGAGCTCGCGAACTACCCGCCTGCGCTGAGGCCGGATGACGGCCTCGTGTTGCTCTCCCATCGGGGCACCAAGCGTTTCAGCCGCGGCGCGCTCGACGTCTTCGCGAGCACGAGCGAACACTGGGTCGTCATCAGCGGCGAAGACGCACCCCTTGACGGCGACCGGGTCGTGCGCACCGTGGTGCAGGAGCGCTCCCCAGTGCACACCGCGAGCCACACCGCGGCGATGCTGCGCCTGGCGCAGATCGCGGCCGCGCTGGGTGATGCGCCCTGGCGCTCAGAGCTCGCCGGCCTCCCCGACGCGGTCGCTGCCGCGGTCGCGATGCGCGGCGACGTCCTGGCGGCGGCGGCGTGGATCGAGCCGGGCGCGGCCGTCCATTTCACCGGCGGCGGTCCTGGTCGCGCCACCGCCTACGAGGGCGCCCTCAAGCTGCGCGAGGCGTCTCATGTCGTCTCGGCCGAGGGTCACGACATCGAGGGCATCCTCCACGGCCCGCTCGTCAGCATCCAGGAAGGCCAGGCGGTGCTGGTGATCGCCCAGCCGGGCCCTTCACTGGAGCGGGCGAGGGAGGTGGGTGACGCGCTGCGTGAGGTCGGTGCTCGCGTGGTCGCGATCGGCGCTGCGGCACCGGAGGTCGAGGCGCAGTTACGGATCGCGACGCCCGAGGTCGATGAGGTGCTGGCGCCCATCGTCAACGTGGTGCCGCTGCAGTGGCTCGCCTACGAGGTATCGCAGAGGTTCGGCGTGAACGCCGACACCTTCCGCCGCGACGAGCCGCGCTACGCGGCGGCGCAGTCGAAGTTCACGCTCTAGACGGTGGGTGTACTCCAGGTGTCTGAGACCGTCGGCGGGCTTTTGATCATCGTGCTCATCTTCTACGACCTGTTCCAGACGGTGGTCCTGCCGCGCCCGGCCGCGCGCAAGATGCAGCTCGCGCGCTTCATCGTCCGCCCGACGTGGTGGACCTGGCGCACCATCGGCCGCCGGTTTGGGAAGGTCGATCGAAGCGAGGGTTTTCTCGCCGCATTCGGGCCGCTGTCACTCCTGGGTCTTTTCATGGTTTGGGGCCTGGCGCTGACGGCGGGCTACGCCTTGATGCTCAACGGACTCGACCTGGAGTTCCACCCCGCGATCCGCGACCTGCCTACGGCCATCTACGTCTCGGCGACGACCTTGGTTCCGCTGAGCTATGGGGACTTCGTGCCGGAGGAGGGACTCGCCCGGCTCGTGATCATCGCCGAGAGCGCAACCGGTGTCGCGATCGCGGCCCTCGCGATCACGCTTCTGTTCTCGCTTTATGAATCATTTCGCGACCGCGAAGAGTCGGTCGTCGCGCTTGACGCGCTTGCCGGGGCGCCGCCGTCAGGCGTGCACATCCTGGAGGCCTCCGCAGAACGGAGCATCAGGCCTGAGCTCAAGGAGACGTTCGACGACTGGCGCAAGTGGTCGGCCATGGTTCTGGAGAGCCACCTCGCGTATCCCCTCCTCGTCTACTTCCGCTCGAGCCATGACAACGAGGCGTGGATCAATTCGTTCGCGGCCATGATGGATGCGGCGGCCCTGGTCTTCACGACGGTGGAGGATGCTTCCGAGGGCGCGGCCCAGCTGATGTTCACCGTCGGCATCCACCTCGTCGAAGACCTCGGCTGGGTCTTCAGGCTCAAGCCCGCCGCCGATGGGATCGTGGAGCGCTCCGAATACGACGAGGCGGTGGACCGACTCAAGAGGGTGGGTTACAAGGTCAAGGCCGGTGACACGTGGACGGAGTTCATGCACTACCGCCGGAAGTACGCATCGTCTTTGAACCAGATGGCCCTGCGCCTGGCGATCCCTCCCGCCCAGTGGGTCGGGGATCGCTCGTACCTGCCGCATCGCGAGAGGCCGTCGGTGTTCCGGCGCCGCAAGCCGGCGGTGAAACCCTGAAGACGTACGAGGTCGGTGTGATCGGTGCCGGCGTCCACGGCGCAAGCGCCGCGTTTCATCTTGCCTCCAACGGCGTGAAGGCCGGCGTGTTCGAGCGCGGAGGGCCGGCGAGCGGGCCGACCGGCCGCTCGTCCGCCATCTGCCGCGCCTACTACACGAATCGCTACCTCGCGCGCGTCGCAAGGCGCTCTCTGGAAATGTTTCGCGACTTCAGCGCCGTCACAGGCGGGCGCGTTTGCGACTTTCACGCGGCCGGGGTGCTGTACCTGCATCCCGCATCCGATGCCGGCGCCGTCGCGGAATCGGCGCGCTACATGAACTCCATCGGGACACAGGTGGACGTGCTCACGCCCGATCAGCTGCGTGCCGACTTCCCCCTGGTCGACGTCGAAGGGATCGGCGTCGCTGGATGGGAGGTCGACGGCGGATACGCCGACCCGGTGGCGACGACCGGCGGCCTGCTCGAGCGCGCCGTCGAGCTGGGTGCGGCCGCTCACCTGCACACAGCGGTGATCGATGCGCAGGCGCGCGCCGGGGGTGGAGCGAGGCTCGCCCTGGCCGGCGGTGAGCGCGTCGAGTGCGAGAGGCTCTTGATCGCCGCCGGACCATGGACTCGCGCCCTGGCGGCTGCCTTCGCCCCGCAGCTGCCGCTTACGGTGGAACGGCACTACGTGGCGACGATTCGCTGGGCGGACGCGAGGGACATGCGATTCGTGCATTCGGACGTGGTCGGCGGCTACTACTGCAAGCCAGAAGGCGAGGACCAGTACTGCGTCGGCCCGCTCACGCCCGAGCCGGAGGTGGATCCAAACGCCCCCGTCGCCGGCCTCACCTCGAGTGAGGCTCAGCGCATGGCGGACCTGGTCACGCGCCGCCTGCCGCGACTCAGAGACGCGGTCTCCACCGGCGGATGGTCGAGCCTGTACGACGTCAGCCCGGACTGGATGCCCGTGATCGGAGAGATCGCGCCTGGCGTCTTCATCGACGCAGGCACGAGCGGGCACGGTTTCAAGCTGGCACCCGCGCTCGGGGCGGACGTGGCGCGGCTGGTGATGGGCGATCCCGTGGATCCCGACCTGGGCCGGTTCTCTCCCGCGCGGTTCGAGTCCGGCGCCGAGATCTCGGCCGGATACGGGGCGGCGAGGATTCTCGGCTAGGGCTAGGCCGCCCAGCGCATCCCAGGCCCTCGCGCCCGCCGCACGGGGACTCGGTCGGGTGGAATGAAGCGGAGCTTGGCGCCAGCCCTGACCACCTGCCAGCCTCCCTCGTGCACCAGCCGGTGGTGGAGGTAGCACAGGGGCAGCAGGTTGGGCAGGTTGGTCGCCCCGCCCCTGGACCAGAACTCCAGGTGGTGGGGGTTGGTCCAGCTCAGCGGCCGCTCGCAGCCCGGCCAGCCGCAGCCCCGATGCCGGGCCTGGAGGGCTCGGCGCTGGGCCGGCGAGATGACCCGCGTCGCCCGGCCCACGTCGACCACCACCGAACCCGCCCTCAGGACCCGGCCCAGGGTGCCATCGCAGGCCAGCCGCTGCGCCGTCCGGTGGGAGACCAGCTGGCCCGTCTCCAGCTCGGCGGCCGCCGCCCCCAGCTCCCCACGCAGGCCTTGAGGCGTGGTGGTGAGGGTGAGGTGGGGCCGCACTCCATTGCGGCGGGGCAGCGTGCCCTGGTCCAGGGCGTGGTGGACCAGCTCGCCCAGGGCGTCCGCCCGGCGCTGCCTGGGCGAGCGCGTGTCCTGGGGACCCAGCCGC
>DATEHQ010000059.1:0-3685 GCA_035279525.1 Candidatus Dormiibacterota bacterium
CCGATGACGCGCCGCGCGCGGCTCGCGAGGTAGGGCAGGCCCATCCCGCTGCCGCACCCGATCTCGAGCACGTCGCGGCCGTCGCACAGGCCGGCCGCCATGCGGTACCTGAAGTACTGCATCGCCAGCTGCTCCGGCGACGCGGCAAGACCCCAGGTCTCGGTGACCGTCGTGTAGTCGACGCTCACTTCTTGAACGGCAGCAGCGCCGTCTTGACCAGGATGTCGAGGTCGTCCTTCAACGTGCCCCTGTGCACGTACTCGAGGCCGAGGCGCATCTTCTCAGGACGGATCAGCTCCGCGTAGGCGCGGTCAGGGTCGGCGTGGCCGGCCAGGATCTCGCCCTCGTTGGAGAAGCGCAGCGACGACCAGTCGGTGATGCCGGGCCGCACCAGCAGCAGCTCGCGCTCCTCCGGCGTGTAGCCCGCCACCTCGCCCGGCACCTGCGGTCGCGGGCCGACGAAGCTCATGTCGCCCTTCAGCACGTTGTAGAGCTGCGGCAGCTCGTCGAGCTTGTAGCGCCGCAGGAAGCGACCGACGCGCGTGAGGCGCGGGTCGTCGTCGGGCGTGTTCGGTCCGCCGATCCTGTCGGCGTTCGGCACCATGCTGCGGAACTTGTACATGCGGAACTCGCGCCCGCCCATGCCCACGCGCCGGCCCGCGTAGACGACAGGGCCGCCGTCGCGATCGAGCTTGATGCGGGCCCAGATGCCGAGCATCACAGGCGAGGAGACGGCGAGCCCGAGGACGGAGAACGCGACGTCGAACGCGCGCTTGGCGGCGCGCGATCGCCTCAGGAGTAGAAGTCCTTGATCGCGCCCGCCACTTCGAGGACCTGGTCCTCTTCCAGCTCGTTGTTCAACGGCAGCGAAAGGACGCGGGCGCACAGAGCCTCGGTTTTGGGCAGCTTGAAGTGGTCGAGGCCGACGGGCTGCTTGTGGTTCGGCACCGGGCCTGGCGAGATCAGCGTCTCGATGCCGCGCGAGGCCAGGTGGTCGTGCAGCTTGTCGCGGTCCCCGGCCTCTATGACGTAGTTCTGGTAGATGTCGAAGAACGGGCCGCCGTCCGGCTCGGGCGGCCGCTTGACCTGCGGCACCGCGGCCAGCTCCTCGTCGTAGATGGCGGCCAGTCGCCGGCGCTGGTTGATCCACCCCGGGACCTTCGTCAGCTTCAGGTCGAGCACGGCGGCCTGCAGGTTGTCGAGCCGGGAGTTCCAGCCCCAGCCGGAGAAGCCCGTCTTCGAGATCCGGCCGTGGTCGCGCAGCTCCCGCAGCCTCTCCGCCAGCGCCGAGTCGCTGGTCACGATGGCGCCTGCGTCGCCGTACGCTCCCAGCAGCTTGGCGGGGTAGAAGCTGAACACGCCGGCGAGTCCCCACGCGCCACCCCTCACGCCCATGTAGGCGCCGCCCAGTGCCTGCGCGGTGTCCTCGAGCACCAGGAGGTCGTGCTTCTTCGCGATCTCCATCAGCCGGTCCATGACGACCAGCCGCCCGTTGAGGTGGACCGGCATGATCGCTTTGGTGCGCGGCGTGATCGCGGCCTCGACCTTCTCGACGTCCATGTTGTGGTCGTCGCCCACGTCGACCAGCACCGGCGTCGCGCCCGCGTGGTGGATGGAGGACATGGTCGCCATGAACGTGTGCGAGACGGTGATCACCTCGTCGCCGGGTCCGATGCCCACCGCCTCGAGCAGCAGCTGCAGGCCGTCGGTGCAGTTGCTCACGCCCACCGCGTCGGAGGTGCCGACGAACTCGGCGAGGTGCTTCTCGAAGTCGAGCATCTGCTGTCGCATGATCAGATCGCCGTTGATCAGCACCTCACGCATGGTGCTCATCATCTCGGCCTCGATCCGCTTGAACTCCTTGCCTGGCTCCCAGAACCTAACCGACAAGGCGGAAGCTCCTCGAGGTGACCTGCTGGATGGTGGACATGACTCCCTCCTCGTCGAGGCCGTGCAGCGCCTTCAGGTACTTCTGATCGCCGACGACCTTGTTGAACTCGGGCCGCAGCCCGATCCGCTTCAGCGGTGCGTGGCCCGGCTCGAGCTCCGCCATCACCTCGGCCACGGCGCCGCCGAGGCCGCCCTCCACGCTGTGCTCTTCGAGCGTGAAGACGAACTTCGTCTGCGTCGCGGCCTCGACCACCGCCTCGCGGTCGAGCGGCTTGATGGTGTGCATGCTGAGCAGGCGGACAGAGACGCCCTTCGCGTCGAGGGCGGCGGCCACGCTGCTCGCGGTGGCGAGCATCCCGCCGGTCGCGATCAGCGTGACGTCCGTGCCCTTGCGCATCGCGATCGCGCGGCCCAGCTCGAAAGCGGGCTCGTCCTGGTGCACGACGGGCTCCCCCGCCTTGCCCAGGCGCAGGTAGCACGGCCCGTCATACGCCACGGCGGCCATCGTCGCGAAGCGCGCCTCGATGGGGTCGCCGGGCGACAGCACGACCATGTTGGGCAGCGAGCGCAGGATGGCCACGTCCTCCGAAGCGTGATGCGTCACGCCGAGGTTGCCGTAGGCGAGCCCGCCGCCGACCGCCACCACCTTGACGTTGGCGCGGTGGTAGCACACGTCGTTGCGGATCTGCTCGAGGCACCGCAGCGTGCCGAAGTTGCCGATCGAGTAGGTGAAGACCACCTTGCCCGTGAGCGCCATGCCGGCGGCGAGGCCGATCATGTTCTGCTCCGCGACGCCGGCGTTGACGAACTGGTCGGGGTGCTTCTCAGCGAACTCCTCGATCACCGAGAAGCCCAGGTCGCCGACGATGAGGCAGACCCTGGGATCCCTGGCGGCGAGCTCATTCAGGGTCTGAATGAACGCGGTCCTCAAGCGCCGCCGACCTCCGCGAGCGCGGCCTCGAGCTCCTCACCCGGCGCCGGGGGCCGGTAGTGCCAGATGACCTTGCCCTCCATCCAGCTCACGCCCTTGCCCTTGATCGTGTGCGCGATGACCACGCTCGGCTTGCCCTTCTCCAGGGGGACCGACCTCAGCGCCTCGTGCACCGCCGGGATGTCGTGGCCGTCGACCTCGATGGTCGCCCAGCCGAACGCCTCGAACTTGCCCGCCAGCGGCTCGAGGCGCAGCGTCTTCTCCACCGCGTCCAGGCTCTGGATCTTGTTGTAGTCGATGATCGCCACCAGGTTGTCGAGGCCGTGGTGGCCGGCGAAGAGGATCGCCTCCCAGTTGGAGCCCTCGTCCATCTCGCCGTCGCTCATCACGACGAACACCCGCCACGATGCCTTGTCTCGCTTGCCGGCGAGCGCCATGCCGGCGCCGACGGGGAGGCCGTGGCCGAGCGACCCGCTGGAGAGCTCGACGCCCGGCACCCCGACGCTCGTGACGTGGCCGTACAGCTGGCCGCCGTTGTGTGCGTACTCGTCGAGCCGTTCGAAGGGGATGAAGCCGGCCTCGGCGACGGCGGCGTAGGTGACGGCGGCGGCGTGGCCCTTGGACATCACCAGGCGGTCGCGGCCCGCCCATTTCGGCTTGCGGGCGTCGAAGCGCAGCACGCTGCCGTACAGCACCGCCATCACGTCGGCGACCGAGAGGCAAGAACCGATGTGGGAGGTCTTGGCCTGGCTGATCATCCGTAAGGAGTGCGCCCTCAGCCTCCTGGCGAGGGCATGCAGCTCAACGTCTGTCGCCGGCCTGATGGCCGCTGACACTCACGGAATCCTAGCAAAAGCGATGTAG
>DATEHQ010000060.1:0-39851 GCA_035279525.1 Candidatus Dormiibacterota bacterium
CCGACCTCCTCCGCAATGCATTCGGCCAGGACGTCCTCCCAACGGTTCCACCGTTCCCTGAGCCTCGCGACGATCGACGGGTGCGATAGAAGCTCGGCGAGCTCTGGGCGCTGGGCCTGTGGTGGAGCCTCACGAACCCGAAGGAGCTCTCCTCTGACGGTGCGCAGGATCGGGTCGGCGGGGTTCCGCTCGCGGATGGCCTGGACCAGCCGCTCGAGGCGGTCGTCCCCCGGCCCCAGAAAGACGTCCTCCTTGGTTTCGAAGTAGCTGAAGAAAGTGCGGGGGGCTATGCCGGCCTCCGCGGCGATCGTCGCGACCGTTACCGCGTCGAAGCCCCGCTCGCGATAAAGGCGGCGAGCGGCCGTGATGAGCGCCTTGCGGGTTCTCGCCTTCTTCCTCTCCCGGTGGCTCGTGCTAACCTGCATCAGCGCAATTATGCACCGCTGCAGAAATGTTTGAAAGTCTGGCGCGACTCGTCGTCAGGTTCCGATGGCTTGTCGTGGCCGCATGGGTCATCGGCGCAGTGCTTGGCACGCGGCTGCTGCCCAGCCTGTCCACCGTCACCCAGTCAAGCAATGGCCAGTTTCTGCAGTCGAGCGCCCCCAGTCAGCGAGCCGCGGCCCTGGCGGCGCCATTCCAGGCGCAGAACACCGGCGCCGCGGCGCTGATCGTGGCTTACCGGGCCGACGGCCCGCTGATGCCCGGCGACGACGCAGCGATTTCGACCGTCGAGCAAGAAGTCGACGGCGTGGCCGGGGTCACCCTGGTCAAGGATCTCGGCACCTCCTCGGACGGACAGGTGCGCGAAGCCTTGGTCGTCACAGACACTCCGGCGCAGTCCAACCAGGGCAATCCAGCTGTTGTCCACGCAATCCGGTCGATCTTTGGGTCACCGGGCCAGCCCCCGGGCCTGGAGCTCCATCTCACCGGTCCTCTCGCGCAGACGACCGATGCAGCGGCCAACTCGGCGCGGACCGGCACGGCGATTCGCGCCGGCACGGTGCTGGTGGTGATCGTCCTGCTCTTCGCCGTCTACAGGTCGATCTTGGCGCCCCTGGTGACGCTCCTACCGGCCGTCATGGCGCTGGCCGTGTCGCAGGGATTGATCGCATTGGCGTCTGAGATCGGGGTGCCCGTGTCTATCGCCACCGGAACGTTGCTGCCGGTGCTGCTGATCGGAGCAGGCGCAGACTACGGGATCTTCCTCGTTTTTCGAGTTCGAGAAGAGATTCAAGGGGGAGCCGCGCCATCAGACGCCCTTGTGACGGCGTTGGGGCGGGTAGGCGAATCGATCACCTTTTCAGGGGCGACCGTCGTGGCTGCGTTGTGCTGCCTTCTTGTCGCCACCTTCGGCCTGTATCGCGGACTGGGCCCCTCCCTCGCCATCGGCGTGGCTGTGGTCTTGCTGGCAGCGCTGACGTTGCTGCCGGCGCTGATTGCGATCCTCGGACGGTTCACCTTCTGGCCGTCGCATCCAGCATCAGGCCAACCCAGCATCGGGATCTGGGGAAAGGTGGCGGCGCGGGCCGCGGGCCGGCCATGGCTGGTGATCGCGTTGGGGCTGGTGCTGTTCGGCGGGCTGAGCGCCGGCCTTACGAGCTTTTCGACCGGAGGCTTCACGAGCCCGCCGGCCACCGGCACGGATTCTCAGAGGGGCGCTGACATCCTCGCCGCCCATTTCCCCGCGGCTTTGAGCAACGCGGAGATCCTGGTGCTGCGGTTTGCTCAACCCGTGTCGGAGGAGTCGCCGGCCCTGACCAGCGCCGCGACGGACCTGCAGTCCGATCCCGCGATCAGGAAGATCACGGGGCCGGTTGTCAGCAAGGACGGACGCAGCGTGGAGTTCCTCGCCGTCCCCGCGGCCGGCAGCACGGGTACGAACACAGCGATCGACGCGATTCCCGCCCTGCGGGCAGCCCTCGCCGCCGCAGCCGCCAAGGCGGGAGCCACCGACAGTGGCGTGGCCGGGGTGGACGCGGTCGCCTACGACATCAACCACACGTCGGCGACCGATCTGCTCCTTGTCGTGCCGGTGGTCCTGATCGCGATCGCGATCCTGCTCGCGATTCTTGTGCGCAGCCTGGTGGCGCCGCTCTACCTGATCGCCACCGTCGCTCTCTCATACCTGGCCTCGCTCGGTTTCGCGAGCTTCGTGTTCATCAAGCTCGCGGGCGACGCCGGCTTGAACTTTGTCATTCCCATCCTGCTCTTCATCTTCGCGATGGCACTTGGCGAGGATTACAACATCCTGCTGATGACGCGCGTGCGGGAGGAAGCGCGCAAATCGTCACTGCATGAAGCACTGGTTCTGGCGGTCGGCCGTACGGGCGGCACGATCAGCTCGGCCGGCGTGATTCTCGCCGGGACGTTCACCGTGCTGGCGATCGCCGGCGGCTCAGGCCAGAGCTTGCAGCTGGGCTTCACCATCGCTTTCGCGATCCTGCTGGATACATTCTTCGTTCGAACGCTTCTCGTGCCCGCGATCGCTGTGCTGCTCGACCGCTGGAACTGGTGGCCATCGCGTCTGAGTAGCGCAACTCCCGCGCGAGAGGGCGCGCGATCCCTATGAAGTCCTCACGCCTTCGCGGAAGGTGGCGAAGCTCGACAACGGTGCAGGGTCAGGAGTAAGTCGCTAGCTAAACCTTCTGTGCGCCCATCAGGTGTAGTGCCTCACCGGCGCACGGGCCTTGACCGTGGGGCGGGACACGCGTCGACTCGAACGCTTGTGAGAGTCCTTGAAACACGGCAGCGGAATCAGCTAAATCGGTACGTTCCCATTGCTTGCACCGACGGACCGATGGATCGTTTTCTCGGCGATGGCCCTAACTGCAGGGCAGAGTTCCGTTCGGGAGCATAGGCAAGCCCGCACTCATCACAGCTGTGGTCCCTACGAGATGTCCAACGGCTATTAGCTGATACGCGACCTCCGGGACTTCGAACGCGATCACACCTGCCACGCGATTGCCAGGGCTCAGCGTCTGGATTCGGAGAAGTCCGGGCGCCCCCGAATCGACGGGCGCTGCGCCATTTACTCCATCTCCGTATAGGCGCCATACATCCGGCGATATTGGGATCGGGCCGGGACCGGTGGCCACGAACGCCAGGGTGACGAGCACGAACTTGTCGTGCGGAGCAGGCCGCCGGGAGCTCGTGCCTGAGCAGTCATATTCGACATCTGTGATCGTCACCGATCCCGACGGCAGAGCTAGCGGCGCTCCTGGATTTGCGACGCCGCGGTTCAACATGTCCGGCTTGGTGATCTCGAGCGCCAAATTGAATCGCCCGTAGAGCGCGTTGATGTAGTAGGTGGAACCTTTCGCGTTCTTCCAACTGGCTGTGTAGCGAAGCGGGTACCCGTCCTTCTCTCGTATCCAGGCCTTGAACTGTCGACCGAACCGATTGGTCAGCTCCAAGACCCAAGCAGTGGAGCCGCCGATGGAAGTCTCGCCTTGGACCCGACCGCTCGAGCTGCCCTGCCACAGCGCCGGATTGACGTCGGCAAACAGTCCCCAGTACGGATCGGCGACCGTGGCCATCTGCCACTCGCTGAAGGTGTTGGTGCGTGTGTAGATGGCGGAATCCACCATCACGAAATCGCCCCGGGCGTCGATATCGGGCTCTGGCCCCGAATTGGAGAACTCGTTCCAGGGCTGCAGCTCGAGAGCCGGCCCCTCGATCGTCAATGCTCCGCTCAGGTGATAGACCTGCGCACCGAATTGGCCTTGAGCCCTGGGCGTCATCTCGGTGCCCACGATCTCAAATTGCGAGGTCTGAATCGAATCGGCGATCTGCGAAAGCAGCTGAGACGGGCTCGGAGCATGTGTTGCCTGGTGCAGTGGCGGCTCTGGAAGGGGCTGCCGGAACTCCGAGCTATCGGGCTGGCCGAAGCTCGCCTGACGGACGCTAGGTGTGCTGCAGGCCACGGCGAATGTGACGCAGAGCGTCGCAAAGGCGGCCAGACCAAATCGCATCTTGAGGTACAACGGTCGGCGCCGCCTCGCCTTGTGCTTGGTTCTGCGCCCAGCATGCTGCGCGAAATTGAGAACCGTCCGTGCAAACCACGTGGGCACATTGGACGACGCTGAATTCCAACCGTTAGGTCGGTCGGCGTCCATGCCGAGGCACAACTTCTCGAATGCCGCACCAGGTCCGCTGAGTGATGGACTCGTCGCTGGCAGAGAGCTCCATCCGGCAGCTGCGCCGCCGTCACCAGAGGGCAAATAGCGCGCATCAGACCGTAGAACACGAGCCCGCTGAAACCGCCCAGGATGACCCAGTAGACGAGGAATTGCGCCGGCTGTTCTGCGTGCGGAAAACCAGACCATCCCAGGATCGACTGCGCGAACCACATCAGGATTGGGAAAGATGACGCCGAAGAGGATGCCTTGGAAAGCGATCGGGTGTTGGCGAAGCCAGTTCTTCATAGACGTAGCCTTCCGCCAGCAGCTCCAGGTCGACGGGCTCGGTCAGTAGGCCCAGATCGATCAGCGGAGCAGCATCGACGTCGGGGGAGTTGAGGCGGGGTGGGATGCCCGGCATCATGGATGGTGACCCGAATCTAGCGAATCGACGATCACACGGCGACGGATGCGCTCGTCCGGCGCGCCCGCACGGAAGCCCGATACGACGCCGGCGTGCAGCCCATGCAGCGCCGGAACGCTTTCGAGAAGCTCGACTCCGACTCGTAGCCGACGCGGTGCATGGCCTCGGCCACCGACAGTCGCTCCGCGTCGAGCATCTGAGCCGCTCGAAGGATGCGACATCGCGCCAGGTATCGCATCGGCGCCTCGCCGACGCACTCCACGAAGCGCTGAGCGAAGCTCGAGCGCGACATCGCAACCGCTGAGGCCAACGCGGCCACGGTCCAGTCTTTGGCCGGCGCCCCATGGATGAGCTCCAGAGCCGCGCCGATGCGGGCATCCTGAAGGCCGTGTATCCAGGGCGCGGCGGCGCGCGAATCCACCGCCAGCTGCGCGCGAAGGATCTGCACGAGAAGCAGACCGCACAGCAGGTCCGTGAGCGCACCCGAGCCCGGGCGCGGCGTTGCCGACTCCGCATCCGCCATGGCGACGAGCCCCTCGAGCATCCCGGTCCCCGACCCGGCGTTGACATGGATCAGGTCGGGAAGCGCGCGAAGAAGCGGATGCGTCGTCTGGCGATCGAACCTGAAGAACCCGCACAGCATCGTGGCGCGCGCTCCGCCCCCTTCGATGCCGATCTCTGGGAAGCGGCCTGGGACGCAGTGCTCCATCAGGTCGGAGAAGGACGTGATGGCGACGTTGGAGTCGCTCATCAGCCGGTGCCGCTCGCCCCGCATCAGGACGACGACGTCGCCTGAGGCGAGGCGGATGCGCCGCCCGCTTGCGGCTTCGAGCCAGCCGGAGCCGGACAGCATGACGTGGAAGACCGCGGCGTCAAACCGATCGAGGCCCATGCCCCATGGGGCCGCCAGGTTGGCGCGGGCGATCAACGACCCGGACATCGGCAGACCTCGCAGGGCCTCGCTCAGTGGATCCACGAACCAGTTCTACTCCTCAACTGGTCCAGCCGTCCAGCTTCGCCGCGATCCGAAGGCCCCCGAATCGTGGACGTCAGGACAACTTTCTCGTCGCCCAGGGTCTGGCTCGGAGCGCGCGGCGACCGTAGCGTGTGTCTGTCACCAATCAGCTCTTGAGGAGGTCTCCGATGCCGAAGTTCCTGGTCACCTACCACGGCAGCAACATGCCCCACGACCCCGCGTCGATGGCCAAGGCCCGCGACGCGTTCATGGAGTGGGCTCAGAAGACCGGCCGCGCGCTCGTCGAGCCGGGCGCGCCGGTCGGCGCGGCGAAAACGGTTTCGAGCGACGGCACCAAGGACGGCCAGGCCGAAGGACCGTTCAACGGCTGGTCGGTGATCGAGGCGCCGGACCTCAACGGCGCGGCGAAGGTCGTGGCCGATCACCCCTTCATCGGTCGCGGTGGGGTGCTTCAGATCAGCGAGCCGGCCGGCATCTAGCCCGCCGGGCATTCCCGGAGCGGCGCCGAACGCGTCAAATAAGGCGCGTGGAGATCGAGGTCGTGCTCGGCAACATCGTGGAGCAGCGTGTCGACGCGATCGTCAACGCCGCGAACCGAACCTTGCTTGGGGGAGGAGGCGTGGACGGGGCGATCCACCGCGCCGCCGGCCCCCGCCTGGTCGCGGCCTGCGCGAGGCTGGGCGGCTGCGAGGTCGGGGACGCGAAGTCGACGCCTGGCTTCGACCTGCCCTGCCGCTGGGTCATCCACACCGTCGGACCTGTCTGGTCCGGCGGATCAAATGGTGAGGCGGAGGCGCTGGCCTCGTGCTACAGGCGATCGCTCGAGGTCGCCGATGAGCTCGGCGCCTCTTCCGTGGCGTTTCCGGCGATCTCCACGGGCGCGTTCGGCTATCCCGAAGGAGAGGCCGCGTCCATCGCGGTTCGCACCCTCCGCTCGACAGCCACCCACGTGAGACTCGTCCGCCTGGTTGCGTTCCATCGGCAGGCGTTCAGCCTGCTGGAGAGCGAGGTCTCGAAGGCGGCGAGCTAGCCGAGGATGGTCATCCCCAGCCGGCCGCTCCATCAGGTGGCGCGGGGTGATGTACAGGTGGGTCGAGCCGACCGGCCGCCCAACTTGGCCCTTGCGCACGGCCCGGCATCGTGCTAGGGTCCGGTAAGCGCTTACCGGTAAGCGCTTACCGCGTCGGTCATCGAGCCACCAGACGAGTGATAGGGGAAGGCGAGTGGCGGAGCCGAAGAAGCCCAAGGGGCCGCTCACGATCTATGACGTCGCGAGCCGCGCCGGCGTCTCGATCGCGTCCGTCTCACGGGTCCTGAACGGCCAGGGAAGCCCCCGCCCGGACACCCGACAGCGGGTCATGCAGGCGGTTCGCGATCTGAGCTTCGTGCCCGACGGTGCGGCCCGGGCGCTGTCCAAGAACCTGAAGGAAGTGGTCGGCGTGGTCTTCCGCCGCGGGGCCGAGACCCATTTCGAGGACGAGGACGAGAGCCTCCTCTTCATCGACGTCATCAACCGCGGCATCGAGGTCGCCGCGCAGCGGCGCGGCTTCGACGTGCTCATGAGCTCGGTCGGCTATACGGACGGCGACGTGGCCGCCAGGATCGGCGCGATCGCGGGCAAGTCCGACGGCATCATCCTGCACGACCGCATGCTGTCGGCGGTCGGCATCGCGAGGCTGGCGGACGTCGTGCCGATCGTCACCCTCGCCGGAAGCCCCACCTCGGCGTCGCTGAACGTGCGCTGCGACAACGCCGCCGGCATGCGCGGCCTGGTCCGTCACCTGGTAGGCGAGCACGGCTATCGAAGCCTCGCGTACCTGTCCGGTCGCGCCGACAGCCCGGACAACAGGACACGCGCCAGGGCATTGGAGACCGAGGCCGGATCGCTCGGCGCCGACGTCGCGCTCGGCGCGGACTGGCAGGGCAACTACAGCGCGGCGGGCGGCGCAAACGTCATCACCACGCTGCTCGAGAGGGGCAGGGCGCTTCCGCGCGCGATCGCATGCGCGAACGACCAGACGGCGCTCGGCGTCATGCACGCGCTCGCCAGGCATGGCATCAGGGTCCCGGACGAGGTCGCCGTCACCGGCTTCGACGACGTCCCGGTGGCTCGCCACATGCACCCGCCGCTGACCACGGTACGGCAGCCGATCCTCGAGCTCGGTGCGACCGCCTTCGACGTCCTCTACTCACGCATCAGCGCGGGGCGCGGCGAGCGCGACGTGGTGCTTCCGGTGCAGGTCATCGTCCGCGAAAGCTGCGGCTGCAGCCACCACCGCCAGGTGCGAAACCCTCTCGCGGACGCAGCGGCCAGGGACGGACGGTAACGATGGGCGCCATCGTGCGGCGGCTGGCGGTCTATGTGCTCGCCGCGTGGGTGGCCATCACCGTCAGCTTCCTGCTGCCGCGCGTGGTCCCCGGGAATCCTGTCGCCGGCGCGGTGGCCCGGGCCTCGCAATCGGGCAGCTGCAACGAGCAGTGCGTGATCGCGGTCGAGGAACAGCTCGGCTTCGACTCGCACCAGAGCCTCTGGGACCAGTACGTGCAGTACGTCGGCAACCTCGCCCAGGGCAACCTGGGGCGGTCCTGGTCCGAGAACGCGCCGGTCGGCAGCCTGATCGTCTCCTACCTGCCATGGACGCTGGTCTTGCTGGGGGTCGCGACCACGCTCGCGTTCCTGGTCGCCACGGCGCTGGGCACCGTGCTCGCCTGGCGCCGCGGTTCGTGGACCGACTGGTTGATCCCGGGCGTGACCTTCTTCCAGGCCATCCCTTACTTCTTCCTCGCCCTCGTGATCGTGCTCATCCTCGGTCAGACCGGAACGATGCTCAGGTGGTTCCCCAGCCTCTTCGGCTACGACATATTCACCGTCACCCCCGGCTGGAACCTGCCCTACATACAGAGCGTGGTGAGCCACGCCGTGCTTCCCCTGCTGACCGTGTTCCTCGCCTCCACCGCCGGCTTCACCATGGCCATGCGCAACCAGGTGATCACGACGATGGACGAGGACTACGTCATCGTCGCCCACGCCAAGGGACTCTCCACGCTTCGCGTGATCTGGTACGCGGCGCGGAATGCGCTGCTGCCTGTTGTTTCCAATTTCACGATCGCCCTGAGCCTGATAGTGGCGGGACAGATCCTGGTCGAGATCGTCTTCAACTATCCCGGCATCGGCTTTCACCTCTTCGACGCCCTGGGGAAGCTCGACTACTCCCTCGTCCAGGGCATCTTCGTGGTCATCACGCTGGTCGTGCTCCTGATCAACCTGCTCGCCGACGTCGTGTACGTGATGCTCGACCCCAGGGCGAGGCAGCTGGCGTGAGTCGATGACGATCGACACCACGTCGCTGATCGCGCCGCCTTCCGGCCCCGCGCCGGGCGTGGTGGCTCTCCACCGGCAGCGAATCCTGCGCGTGCCGCGCTCCCCGAAGGTCGTCGCCGGCCTTGTCGTCGTGGGCATATTCGGCGTGGTCGCGGTGATCGGACGATGGATCACCCCGTATTCGCCGAACGCGACGGACGTGCAGCACTGGGTGCAGCACGTGCTGGTGGAGGGCACCGGACCGGGCACCCCCTTCCCGGCCAACTACTACCCATTGCCCCTGCCGCCGTCGAGCACGCACTGGCTGGGCACGACCGTCTTCGCGCAGGACGCGTTCTCCCAGGTCGTCGCTTCGACGCAGGCGACGATGTTCGTCGGCCTGCTCGCGGCCGCGCTCGCGACTGTGCTCTCGATCGTCGTCGGAGTGACGGGCGGCTACATCGGCGGGACCACCGACGAGGTCCTGTCGCTGGTCGCCAACGTGTTCCTCGCCATCCCGGGCCTGCCCCTGCTGATCGTGCTGGCCGACTACGTCCCATCCGCCGGCTCGAGCATCCTGCTCGTGGCCGCGATCATCGCGGTCACGACGTGGGCCTACAGCGCACGCACCCTACGCGCCATGACCCTCTCACTGCGCAACCGCGACTTCGTGGAGGCGGCGCGCGTCTCGGGCGAAGGGCGCCTGCGGATCATCGTCGCCGAGATCGTGCCCAACCTCGTACCGCTCATCGCCGCCTCGTTTCTCTTCACCACCCTGACCGCGATTGGCGCGTACGTCGCTCTGGCGTTCCTGGGCCTCGCCGGCTCGCCGACGTCGTCGCCTCCCGGTCTGTGGAACTGGGGCGAGATGCTCCGCGAAGGTTTTTCCAACAACGCCGTGCGCGGCGGCTGGTGGTGGTGGTGGGCGCCGCCAGGCGTCTGCGTCGCGCTGCTCGGCACCGGCCTCGCTCTGCTCAATTTCGGCATCGACGAGTTCATCAACCCGCGCCTGCGCGTCGCGGGCCTGACTCGGAAGACGGCGAAGGCAGCCGGCATCAAACCCCATGCCACGCTCGGGGCGACGCCGGTGGTGCGGCAGGTCCTCGCGGTCAACAAGGCGGCGGGCGTTCCTGCTCCAGGAAGGGCGATCCCTGGACTGCCCGAGCCGGTGCTCGAGATCCGTGGCCTTTCGATCGATTACGGCGCCGGCGACGAGGCCGTGCACGCGGTGGTCGATTGTGACCTCGTGCTGCGCCGCGGCCGCGTGCTGGGGCTGGCCGGTGAGAGCGGGAGCGGCAAGACGACCCTCGCCATGGCCGCGATCCGGCTCCTGCGCACGCCCGCATTGATCGTCGGAGGCAGCGTGCTGTTCCACTCGAAACCATTCACGGGCGACGGCCCGAAGGGGACCGTCGACATGCTTGCCGCCTCGCCTGACCAGCTGCGCAAGGTGCGTTGGTCTGAGATCGCCGTCGTGCTGCAGAGCGCGCTCAATGCGCTCAACCCTGTCATCTCCCTGGGGGCGCAGTTCGAAGACCTGCTCCGCGTGCACCGCGCGCACCTCACGCCTGCCGACCGGCGCAACAAGGCTGCGCAGCTGCTGGAGATGGTCGGCATGAGCCCGGACCGGCTGCGCAGCTACCCGCACGAGCTCTCGGGCGGCATGCGCCAGCGCGCGATGATCGCGATGGCCCTCGCGCTCGAGCCCCAGGTCATGATCCTCGACGAACCGACCACGGCTCTCGACGTGGTGACGCAGCGGGAGATCCTGGAGGAGCTGATGGCGCTGCGCGACCGGCTCGGGTTCGCCGCGCTCTTCATCACGCACGACCTGTCGCTCCTGGTCGAGATCGCGGACGACATCGCGGTCATGTACGCTGGCCGCCTCATGGAGCGCGCGCCCGCGGCGTCGCTGTTCCGCGCGCCGCGCCTCCCTTACACGTACGGCCTCCTCAACTGCTTTCCGCCCATGCACGGGAAGCGGGTGCCGATGGAGGGCATCCCGGGGTCGCCGCCTGACGTGCACGACCTGCCCAAGGGGTGCGCTTTCAACCCTCGCTGCAGGTGGGCGATGCCGAAGTGTCGCGAAGAGCTGCCACAGCTCGCCCCGATCGGCGGCACGACACGCGACGTGGCGTGCTGGCTGCACCGCGACGGCGCCATCGTTCCCGCCGAGCTGTCGAAGCCCGATCCGCCGTCCACGGCGACCTCGCCGGCGCCGCGACTGGTGGGGGAGAGGGTGCAGTGAGCGACCCCAAGGCGACCGCGCCTGTGCTCGAAGGCCGTGACCTCGTGAAGCTCTTCTGGGTCAAGCAGGGCCGCGGGCCGTTCGCGCGCAAGGTCCCGGTTCACGCGGTGGAGAAGGTATCGATTCGCCTGGACGCCGGCCGCGTGACCGGCGTGGTCGGTGAGAGCGGCGCGGGCAAGACCACGGTCGGCCGCCTGCTGGCGCAGATCATCAAGCCCGACGGCGGCCAGGTGCTGATCGACGGCAAGGCCGCGCCGGCGGGCAGGCCCAAGTCGTACGCGGCGCGAGTGCAGATGGTGTTCCAGGATCCATTCGCCTCGCTCAACCCGGTGCACCGCGTGCGCTACCACCTCGAGCGCCCGCTCGAGATCCACCACATGGCCGGCGGCAACGTGCAAGGGGCGGTCGCGGACCTCCTCGGCCGCGTGAACCTGAAGCCGCCCGACCATTTCACCGCAAAGTTTCCGCACGAGCTCTCGGGCGGCCAGCGGCAGCGAGTGGCCATTGCGCGCGCCCTTGCGGTCAGGCCGAAGGTGCTCATCGCCGACGAGCCGGTCTCGATGCTCGACGTGTCGATCCGGCTGGGGGTGCTCAACCTGCTGGCCGGCCTGCGTGACCGCGAGCACCTCGCGATCATGTACATCACCCACGACATCGCGTCGGCCCGCTACCTCGCCGACACGATCATGGTGATGTACGCCGGGCAATTGGTGGAATCCGGCTCGAGCGTCGACATCACGGACCATCCCGCGCATCCGTACACACAGCTTCTGCTGTCGGCGGCGCCTGACCCGGACCGCGCACAGCCACCGCGCCTCGAAGGGCGCGGCGCGCCGCCGAGCCTCAGCGCGCCGCCGAGCGGGTGCCGATTTCATCCCCGATGTCCTTTCGCGATGGACATCTGCAGGCGCCAGGTGCCGCCGAGCGTCGCCGTCTCGGCGGGCCACACCTCGGCGTGCTGGCTTCACGTTGACCCCGCTCAGCGCCAGTCGAGCGAGAACGGCGTTTCGGCGATGGCGATCACGAGCGGTCCGGCTGCTGGCGCCGGCCCAACCGGATCACTCGACAGAGATACGAAAAAGAGGTGAGGAAGTATGGGTTTGCGTCTGTCGTTTCGGTCTCCGCCGCGGGGGGCCGTCGGATCCCTCGTCGTCCTGTGCCGGTGGCCGCAGTGTTTGCACGCCGCGGAGGGCGTGCCGTCATGGAGGTGACGTATAGATGAATTCGAGACTGTTCAGGGGCTTGCTCGGCGCGGCCGCGCTCGCCATCGTGGTGAGCAGCTGCCAGTCGTCGACACCCACAAACTCAAACTCGGGCGGCAAGCCGCTGATCGCGGAGCCGACCACCGGCGTCACGTTCTCCGACGACTTCAACCCGTATGACACCAACTCGGTGATGTCTTCAATGGGCACCCGCAGCCTGGTGAACGAACCGCTCGTGGAGTTCGACCAGCTCGACCCGACGGACGCCGGTACGCACTACTGGCTCGCCACTGCTTTCGCGTTTCAGAACAGTGGCAAGGACCTGCAGATCACGATCCGCCAGAACGTGAAGTTCAGCGACGGCTCGAGCTTCGGGCCGGCCGATGTCGCGGCGACATACAAGATGCTGATGAATCCGAAGGCTGACGCTTACGGCGTACCGACGCAGGCTTCAGACCCGACCGTCAGCGGCAACAACGTGACCCTTCACTTCCAGACCCCGCAGTACACGGGCCTGTACCCGATCCTCGGCACCACCTACGTCGTCAAGGCCTCGGTGGCCAGCCAGATCGCGGCCAACCCGACGATGCAGATCACGAACCCCGTCGGCACAGGTCCCTTCATGCTCTTGTCGTACACGAGCTCTCTGATCAAGTGGAAGCCGAACCCGAACTACTGGGGCGGCACGCCGCCAGAGTCGGAGATCGACACCCCGGCCATCGCCACCAACGCCGCCGCGAGCGACGCCCTCGTCAGCGGCCAGCTCGATTGGGCCGGCAATGACATCCCCAACGTGTACGCCAACTACGTCAACCTCAACCCGCAGACCAACCACGCCTGGTTTGCCTCAGGCAACACCGTCGTGCTGTGGTTCAACCTGAACGCCGGCAACGGCGGCGCGACGGGCATCAGCGACGTGGCGGTCCGCAAGGCCGTCTCGTACGGAATCGACCGCAACGCGCTCGCGCTCCTGGGTGAGTCCGGCTACGAGCTGCCGGCCAAGTCCTCGAGCGCCCTCATCCTGCCCAACCAGAAGGCTTTCCTGCCGTCCGACGGCAGCCTGAACGCCGATCTCTCCACCGCCGGCAACGTACCCGACGCCGCGGCGGCGAAGGCCGCGGGCCTGGCCGCTGGCGACGACGTCTACGACATCCTCAAGGGCGGCGGTTGGACGCCACCCGCCTCCTCGCGCTACGACTCCGGCACCGGCACGTTCAAGTCCGGCGGCAACTGCGATGGCAGCAACCGCGCAAACTGCTGGACCAAGGGCGGGCAGATCATCAAGTTCTCCGTCTACGACCCAGTTCCGTTCTCCGACTACTGGGAGAACGCGAGCCTGATGTCCCAGGAGCTCCAGCCGCTTGGAATGGACGTGACCACCAAGCCGGCGCAGGGCTACTCGGACTGGAACACGACGCTCACCTCGAACCCGTCCGGCTGGCAGACGGCCATCCACTGGGGCAACGGCGGGAGCATCCCGTACATCCAGCTCCAGGACTGGCTCGACAGCTCGAGCCAGACGTCCGCCGCGCACTACGTCGGGTACAACAACCCGGCGGCGGTGACGGCCCTCCAGAAGTACGCCGGCATCGACCCGAGCGACACGACCAACCTCTACCCGGCCGTCCAGACCCTCGAGCAGCTGATGTCGAAGGACATTCCTGAGGCTCCGCTCCTTTACGGCGCCGACTGGAACGTTTACAGCAGCGCGAAGTACACCGGATGGCCGAACCAGTCGCACCCGTACATGAACCCGTCTCCCAGCGACCCGCAGATGGCGTACATCCTGATGCAGCTCAAGCCGGTTTCCTAGCCACAGTTGATCAAGGCCCATCGCACCGATGGGCGGCCCTGGTCCGGCCGGCGTCTCGCCGGCCGGACACCCGGGTCCGCCACATGATCGCCACCGAAGAGTCGGGCCTCGTGGCTCGGCTGAACCTGGAACAGAAGGTCCGCCTGCTCACCGGCGCGGACGGATGGAGGCTGTACAGCGAGGACTCGATCGGCCTGCGCACGATCGTCATGTCCGACGGCCCCGCCGGTGTGCGCGGCACCAGCTTCGACCCCGACCATCCATCGTCGTCGCTGCCCTGCCCCGTAGCCATCGCCTCGACGTGGGACGAGCAGCTCGTGCGCGAGCTCGCCGCCGCCCTGGGCCACGAAGCGCGGGCCAAAGGGGTCGACGTGCTGCTCGCCCCGACCGTCAACATCATCCGAACGCCGCTCAGCGGGCGCGGCTTCGAATGCTTTTCCGAGGATCCTCTCCTCAGCGCGCGGATGGCGGTCGCATACGTGCGTGGAGTGCAGGAGGCCGGCGTTGCGGCGACCGTCAAGCACTTCGTCGCCAACGACTCGGAAACCGAGCGGCGCACCTACGACGCGCACATCAGCGAGAGCGTGCTGCGCGAGATCTACCTCGCTCCTTTCGAGGCATGCGTCACAGAGGCTGACGTGGCGCTGGTGATGGCAGCCTACAACTCCGTCAACGGCGCTTTCATGACCGCCAATCGGTCGCTGCTCCACGACCTTCTCAAGGGCGAGTGGGCGTTTCGTGGGGTGGTCGTCTCCGACTGGTCGGCCACCTACACCACCGCCGCGAGCGCGCGGGCTGGACTCGACATCGTCATGCCGGGGCCGGCAGGTCCCTGGGGCGACGCACTGGTCGCCGCGGTGAGGGGGGGTGAGGTTGACGAGGACGACGTCGACGACAAAGTCTCGCGGCTGATGGTCCTCGCGAGGCGCGTGGGCGCGCTCGACGGGTCGGCCGACGGCGAACTCGTTCACCGCTTCGACGAGAGGCCCGCGTTGGTCGATCCCGAGCTCTTGCGCCAGGCCACGGCGCGCTCCTTCGTGCTGCTTGCCAACCCGCGTGGCCTGCTGCCGATTCGTGCCGGCAGCCTCGAGCGCGTGGCGCTCATCGGTCCCAACGCGGTCGAGCCACAGACGCAGGGCGGCGGCAGCATCCGCGTCCTGCCGGTCGCCTCGGCGCCGCTGGCGGACGCGCTGGGCGACGCGCTCGACGCGTTCGTCACAGTCCACCAGGGGTGCATCACCAGCGCGACCATCGCCGCGCCGCCGGAGGGCAGCCTGCACGACCCTGTCACCGGCAGGATCGGCATGCGGGTCCAGGTACGGACGGCGGATGGCTCGGTAGTCCACGACGCGCCGTTTCCCAAGAACGTGGTCACGTGGTGGGACGGCCTGCCGCCCGCGGTGCACAGGCCCGGCTCAGAGGTGATCCTCAGGGCCAGGTACCGCCCGCCGGTCGACGGACCATATGTCCTGGGAGCCGCCGGCGTCGGCGTCCTGCGGGTGATCGTCGACGGCACCCAGGTCGCGCAGGAAACGACGGTGCCGCCGCGCGACGCCGTCGAGGCGCTGTCGAAGCCGCCGGAGCTTCGAGTGCCGCTGCGGCTGCGCTCCGGCCATGAAGTCGACCTGCGGATCGAGCACCGGCCGGGAGCAAGAGGCCCCGAAGAGGGATTCGCGTCGCTCCGGCTCGGCATCGGTCCCGAGCTGCACGACGACAGGCTCATCGCCGATGCGGTCATCGCCGCGGCCGAGGCCGACCTGGCGGTCGTCGTCGTCGGTTCCGCGGACGGTACCGAGAGCGAGGGCTACGACCGCGAGAGCATGGTCCTGCCCGGCCGCCAGGACGAGCTCGTCACGCGCGTCGCATCCGCCAATCCGAACACCGTCGTCGTGGTCAACTCGGGCATGCCGGTTCTGATGCCGTGGGCCGCCGAAGTGGCGGCGATCATCCAGGTCTGGTTCCCGGGCCAGGCGTTCGGCGAAGCGCTCTCCGACGTGCTGTCCGGTGCCGCCGAGCCGGGCGGGCGGCTTCCGGTCTCGATGCCGCGCGAAGCAGCCGACTCACCGGTGCTGAGCGCGCGGCCGGACCGCGGCGAGCTGGTGTACTCGGAGGGTCTGCTCGTCGGCTACCGGGGCTACGACCGCCGAGGAACGGAGCCGCTGTTCAGCTTCGGTCACGGCCTCGGCTACACCGAGTGGTCCTACGAAGCGATGACCACCGGCGCGCACGCCATCCGCGCCGGCGATGACCTTTCGGTCGAGGTGAGCGTGCGCAACACGGGCAGTCGCACGGGCCGTGAGGTGGTGCAGCTCTACCTGGAGCGCCCAGACGACGAGCCGAGCCGGCCGGTCCGCGCTCTGTGCGCCTTCTCGTCGATCTCGGCGGGGGGCGGCGAAACGGCGGTGGCGCGCCTCGAAGTCCCGGCCCGCGCCTTCGCGCGATACGACGAGGCACGTCGCGAGTGGAGGTTCGCGCCTGGTGTGTACAGGCTGCGCGCGGGACGATCGTCGCGCGACCTGAGCTTGAGCTCGGAGGTGATGTTGCGCTGAGTTAAGGGGAGTGGGGGCTTTGTCGAATGTGCCGGTCGGGGGGCCGGCGTGGGGCTGCTGCGGATTCGAAGATGAGGTGAAGAATCATGGCTGGAATCGCGTCCCGACTCGATCGGCGGCTGGCCGCCGGAATCGGTTCGGCGCTGGTCGTGGCGGCCGCGGCGGTGCTGGTGCCCGCGACCGCGACGGCATCCGCAACCGACCTCGGTCCGAATGTCTACATCTTCAATCCGAGCATGCCTCTGAGCCAGATCCAGGCCGCCGTCGACGCAGTCTCGGGGCAGCAGGTCCACAACGAGTTCGGCACGCAGCGATACGCGCTGCTGTTCGAACCCGGTTCCTATGGGTCCAACACGCATCCCCTGGTCTTCCAGCTCGGGTATTACACGACGGTCGCCGGCCTTGGCCTCTCGCCCAACGACGTTGTGATCAACGGCGCGATCCAGGTGTTCAACAACCAGTGCTCGCCGTCGCTCTGCACGGGGCTGACCAATTTCTGGCGGTCGATGTCGAACCTCACGATCAACGTCACCCACGTGTCCCCGCACCCAAACTGGTCGCCGGCGCCGGTCGATCTTTACGGACCGGACTGCGCCAACTCGAACGAGATCTGGGCGGTCTCCCAGGCCGCTCCGATGCGCCGGGTCCAGATCAACGGCTTCACGACTTTGTGGGACTACTGCGGTCCGTTCGGATATGTCAGCGGCGGTTTCATCGCGGACTCGAAGCTGAACTTCGTGCTGAACTCGTCACAGCAGCAGTACGTGACGAGGAACAGCAAGATCGACACGTGGAGCAACGCGGTGTGGAACCAGGTGTTCTCCGGGGTGGTCGGCGCACCGGCGCAGAGCTTCCCGAACCCGACCTACACGACCCTCGCCACCAGCCCTGTGACGCGCGAGGCTCCCTACTTTTACGTCGACGCCGGCGGGAGCTACAACGTGTTCGTGCCGTCGGTGCAGCACGGCACGGCCGGGACGTCGTGGGCCAACAGCCAGAGTCCCGGCACGTCGATCTCCATCGACAAGTTCTTTGTCGCGCAGCCGTCCGATTCGGCCGCGACCATCAATGCGGCTGTCCAGCGGGGTAAGAACCTGATCCTGACGCCGGGCATCTACCACCTCAACGAGAGCCTCGAGATCGACCGGCCCGACACGGTGGTGCTGGGTCTTGGCATGGCCACGCTCACCCCTGACAACGGCACGGCCGCGATGACGGTCGCCAACGCGAAGGGGATCCTGATCTCAGGCGTGCTCTTCGACGCGGGACCTGTGAGCTCGCCCGCCCTGCTGATGCTCGGCACGGGGCACGCGCGCAGCGATAACGACGCGGCTGACCCTTCCGCCCTGACCGACGTGTTCTTCCGGGTCGGCGGAGCAGCGGCCGGCAAGACATCGACGGCGCTGGTCGTCAATACGAGCAATGCGATCCTCGACGACATATGGGCGTGGCGCGCGGACCACGGCAGCGGCGTCGGCTGGACCAGCAACACGGCGGACACCGGCGTCATCGTCAACGGCGACAACGTGACCGCATATGGCCTCTTCGTCGAGCACTTCCAGAAATACGAGGTCATCTGGAACGGGGACAACGGAACGGACGTCTTCTTCCAGAACGAGATGCCCTACGACGTGCCAAGCCAGGCGGCATGGATGGAGGCCCCGGGGGTCGATGGCTACGCGGCCTTCAAGGTCGCCGACGGCGTGTCCTCGTTCCACGGCTACGGCATGGGCAGCTACAGCTTCTTCAACCAGGGTCTCAACATTTATGCGGACCACGCCTTCGAGATCTCTTCCAGCGCGTCGGCCGCCGGGGGTGTACACCTGCGCGACCTGCTCACGATCTTCCTTGACGTCGTTCACGGAAAGGGCGGCATCCTCCACGTGGTGAACGAGACCGGTGGGTCGTCGACCGCCGCCAACCCCGACACCCCCGTCACGGTCGTCAGCTACCCGTGACCTCCGAGCTTTGACGGCTCCGCGCGGACGCGGCGATCAGTTTCGCCGCGTCCCGCGGTCTAAGCTCCAGAAGGGACAAGTGACGAGCACCTCAGCCCAGGAACACATCAACCGCATCCCGGTGGGACGCAGGCCTACCGTCGCGGCGGCTCGGCGGACCGTGAGGGCCGCGGCGCCTGCGGCCCAAGAGATCCTCTGCATGCCCGAGCCACCGCGCTCGAAGACCTACATGTGGAAGGTCCTGCGCTACGCCGTCGACGGGGCGAACGTGGTCGGCATCGGCACATTCGCCAACCACTCGGCGCTCTTTTTCTACCGCGGTCGCGAGCTCGACGATGGAAGCGGCCTGCTGGAGGGCGGCGGCAGGGAACAACGCTTCATCAAGCTCGTGGAGCCTGCCGACGCGCAGCGCCCCGAGGTCAGGCGGATCGTGGAGCGGGCGTTCGCGTTGGGCGGTGAGCAGCGGATAGCTCCACGGCGGCCCGCCGCGAGGACAGGCACTCGAAGCTGAGGCCCCGGCGCGTCGAGCCGGTGGGAGCTCCGCCCCTAGCATGGACCAGGTGAAGCAGGTCCAGCCGAAGCCGCCGCTCGCGGCCAAGCGCCCGGTCCCACTCGAGGCGCAGGGCGATCGGCGTGTCGACGACTACTACTGGCTGCGGGAGAAGGAGAACCCGGAGGTGATCGCGCACCTCGAGGCCGAGAACGCCTACACGCACGCCGCCATGGCCGATGCCGCCGAGCTCGAGAGCACGCTCTATCGAGAGGTGGTCGGGCGGATCCAGGAGACCGACACGTCCGCCCCCGTCCTGTTCAGGGGCTGGTGGTACTACACGCGCACGGTCGAGGGCCTCGACTACGAGATCTACTGCCGCAGGCGAGGCTCGATGGCTGCGCCGGAGGAGGTCATGCTCGACGCCAACGAGCTCGCAAAGGGCCGAGCGTACTTCGAGCTCGGCTATGTCGAGCGGAGCCCGGACGACAGCCTGCTCGCGTATGCGGTCGACACCGACGGATCGGAGCACCACGAGCTTCGCTTTCGCGACCTGCGACGCGGGGCAGACCTCGACGACGTGATCTCCGGTGTTTACTACGGGTCCGCCTGGTCGGCCGACAGCCGGACCTTCTTCTATGTCGTGCCGGACGCGGCGATGCGACCGTACCAGGTGTGGCGCCACCGCCTCGGCACGCCGCGCGAGGAGGACGCCCTCGTCCTTCAGGAAGACGAGGAGCGCTTCGAGCTGAACGTCGAGCTGACCAAGAGCGAGCGCTACATCGTCATCACGAGCGCGAGCCAGACCACCAGCGAATGTCACCTCCTTCGCGCCGACGACCCCGCGGGCGAGCCGCGCCTCGTCGAGCCGCGGCGGGCAGGGGTGGAGTATTCGGTCGACCACCAGGAGAACCGCCTCCTCATCCTCACCAACGACGGCGCGCGCAACTTCAGGCTGATGGCCGCGCCGATCGATAGTCCCGGCCGGGCGTCCTGGACGGACGTGGTGCCCGAGCGGGCGGGTGTGCGGCTCAACGCGACCGACGTGCACAGGGAGCACGTCGTGCTGGGCCAGCGATCGAACGGGCTGGAGCGGCTCGAGGTGCTGGACGTCGCGTCCGGGGAGCTGCACGTCGTGGCGCAGCCGGATGACGCCTACACGACCTTCCCCGGCTCGCATCCCGGCTACGAAGGGTCGGTGATGAGGTTCTTCTACACGTCGCTCACCGCACCGTTCTCGGCGGTCGACTACGACATGACCACCCGCGTGCGCACGATAGTCAAGGAGCAGCCGGTCGGCGGCGGTTACCGGCGCGAGGACTACGTGACCGAGCGCCAGTGGGCCACCGCGCCGGACGGAGTGCGCATACCAATCTCGCTCGTCTATCGCCGCGGCCTTCACAGGGACGGCTCGAACCCGGCGCTGCTCTACGGCTACGGCGCGTACGAGGCCTCGATCGACCCGATGTTCGATCCGGCGCGGCTCAGCCTGCTGGACCGCGGCTTCGTCTATGCCATCGCGCACGTCCGCGGCGGTGGTGAGATGGGGAGGGGGTGGTACGAGGACGGCAAGCTGCTGAGCAAGCGCAACACCTTCACCGATTTCATCGCCTGTGCCGAGCACCTGATCGGCCACGGATATACAGCCCCGGCGCGGCTCGCCATCCGCGGCCGCAGCGCCGGAGGCTTGTTGATCGGTGCAGTGCTCAACCTGCGTCCCGACCTCTGCGGTGTGGCGGTGGCGCAGGTTCCCTTCGTGGATGCGCTGACGACGATGCTCGACGACAAGCTGCCGCTCACGGTCAACGAGTACGAGGAATGGGGCAACCCGAAGGAGCCCGACTACTACTGGTACATCAAGGGCTACTCGCCGTATGACAACGTGGAGGACGCCGCCTATCCCGCGATGCTGGTCAGCGGAGGCCTCAACGACCCGCGCGTCTCGTACTGGGAGCCGGCGAAATGGGTGGCCAGGCTGCGCGACCTCAACCGCGGGTCGCGCCCGGTGCTCCTCAAGACGCAGATGGGGGCGGGGCACATGGGACCGTCCGGGCGCTACGAGTCGTGGCGTGAGGAGGCGTTCGTGATGGCGTTCGTGGTGCGGCAGCTCGGTCTTGACTTGGGCCCGGAGGGCGGTTAGTCTAGGTCTTCAGCTACACCCATCCGGGTGTATCCATGCATGAAGCAGGAGAGCGGATCGATGGCGGGCACCACACAGGCGAGCTTCCCCGACAGGGGCGAAGCCTGCCTGCTCCTGACCGCACATTGACCCTGGTCCGGTAACCGAAACCTAGAAACAAGCAGCACCGAGAAAGGACCGTGCGGTCGTTGGGCACCGCCACGGTCCTTTTTCTTTTGCCGTCAGATCGCGAGTGAGGTTTTCAAATGAGCTCGGCAGCCGTCGACATAAAAGGAATCAAGAAGTCATTTCGGCGCCGCGAGCGCGAGGCAGGCGCGCCGTTCTGGAAAAGAGCCGCGGCGAAGGACAAGGTCGCGCTGCACGAGCTGGACCTGACTGTCGAGGCGGGTGGCGTGACCGGCATCCTCGGGCCGAACGGCAGCGGCAAGTCGACGCTGATCCGCATCCTGGGGACGCTGCTCACGCCGGACGCGGGCCGCGCCGAGGTGTTCGGCTGGGACGTCGTCGCCGAGCCGCTCGCGGTGCGCCGGCACGTCAACCGTGTCTCGGTCGAGGCTGCTTTCTTCAAGGAGCTGAGCCCGTGGGAGAACATGCTGTACGCCGCGCGGCTCTACGGGGGCGGGGCGGAGGGGACGCGTGGGCGCGTCGTGGAGATCCTCGACAAGCTCGGCCTGCCCCTCGACACCATCGACCAGCCGATGAAGCAGCTGTCGCGGGGCCAGCAGCAGAAGGTCGCCATCGCGCGCAGCTTCCTCACCGCGCCTTCGCTGCTGCTGATGGACGAGCCCACGACCGGGCTGGACCCGCGTTCGAAGAAGGAGGTCCAGTCGCTGCTGCAGATGCTTCGATCGGAGCGCGAGGTCACCGTGCTGCTCTGCACTCACGACATGGATGAGGCGGCCGCCCTGTGCGACCGGGTTCTGATGATGGACGGCGGGCGCGTCCTGGCGGACGGCACACCCGACGAGCTGTGCCGGCGCTTCAACGCAGCGAGCCTCGAGGACGTGTTCATGCATCTCACCGGCAAGACGCTCGAGGAAGAGGACGAAGAGGAGGTGGCGGTCACATGAGCGCAACCGTCAGGCGAACCGAGCTCAACGCGCTGCTTGGCTTCACCGAGCGTCAGTTTCACGTGGTCAAGCGCTACTGGCTGTGGGAGGTCGTGTGGCTCTTCTACAGCCTGGTCAGCGTGCTTTCGATCGGCTTCCTCGCCTCGGGCCTGGGGTCGCTTGGCGTGCAGGGCGGATCGTTCGACCTTCGCAAAGCGCAGCTCTACCTTTTGATCGGGGCGCTGCTCTGGGGCTACCTGTCCCTGGTTTTCATGGAGGCCGCGTACGCCATCGCCTGGGAGCGGTGGGAGGGGACGATCGAGTACACGTTCATGGCGCCGGTCCGGCGCGTCACCCACCTGATGGGCATCTGCCTCTTCGCCATCGGTTACGGGCTCCTGCGCACGCTCGCCGTCCTGCTCGCAGCGACGTTGATGTTCCACCTCGACTTCTCCAACGCCAACCTCCTGGGCGCGCTGGCGGTGCTCGCGGCCTCGACCCTGCCGCTCATCGGCCTGAGCATCCTCACGTCTGTGCTTCCCCTGCTCTCGCCGCAAAAGGGTGAGCAGATGTCGATCGCGCTCCAGGGCTTCCTGCTCCTGGTCTCCGGGGTGTACTACCCGCTCAGCGTGCTCCCGCTGCCGATGCAGCTCGCCGGCGCGGCAAGCCCGCTCACTTACGCCCTGTCCGGCATGCGGCGCAGCCTGCTCCAGGGCGCCGGCGCGGGTGACCAGTGGCCTGTCATCGGTGTCCTGGTGGGCATGGGACTGTTGCAGATCCCGGCCAGCATCCTGGTCTTCGGCTGGGCCGAAAACCGGGCCAAGAGGCTCGGGCTGCTGAAGCGAAGTGGGTAAAGGAAGGTAAGCAACGGCTGCGTCCAAAAATTAGTTTTGGACCAAACCGATGTTCGCCGATATCACCTTCCGGCGCCACATATGGGGTCATGGCGTCGCCTAAACACAACATGATGTAGACGCCTCGAGCCGGCGGCGCTGAGGGGATGCTAGATGTTGTGGTAAAGGTATTGACAGGCTTAAGGCTCGCCATTACTCTCTGCGGCGAATCGCGGTGATCAGTGGGGAGAAGTGGTGAATCCTGATAACGTCGCAGCAAACGTCGTCCCCTACGTCCAGGTAAGGCACGCCATACACCTCCTCTACGCCACTTCTCCCCGCAGCCGCGATGGGTACATGAGCCACCGGTACGACAAGGACGGCAACCGGCTTCCGCTGGAGCTGCACGGCTGCGGATGCAGCCTCTGCGCCCGCCGGCAGCTGACCATTCGTAGCTTCTGGACCCTATGAGTGTTCACCGGAGCGCATCGGGTGAAGGTGGACGACAAAGGCCGGCTGGCGATCCCGGCCGCCTTTCGCCGGGAGCTCCCGGAGGGCAGCTTCGTCTCCGTCAGCCAGGACAACGTGCTGGCGATCTATCCGCCGTCGCTCTGGGCGGCGCTCGCCGAGCAGCTGCAGAACCCGCTGCCGGGTCCGGACCAGCGAGCTCTCGCTCGTACGCTCTATTCGATGTCAGATCCGTTCGAGCCCGATGGGCAGGGACGGATCAACCTGCAACCGGAGCAGCGGCGATTGGCGGGGATCGATTCCCCGTCGACGGCGGTGGTGATCGGCATGGGCTCGCGGGTCGAAATCTGGCCCGAGGGCCGGTGGGTGAGCTACAGCACCGACGCGCAAGGACGGTTCACAGAATTCGCTGACAGGGTGATCTCAGGGCATTAGTCCGCACGTTCCAGCACTTTCACAAGAGGTAATAGAGCTCCTTCAGCCCCGAGCGGGGGCGGTCGCGATCGACTGCACCCTCGGGCAGGCGGGCCACGCCCGCCTGATCCTGGAGAGGATCACACCCGGTGGCCGGCTGCTCGGGATCGACCGCGATCCCGCGGCGGTGGAGGCAGGCCGGGTGACCCTGGCGCCGTTCGGCGCCGGGGTTGTGCTGGCGCACGGACGGTTTTCCGAGCTCGGCGACATTGCAACATCGACCGGGTTTGCCCCCGCCGACATGATCCTCTTCGACTTCGGTCTCTCCAGCACCCAGCTGGACGACACCGGCCGCGGGTTCAGCTTCCGCGCCGACGGTCCGCTCGACATGCGGATGGATCCCGGCGCCAGGCTCACCGCGGCGGCGGTCGTCAACGAGTCGTCCTCCGAAGCGCTCGAGCGCGTCCTGCGCGACTACGGCGAGGAACGCTGGGCGCGGCGGATCGCGCAGTTCATAGTGGCGCGGCGCCCGCTCCGCACCACACGGGACCTGGCGCAGGCCGTGGAAGCGGCGATCCCCCGCCAGGCGTGGCCGCGCGACATCAACGTCTCGACCCGCACGTTTCAGGGTCTTCGCATCGCGGTCAACGACGAGCTGAGCGAGATCGAGGCAGGACTGAAGGCAGCTCTTTCGACACTCAAACCCGGTGGTCGCATGGCGACGATCAGCTTCCATTCCCTGGAAGACCGCTTGGTCAAGTCATTCTTCAACGTCGAGTCCAAAGACTGCATCTGCCCACCCCAGCAGCCAGTCTGCACCTGCGGCCACCGGGCCACCCTACGCACCGTCACCCGACGGCCGGTGCGGCCCACCGATCAAGAGGTGGCCGCCAACCCCCGCGCCCGCTCGGCCCGTCTCCGCGTCGCCGAAAAGAGGTGAGCGCGGTCTCTCTGTTCGACATCACCAAGTCCTGGTGGCCGGCCTAACCCCTCCGGCCGCCAGGCGCCATCCCCGCGGCTGAAAAGATCCAGAAAACGTCCCACCACACGATGAGGCACTCAACTTGACATCGACCCGCATACTGGCCCGCCGCCGCCTGAGCCCGTCAGGCGCGGCGCATCACGTCACCGCCCCACCCCGGCGGCGTCGCCGCACGCGTGGATTCGTCCAGGTGGCGGGCGCGGCCGCGGCGGAGCGACTGCACCTGGGAGGCTTCACGCACGCCTATGTGGGCGTCGGGGCGGTGGTGATCGTGCTCCTCTTCTATCTCGCGATCGCGGCGCAGATCACGCAGTCGTCTTACGACATCGCGCGCCTGCAAGACCAGCAGCGCCAGCTCATCGCCGAGCAGGACCAGCTGCGCTATCAGGAGGTCACACTTCACGCCCCCGCGCAGGTGCAGCAGCACGCGGCCCAGAGCGGAATGCAGCGCGTGCTCCCGGCGCGATACGTGACCGGCACCCAGGTCGCGATCGATCTTTCCGCGCCGGTCGGTGCGCCGGCGCCCGACTCGAGTCCCCTGTGGATGAAAGCCGTCGTGGCCCTGGTCAACACCGTGGCCGGCACCCGCGACGTGATGGCGGCGTCCAACCACTAAATGGCGACGAGGGCACTCGGCAGACGAGGCCCCCGAGTCGAGCACATCGGTTCGGCTCGCCTTCGCGTGCTGTCGATGCTCGCGGCCGCGCTCGTCCTCGCCGGGATGGTCTGGTCGCGCCTCGCCTACTGGCAGGTCGCCGAGCACGGGCGCCTCACCACGCAAGCGCAGGCCCAGTACCGCGACATCGTCACGCTCCCCGCGATCCGGGGCGCGATCTTCGACCGCAACCTGACGCAGCTCGTCGTGAACACGACCGTGTATTCGGCGTTCGTCTCGCCTGATCAGATCGCGGCGGGCGAGCGCGACCAGGTGGCCGGCGGCCTCTCGTCGGTCCTCGGCGTCGACAGGAACGCGGTGATGGCGACTCTCGCCTCGGGCGCCAAGTTCGCCTACATCGCGCACCGATTCAGCAAGGACAAGGCGGACAGGCTGAAGGCGCTCAAGCTCCCAGGCGTCGGCCTCGAGGACGACACCCAGCGTTCGTACCTTCCCGGAGCAGAGCCGAACACGTCGCTCGCCTCCAACCTCCTCGGTTTCGTCACCTATGACGGCGCCGGTCAGTACGGGCTGGAGCAGAAATACCAGGCCGCCCTCGCAGGCACCCCCGGCTACATCTCGAGCTACCGGGACCTGGCCAACCGCGAGATCAGCCTGGGATCGCATACGTACCAGGACCCGGTCAACGGCTCAGACCTGGTCCTCTCCCTGGACGCGAGCATCCAGTACGCGGCCGAGCAGGCCCTGGCCGATGGAGTCAAGAAGGACCACGCCGAGAGCGGCAGCGTGCTGGTCATGGATCCGACCACCGGAGGCATCGTCGCCTCGGCCGACTACCCGAGCTACAGCGCGAACGACTTCACGCACACGGATGCGTCCCTGTTCAAGGACAACGTCGCAGCCTACGACTACGAGCCGGGCTCGGTCATGAAGGTCGTCACGCTGGCGGGCGCCATGAACGCCGGGGCGATCACGCCGACGACGGTGATCAACGACCCGGGCTATGTCAACGCCGGCGGTTATCGAATCTACGACTGGGACCGGCGCAACCACGGCAACATCGACTACACCTACGTGCTCGAGCACTCGCTCAACGTGGGCGCCATGAAGGCGATGCTCGCCGAGGGCCACGCCGCGTTCTACAACAACCTCCAGGCTTTCGGCCTGACCAGGCCGAGCGGCATCGACGTGGCGGGAGAGGCTTGCCTGCTCCCGCCGGCCGCGGGCCAGATGGCGGACTCGCAGTACGCGACTACTTCTTTTGGGCAGGGCATCGACGTGAACATGGTGCAGATGCTCGCGGCCGTGAACGTGATCGCCAACGGCGGCCGTTACGCGCCGCCGCACATCGTCGAGCGCATAGGGACTCGCATCAACCCCGTCCTGCTGCAGCCACAGCGCCAGGTCGTCAGCCCGCATACGGCGAGCGAGATGACGGCGATGATGGAGGCGGTCGACCAGTACGGGTCGGGCTGGACCTCGGTCGTGCGCGGATTCGCCAGGGACCAGGCCGGCAAGACAGGAACCTCGCAGATCCCGGTCAACGGGAAGTACACCCAGGACGTCTGGGCCTCCTTCGTCGGCTTCCTTCCGGCGCAGCATCCGCGTTTCACGATGCTGGTCGTCATCCGCAAGCCGCACTATCCGGGCGCGGACAAGGACTGGACTCTCAACGACGGCTACCTGACCGCGGGGCCGATCTGGCAGAAGATCGCTCAGGCCATGGTCGTGGACTGGCACATCACTCCCGACCACTAAACCGTTCAAATTAGAGCGTGAGATTCAGTCTCCTCGAGATCCTCGAGGCGACCGGCGGGGGCGAGCTCGGCGGCACGCAGGTCGGCAACACGTACTCGACCTTCCACACCGATTCGCGTGAGGTGAAGCGAGGAGGAGTCTTCTTCGCGCTCCGCGGAGCGGAGATGGACGGCCATCGATTCGTGGGCGACGCCGTCGCGCGCGGTGCGGCGGCCGTCGTGGTCGAGCGGCGCATGAGCGTCCCCAGCGGGATCGCCGAGGTGGTGGTACCGGACAGCTGGGCCGCGCTCTACGCGCTGGCCGCCCATGCCCTCGAGCGAGTCCGGCCGCTCGTCGTGGGCGTCACGGGCAGCAATGGCAAGACGTCGACCAAGGAGATGGTGGCGGCCATCCTCGGGCAGCGGTTCAAGGTCCTTCACTCCGAAGGGAACCTCAACACCGAGACCGGTCTGCCGCTCACGCTGCTGAGGCTCGAGCCTCACCACACCGCCGTGGTCCTCGAGATGGGCCTTCAGCACCAGGGCGACATCGCGCGGCTGGCCGCGCTCGCCCGGCCGACCATCGGCATCGTCACCAACGTCGGGGTGGTCCACATCGAATACTTCGAATCGCGCGAGCACCTGGCCCGGGCCAAGGGCGAGCTCGTGGCCGCGCTGCCGGAGGCGGGGCTCGCGGTGCTCAACGCCGACAACGAGTTCCATCCACTGCTGGCGCGGATGACGTCGGCGCGAGTCGCGACGTTCGGCTTCGAGCGAGGCGATTACAGGGTCGAGGACTACCGGGTGCCCACCTCCGGCGGATCGGAGTTCACGGTCCACGGCAGCCCGGTCAAGCTTCTCGTGGCCGGCCGGCACCAGGCGCTGAACGCAGCCGCGGCCCTCGCCGCCTGCGAGTTCGCGGGAGTTCCGCTCGCGGATGGGGCGCGCGCCCTGGCTGAGATTTCGATCGATCATCGACTGCAGGAGGTTGCGACTCCCGGCGGCTATGCGCTCGTCGACGATGCGTACAACGCGAGCCCCGAATCGATGCTGGCCGCCTTCGATGCGCTGGCCGAAGCGCCCCGTCCTGCCCGGCTGCTCGCCGTGCTCGGTGAGATGCGAGAGCTCGGCCCGCTGGCCGATGACTCGCACCGCCGCGTGGGGCGGCGCGCCGCCGAGGTCTTCGACGCGGTAAGCGTCGTCGACAGCGACCTCGGTCGCATCCTGGCCGAGTCCGCTGGGGCCGAGCTCGTCAGAGACCGCGCGGCTGCCGCGGAATGGGTGAGGCGCAACGCGCGGCCGGGCGATCGCGTGCTGGTCAAAGCCTCGCATGGAGTCCGGCTCGACGAGCTCGTGCGCGAGCTGGCCGAAACGTGATCTTCGACGTCCTCACATTCGCGGTCGCGTTCCTCGTTGCGCTCGTCCTCTATCCGTGGCTGATCGGCGCGCTGCGGCGCTGGCGCTCGGTGCAGGTCATCCAGGCCGAGCTGCCGGAAAGCCATCACCGGAAGGCGGGCACCCCGACGGCGGGCGGGGTGCTGTTCCTGGTGCTCGGGATCATCGGTGGTGTGCTGGCCGCGCTGGCCGGGCACGCCGGTGCGTGGCCCTCGGTCGCCGGCCTCGTGGCGGGCGGACTGATCGGCGTCGCCGACGACCGCACCAAGCTGCGGGTCGGCTCGACCGGCATCCCGGCGCGGCTCAAGCTGCCGGTGCAGTTCGTGCTGGCGGTTCCGGTCGCTTGGCTCGCGCTGAGCCAGGGCAGCGCGCACCAGCTGTGGCTGCCGCAGACGATGTGGCTGCTCTTCCCGCTGTCCGTCGTGGCGATCGTCGGATGTGCAAACGCGGTGAACCTCAGCGACGGCATGGACGGTCTCGCGGCGGGCCTTTCGATCCTCGCTGTCGTCGGCATCGTGCTGCTCCCGTCGGCGGTCGCGGGCGAGAAGGCCGTGGCCATGAGCCTGGCCGGGGCCCTCCTGGCGTTCCTCTGGTTCAATCGCTACCCGGCCCGCGTGTTCATGGGCGACGCAGGCGCGCTGGCGATCGGCTACGCGCTGGCCGCCATGGCGATCCAGCAGGGATTCCTCATCCTGCTTCCTCTCATCGGTCTCGTGTTCGTACTCGAGACCCTGTCTGTCATCATTTCGTTGTCCTACTTCAGACTCACCCACGGACGCCGCATTTTCAAGGGGACCCCGATCCACTACACGTTCCACCACTACGGTTGGTCTGAGAACCGCATCGCGCTCTCGTTCTGGGGCGTGGGCCTGGTTTCCGCGCTGGCTGCCGTCGGGGTGGCAAGACTCGCCAGTTGACCTCTCTGGTCGTCGGTGCGGCCCGAAGCGGAGTCGCGCTCGCCACCTACCTGGTTGGCTCAGGAGAAAAGGTCAGGGTCGTCGATCGCAGGCCCGAGTCGGAGCTTCAGTCTGAGCTCGAGAAGATGCCGGCCGGGACAGAGCTCGTCCTCGGTGGCTACGACAGCACAGTGCTCGAGGGTGTCGACACCGTTTACGCGAGCCCGGGCGTGCCGTGGGACTCACCGCTGCTGAGCGAGGCGCGCGCCCGGAACGTGCGCGTCTCGAGCGAGATCGACCTCTTCTTGAAACTCTGCCCGGGAACAGTGGTGGGCATCACCGGCACCAATGGAAAGACCACGACGACAGTGCTCACCGGCGAAGTTCTCGCCGCGGGCACGCGCCCTGTCATCGTCGGCGGAAACATCGGCGACACGGTGCTGGACCGCCTGGGTGGGATCACGAGCGAGCACTGGGTGGTGCTGGAACTGTCCAGCTTCCAGCTCGAATCGGTCGAGCGCCCGCGGCTGCACGTGGGTGTGATCCTCAACATCACGCCTGACCATCTCGACCGTCATGTGACCTTCGAGCGGTACATCGACCTCAAGGCGCGTGCCATAGAAGGCGCCGCGCCGGAGGACTACGCGTTGCTCAACGGCCGCGACGCGGTCGTTCGCCGCCTTGCCTCCCACACAAGGGGCAAGGTCGTGTGGTTCGACGAGCACCAGCCCATCCCACCGATGCCGCTGCCGGGACAGCACAACATGGAGAACGCCCTCGCCGCCGCCGCGGTGGGCAGGATCGCGGGGCTGGGCGACGCGGCGATCAACGCGGCGATCCGCGCCTTCAGGGGAGTCGAGCACAGGCTCGAGCTCGTCGGTGAATGGGCGGGCGTGCGCTGGTACAACGACTCCAAGGCGACCAACCCCGACGCCGGGCGGGTGGCGCTCCGGGCGTTTCCCGGCGCGCCGGTGATCCTTATCGCCGGCGGCTACGGTAGCGGGTTCGAGCTCGACGATTGGGTGGCCGACGTGCTCGGCAACACCGAGGCGGTGGTCCTGATCGGCGCCTCGGCGGACCAGCTCGCGGGCAGGCTGACACGTCATCCCAGGGTCGTGCGGGCCGCCAGCCTCGCCGACGCAGTCGCCCGCGCGGCGAGCCTGGCGCGCCGCGGCGGTGTCGTGCTGCTGAGCCCGGCCTACAAGAGCTTCGACATGTTCAAGGATTTCGAGGACCGCGGCGACCAGTTCAAAACGCTGGTCCGCGAGAGGTTCTCGACATGAGCGCGATCTCGCGGGAAAGGCCTCAGCCCGACCGCGTCCTGCTCTTCACCACGGTGCTGCTCTGCTGCGCCGGCCTGGTCATGGTCACGAGCGCGAGCGTGGCGTTCGCGTACACGCAGCACCAGTCCGCCTTCTACTACGCGGAGAGACAGGCGGGGTGGATGGTGCTCGGCTTCGCGGCGCTGTTCGTGCTCGGTCGCGCCGATTACCGCAAGCTGCGCCCCCTGGCCCCGGCGGGTGCGGTTGCCGCGGCGCTGCTCATGCTGCTCGTACTCGTTCCGCACGTCGGTGTCAGCATCAACGGCGCCCGGCGCTGGTTCGACGCCGGGCCGCTGGGAACGTTTCAACCGTCCGAGCTCGGCAAGCTGGCGTTCGCCGTCTTCATCGCCTTCTGGATCGAACGCCACGCAGGGCGGATGGGCGACTTCAGGAAGACGTTCGTTCCGTTTGCCGCGATGCTGACCGGCGTGCTGGTTCTGCTCATGCTCCAGAGGGACCTCGGCACCGCCTTCGTCATGGTCGGCATCTTCATCAGCGCCTACTGGGCCGGAGGCGGTCGGCTGCGCCACGTGATCCTTCTCGCCGGATTCCTGGGCCTCGGCTTCCTGGCGGTCACGCTGCTCGAGCCGTACCGATTCGCCCGCCTGGCCGCGTTCAAGAATCCGTGGTCGGATCCTCTCGGCTCTGGCTTCCAGGCGACGCAGTCGCTCTATGGGCTTGCCTCTGGCGGGTTCTTCGGCGTCGGCATCGGGCATTCGATCGAAAAGTACGGATGGCTGCCCGAAGCCCACACCGACTTCATCTTCGCCATCGTGGGCGAGGAAACCGGCCTTTTCGGCACGACGCTCGTCATGCTCGGCTTCCTCTTCTTCTCCATCCGTGGCTATCGCGCCTCGCTCCGTGCGCCCGACACGTTCGGTATGTCGCTCGCCGCGGCGATCACGACCTGGATCGCCTTCGAGGCCCTGCTGAACATGGCGACCGTCACCAACACGCTGCCGATCACGGGCGTCCCGCTGCCATTTTTCAGTTACGGCGGCACCGCTCTCGCCACGAGCCTGGCCGCCGTCGGTGTGCTGCTCGGCATCGCCCGTCGCGGGTCAGGTTCGACTTTGGGGAAGAATCGTCAGGCAGATGAGGCTCTTGATCGCGGGCGGAGGGACCGGGGGACATCTCTACCCCGCGCTCGCGGTCGCGCAGGCGTTCCGCGATGAGGACCCCGGCGGCAAGGTGCTGCTGGTCGGCCGCCGCGGCGGGCCGGAAGAGGTGGCGGTGCCGGCGGCCGGGTTCGAGCTCGAGACCGTCAACATCCGCGGCTTCGACCGCGACGCCCCATGGAAGAACCTCGCCCTGCCCTGGCTCATACCGTCTTCGGTGGGCGCGGCACTGAAGACGGTGGACCGCTTTCGCCCCGACGTCGTGCTCGGCATGGGCGGTTACGTGATGGCGCCCGCCGTGGCGGCCGCCCGGCTGCGGCACATTCCTTATGTACTGCACGAGAAGGACGTGCGCCCCGGGCTCGCCACCCGGATGTTCGCGGCCCGGGCGGCGGCGATCTGCACCACGCTTCCCGGCACCGAGAAGCGCCTGCACGGACGCAGGGTCGAGCTGACCGGCGTTCCCCTTCGCGCGGGCTTCGCACCTCGCCGGCCGGACGTGCCGCCGCGCCGCCTGCTCGTGACCGGGGGGAGCCAGGGCGCTCGCAATTTGAATCAAGCCGTGTGGTCCGCGCTCGACGAGCTGTGCTCGCGCTTCGAGGCGGTGGTGCACGTGGCGGGCCTCCAGGCGGAGTCGGAGCTTGCCGCCCACCGGCACGACTGCTACAGGGGGCTGGCGTTCGCGGACGGCATGCCCGCCCTGATGGCGGAGGCCGACCTCATCGTCGGCCGCGCCGGAGTCGGGACGATCGCCGAAGCCACGGCGGTGGGTCTGCCGATGATCCTCGTGCCCGGCACGTTCGGCGGCGGGCACCAGGACCTGAACGCGGCGGCGATGGTCGAGGCGGGAGCGGCGGTCCGCATCGCCGATGCCGACCTCGATGGGCGCACCCTGGTCGACGCGATCGCGAGCCTCGACGACACCAGGCTTCGGGCGATGGCGAAGGCCTCGGCGGCCGCCGGACGCCGCGATGCGGCGAGGCGCGTCGTGGCGGTGCTGCACGAGGTCGCAGGAAGGTGAGGGTTCATTTGATGGGCGTCGGTGGTGCCGGGGTCTCCGCCCTCGCGCGCGTGTTCCTCGCCCGCGGTGATGAGGTCAGCGGCTGCGACGTCAAGGCGTCGGAGACCACGGCGATGCTCGAGGACGCCGGGGTCAGGATTTCGATCGGCCACGACCCGGAGCACGTCCTGTTCCAGGACATGCTCGTCTACAGCGCCGCGGTGCGGAACGCGCCCGAGCTCGAGGCGGCGCGGAAGATGGGCCTCAAGGTGCTGAGCCGCGCGGAGATGCTCGCCGAGCTCATCAACCAGAGCGATTCGGTCGCGGTCGCGGGCACGGCGGGCAAGACGACCGTGACGCACATGCTCGGTCACATCCTGGTCACCGCGGGCTACGACCCGACGGTGCTGGTCGGCGATGGGTCGAGCGCGCGAGCGGGCAAGTCCGACTGGCTCATTGCGGAGACCGACGAATCGGACGGCACGCTCACGCTCCATCATCCGCAGCGCGCCATCGTGACCAACATCGAGCTCGACCATCCCGACCATTTCCGAGACGTCACGGCTGTGCGCGATCTTTTTCAATGGTTCATCGAGGGCCTGCCGGGCGACGGGCTCGCCGTCTTATGTGAGGACGACGAGCTGGCCCGCGGGCTCATTCCGAAAGCGCGCAAGGTCACGTACGGGTTCCGCGCGGGAGCCACCTACAGGTGCGAGCCGATGCGCCCCTTTGCCATCCACCGCGACGGGCGCGAGCTCGGCCGGATCGACCTGCGCCAGCCTGGGCGGCACAACATCCAGAACGCCACCGCGGCCGCCGCGATGGCGCTCGAGCTGGGCATCGGCTTCGACGACGTCTCCGCCGCGCTCGCCACCTTTCCTGGCGCGCATCGGCGGATGGAGTTCGTCGGTGTGTTCCAGGGCGCCGCGGTCTACGACGACTACGCGCACCACCCGACGAAGGTGCGCGCGACCATCGCGGCCGCCCGGGAGCTCCGGCACCGCCGCCTGATCGCGGTCTTTCAACCACATCGCCACTCGCGACTCGCCGCGCTGATGCACGACTTCACGCGCGCGTTCGATGGGGCTGACAAAGTGCTTGTCCTCGACACCTACGCCGCGGGCGAGGACAACCTGGCCGGCGTCACGGCCTCGGACCTGGCGGCGCAGATTCCAGGCGCCACGTACGTCGGAGACTTCACGAGGGCAAGGGAGGCTCTTGGCGACCTGGTCGGGCCGGACGACCTGGTTCTGCTGATGGGCGCGGGCGACATCAACACCTTGGGCCATGAGCTGGCGGACAAAAACTAAGCTCGCCTGGCTCCGCGAGCAGGCCGGCGTCAGCGAAGAGGAGCCGCTGGCCTCGAAGACTTCGTTCGGGATCGGCGGACCGGCGGAGTACTTCGTGGAGCTCGGGCGGGCTCGCGAGATCGAGCGGATGATCGATGGCTGCAGCGAGCGCGAGATCCCGTACTTCCTTCTCGGGGCCGGCACCAACCTGCTCGTCGCCGACCGCGGCCTCGAGGGGCTCGTCATCCGCGTCGTCAATCGGGAGCACGAGATCGTGGGGACGCGCGTCACCGCCGGCGCGGGTCTGAAGATGATGCGCCTGGCGAGGATCGTCGCCGACGCCGGGCTCCGCGGCTTCGAGTTCGCGATCGGCGTCCCTGGCAGCGTCGGCGGCGCGGTCTACCAGAACGCCGGCTGCTGGGGCAGGGAGCTGGGCGAGGTGCTCGTCGAGGCCCACGGCCACGTGCCGGACGGTGGCCAGGTGACCTGGAAGCCGGCCGACCTGAAGCTCGGCTATCGCACGTCGGCGCTGCGCGAGGGTGCGCTCCGCGGAGCGCTCGTGATCAGCGCCACGGTCCAGCTCGAGCGGGGCGACGGGGAGGAGGCGAAGCGCCTGATGACGAAGCTGACGAGCGAGCGCAACGAGACGCAGCCGATCAAGACGAAGAACTGCGGCAGCGTGTTCAAGAACCCACCGGGAGACTCGGCCGGGCGCCTGGTGCAGGCCGCGGGGCTGAAAGGTCTGCGCCAGGGAGCAGCCGTCGTGTCCAGCTTGCACGGCAACTTCATCGTCAACGAAGGCGGCGCGACGGCCGGCGACGTGAAGCGTCTGATCGAGCGCGTCCAGGCCGAGGTCAAGCGGCGCTTCGGCGCGCAGCTCGAGACCGAGGTGGAGCTCGTGGGCCGCTGGCAATGAGGATCGCGGTCCTGCGCGGAGGCAAGTCCGCCGAACGCGAGGTTTCGCTGCGCTCCGGCGAGCAGGTCGTGCAGGCGCTGCGGGGCCGCGGCCATGACGTGACGGGGGTCGACCTCGACCTGACCACCTGGGACGTGCTGCGGGACGGCGCTTTCGACTGCGCGTTCAACGCCCTTCACGGCCGGCTGGGCGAAGACGGGACCGTCCAGGGCATGCTCGAATTGCTCGGGCTGCCGTACACCGGCTCGGGCGTTCTCGCCTCTGCCCTGTGCATGGACAAGACGCGCGCCAACCAGGTCATGGCCGGCGCCGGTCTCCAGGTTCCGGAGTTCGAAGAGCTGGAAGTCGAAGCCGGGATGGCGGCGGAGGTGGTGGAGCGGCTCGTGAAGCGCTTCGGCCTGCCGCTCGTGGTCAAGCCGGTGCGCGAGGGATCGACCATCGGTGTGACGATCGCCGCCGACGATGACGCCGTGGCGAGCGGTCTCGTCCTCGCGGGTCGCTACGACCGGCGGGTCCTCGTGCAGCGGTTCGCAGCGGGCACAGAGGTGACGGTCGGCGTGCTGGCCACGCCGGAGGTCCGGGTGCTGCCCACCCTGGAGATCGTGAGCGACAACCCGGTCTACGACTATGACGCGAAATACACCGAGGGCAAGTCGCACCACATCATCCCGGCGCGCATTCCCGAGTCTGCGCGCGGGGCGGCCGCCGAGGCGGCGCGCCGGGCATTCGTCGAGCTGGGTTGCTCCGGCATGGCGCGGGTCGACATCATCGTCGACGCGCGCGGAACGCCATGGGTGCTCGAGGTCAACACGGTCCCCGGGCTGACGGCGCTTTCTCTGCTGCCCGACGCCGCTCGCGCCGACGGGATCGCGTTCGACGAGCTGTGCCAGCGCCTGGTCGACCACGCAGTCGGCAGGCACCGGCACCACGTCGGTCCGAGCCCGTCGTGAAGATGCGGCGCAGGCGCTCGCTTGTCGACCGGATCACCCGGCGCGACCGGCTCGAATCGAGCGAGCCTCTGAAGGGACAGCTGTGGACTCGTTCCGAGCGCGCCCTCGCGGAACCGGGCGTGCACTGGGGATGGCGCGGACTCGCCGCGGCGTTTGCCGTGGCGGAGACGGCGATCCTCGGGTGGCTGTGGTTCGGGCCCGCGCTTGCGGTCACGACGGTGGAGGTCACCGGCGCGCACCACATGACGCAAGCACAGGTCGAGCACGCGGCGGGAGTCGACAGAGGCGCGTCGGTGATCTCGATCGACGGCGAATCCGGCCGCCAGCGGTTGCTCGACCAGACCTGGATCCGCACCGCCGCGGTCGAGCCCGTCCTGCCCGGTCTTATCCAGATCCAGGTCAGCGAGTGGCAGCCGGTCGCGGTCTATCACGCGGGCGGTTCGAAGAAGCTCTTCTGGGTTTCGAGCCAGGCGGTGATCCTCGGGCCGGCGCCCAACGACGCCGGCCTGCTCGACGTCCAGGGCCCGACGGGCGGCGATCCCCGCGTCGGTGAGCGCCCGCTCGATCCGCAGCTGGTGACGGCGATGGTCAACATCCAGCGCGACTTTCCCAACCTTCTGGGGCAGGAGGTTGCCGGTTTCGTGTTCGATTCGTGCGGCGACCTGACGCTCCTCTCGAAACGCGGCTGGAAGGTCTACTTTGGCCGCGTGCTCACGCCAGAGCAGTTCGCCGCCCTCCGCGACAAGCTCACAGCCTTGAAGGCGATCGCGGGGAACGGCAACGTCAATTACAGCTCGACCGACCTGGAGTACGTCAACGTGATGAACGCCTCGGAGCCCGCCGTGGGCTACAGGTCGAAAGAGCCGCCGAGTCCCTCGCCCGTGCCGGGGGCGACGCCGCAGCCGTCGCCGACGCCCGCAGTGACATGCCGGTAATCGTCGTCGCGGTCATCTTCGCCCTCATTGGAGTGGTGCTCGGGGTCATGTCTCCCGTCACCATCCCGATCACCTACGCGCGCTACACCGCTGTCGCGCTGCTCGCGGCCCTGGACTCGATCTTCGGCGCTTTCAAGGCGTACATCGCGGGCACCTTCGAACCGCGCGTCTTCTTCAGCGGCCTGCTGACCAACATGGCGCTCGCGGCCGGGCTCGTCTACTTCGGTGACAAGCTCGGCGTGGACCTCTCGATCGCCGCCATCGTCGCGTTCGGCGTGCGCATCTTCAACAACCTGGCAGCCATTCGCCGCCACTACCTGTAAGGCCGTCTCGCGCGCCCGGCGTGGGAGCGCTTGTCAAGTGACAATCACTCGCTTGTCAAGTCTTAAGGACAGGTGTAGCTTGCGCAAACCATGGTGCCGGGCCCGGAAGCGCCGACAGCGCCTCAGGCGCCGGCCGCGGAGGCGGGCGCCAGGCGGAACCTGATCCCGTTTCTCAGCAAGACGACCGTGCTGTCGATTGGCGCGGTCGAGACCCTGGTCGTGGGCGCCGTCCTCGATGCGGTGAAGGACACCGCCAAGTCATTCATCCCATCGGCCCAGCTGATATCGAATTTCGTCAAGTCATATCCAGCCCTGACCATCGGCGGGATCGCGCTTGCGATTACCGCCACGCTGGCCGCGACGTACCTCGTCTGGCGTCTGCCGCAGGACCGCCGCGCCGCCGTCACCTCGGCCCTTCAGCGGCCCAGGGTCGTGTACAGCTCGTTCTCGATTGCGGTCTTCAGCAGCGGTGTGCTGATCGCGGTCCTCGTCTGTTTGATGGTGCGGCCCGCGTGGTGCCCCAGCCAGATCTGCCAGGTCGGGCTGGCTGCGTATCCAGGCCCCAACGACGGCTACATCGGGGCCGAGGTCTTCGCCATCCAGAGCGACACGATCCTGATCCCCGGCGATCCGTCGAACTATTCGCTCGGCCACATGCCGGACGGGACCGGGCCGAAAGCAGTGGCCGCGGACCTGGTGCAGCAGGCCACCGGAGTGCACGCACCGGCGAACCCTGCATACAGGGTCGCGTTCAGGCTTCAGAGCCTCCGCTCCGACATGGGCGAGATGTCGATCGAGCAGGTCGCATTGCTGGTGACTCGGACGGCGGCACCAGGTCGGGTCAACGCGTGGTACGAGGGCAATGTCGTCGACCTGGAGCAGAACCCCCACATCACCAGATACTCAGGCCAGGCGCCAGGCCAGCTCCTGGTCGCAACCTGGGTCGATCCGACCCAGTTCGGGCACGTGCAGCTGAGTCCAGGTGAGAGCGACATCATCACCGTCCGCCTGTGGTCGGACATCCCGATAGAGCTCACCTATCGGATACAGGTCACCTACCGGTTCCTCGGCCATGGCGAGCTCCGCACCTTCCAGGTGCCGCAAAACGTCGAGGTCGTGTTCGCCAGCCAGCTTCAGTGGACCGAGTACCAGCTGCGGAACGGAAAGCTGCAGCCGGGATGAGCGTGCATCGCCAGGCTTGTCTCCTCGCGATCACCAGCATCGTGATCGCGGCCTGCGGTGCCGTCGCGACTCAGCCCTCTGCACCGTCGTCGCAATCGTCGACGCCGTCAGCCGGCATCGGGTCGGCGCCTACTCCGCCGTCGAGCCCGCAGCTGGACGCCAGCGTGGCCGTGGTCTATACGACAATCTACGGCCGGTCCGCGGAGGTGCACTGCCCGCATCTGCCGGACCAACCCGACCGCTTGGTCCTTGCCCAGCAGAGGCTTGAGTATTCGAGCGCCGAGATCAGCCGGATCGCGGCGCCGGCAACAGATGGCGGATTCGACTACAGGCGGATGGATGCAACCCTCCTCGCCAATCCCCCAGGAGCTGCGACAGGCGAGCCCCCGCACGTGGACCGGGTCGCCCTTTTCGACCCGGCGTCGGCCTGCGACGAGTTCGTGGACGTCACCAACACGGGCCACACCACGATCCAGCTGCCGCGCGTTGGGCTGCGGCTTACCGGCAAGCCTGTGCCTAATTCATTCCAGTACAGGCTCATCGATTTCTGTTCCGTGCTGCAGGTCGCGCATTACTGCGGTCCGGAGGTCGGCGCTGGACCGGCTGACTGTTCCGAGTACGAAGTCGAGGTCGCGCTGAACACTGACCCTTACCGGTCCGATTTCCTCGGTGTCCCGGTGCAGTTCAACACAGTCACCAACCACCAGTGCCCCGAGGTCACGCTCGCTCCTGGCAGAACGGTCACCTTCGTCATGACGACGTATTCGGCGACGCCGACGACCTATCGCGCTGTCCCGATCCTCGACGTGGTGACGCCGTCAGGGCGTGGAACGCTCGCCTTCGACCAGCTCGGGGGCATCTACGCCTACGCCGACCCGTCCCAGTTCGCGTGTTACAAGCTCGTTGGCACCACGTTCGTGCTCTGGGAGCAGGGAGCCGACTCCTACGACCTGGATGGGAACGCGCTCAAGAACGCCTGGTGCCCCTGAATGCGCCTGGGTGCGATTCTCGCGGCCGGGTTGATCCTGTCCGCCGGGTGCGGACCGACCTCGCCACCGTCCGCCGGCGCGCCGCCAAGCCCATCGCTCAGCCCGTCGCAGGGCCCCGCTGTCGACGCGAACCTCAACGTCGTCGTCGGTTCGCTGTTCGGCCGCGGTGGAGAGCTCCACTGCCCGAACTGGATCGAGCACGTCGACAACATCGTGCTC
>DATEHQ010000061.1:0-2211 GCA_035279525.1 Candidatus Dormiibacterota bacterium
AGCGCTCCGCGCGTGATCAGCATCTGCTTGCCAGCCTCAACGATCTCGATGAGCTTGGTCGGGTCGCTGTCGAGGTCGATGAGGTTGCCGGCCTCTTTGGCGGCCTGTGTCCCCGTGTTCATTGCCACCGCGACGTCGGCCTGGGCCAGCGCCGGCGCGTCGTTGGTGCCGTCGCCTGTCATCGCGATCATGCGGCCCTGCTCCTGCTCGTTGCGAATGAGCTCCAGCTTCTTCTCGGGTGTGGCCTGAGCGAGGAAGTCATCGACGCCGGATTCCCGGGCGATGGCCGCCGCAGTGAGCGGGTTGTCGCCGGTGATCATCACAGTGCGCAGCCCCATCCGGCGCAGCTCGGCGAAACGCTCGCGGATGCCCGGCTTGACGATGTCCTTCAGGTGGATGGTCCCGAGGATGGTGCGGTCCTCGCCCACCACGAGCGGAGTTCCCCCGGAGCGGCCGATGGCCGACACGCTCTCGACGACCTGGGTTGGCAGGTCTTTGGCGCTCCAGCGCGCCATCGCGTCGTCCGCGCCCTTCCGGATCGACCGCTCGCCGATGTCGACACCGCTCATCCTGGTCGTGGCGGAGAACGGAACGAAGGTGAGGCCGTCGGACTGCGCCGCGCCGTTCGCGCCGAGGCGCCGGGCCAGTGCGACGATCGACTTACCCTCTGGCGTCTCGTCGGAGAGGCTGGCGAGCTCCGCGGCTTCAAGAAGGCGGTTCATCGCCACGCCAGGCGCGGGGATGAACTCGGACGCCTGCCTGTTGCCGAACGTGATCGTGCCGGTCTTGTCCAGGAGCAGCGTATCGACATCACCCGCCGCCTCGACCGCACGACCCGACAGAGCGATCACGTTGCGCTGCATCAGGCGGTCGATGCCGGCGATTCCGATCGCCGACAGCAGGCCGCCGATGGTGGTCGGGATCAGGCACACGAGCAGCGAGATCAGCACGGTGATCGTCACCGACGTGCCGGCGTAGATGGCGAACGGCTGCAGCGTCACCGTTGCGACCATGAAGATGATCGTCAGCGCCGCGAGAAGGATGTTGAGGGCGATCTCGTTCGGCGTCTTTCGGCGTGACGCGCTCTCGACCAGCGAGATCATGCGGTCGAGAAACGTTTCGCCCGGGTTGGCCGTGATCTGCACGACTATCCGGTCGGACAACACCCGGGTTCCACCAGTCACCGCGCTGCGGTCGCCTCCGGCCTCGCGGATGACCGGCGCGGACTCTCCAGTGATGGCGGACTCGTCGATGGAGGCGATGCCCTCGACGACGTCGCCGTCGCCGGGGACGATATCGGCCGCCTCGCAGACCACAACGTCGCCCTTCTTGAGCTGCGTAGACGAGATGCGCTCCTCCTTTCCATCGACGAGCCTGCGCGCGATCGTCTCCGAGCGAGTGCGCCGGAGCGCGGCGGCCTGGGCCTTGCCGCGGCCTTCCGCCAACGCCTCGGCGAAGTTGGCGAAGAGCACCGTCAGCCACAACCAGACCGTGATCTGGCCGACAAACAATTCGTTGTTCGGGCCTTTGAATCCCGCCGTGCCGTTGAAGAGGTCGAGGATGAAGATGACGGTCGTGATCACGGAGCCGACCTCGACCACGAACATCACCGGATTGCGCGCCATCCAGCGGGGGTCGAGCTTCTTGAGGCTGTCCGCCAAAGCGGGAACCACGATCGCGCGGTCGGTCATGCTGCTCCGGCCTCGCCGTCGCTCGCGCTTCTGGAGTCGCTGCCTGTCTTCCATTTCCTTTCTCTAGTGCACGAATGCGCCGTGGAGCTGGAACTGCTCCAGCAGCGGACCCAGGGCCAGGGCAGGGAAGAAAGTGAGGGCGCCGACGATCACCACGACTCCGATCAGCAGGCCGACGAACAGCGGCCGGTCGGTGGCGAAGGTGCCGGCGCTGGCGGGGACAACCTTCTTGCCCGCAAGTGCGCCGGCCATCGCCAGGATGGGGATGTGCTCGAGAAACCGGCCTATCCACATCGCGGCCGCACCGGTGGAGTTGTAGTAAACGGTGTTGCCGGTCAGGCCGGCGAACGCGCTGCCGTTGTTCGCGGTCGCCGACGAAAACTGATAGAGGATCTCGCTGAAGCCGTGCGCGCCGGCATTGAGCGGCCCAGCCAGTCCGACGGGTACGAGAACTGACACGGCGGTGAAGCCCAGGATGCTGAACACGTCGATGAGGATGGCCAGCATGGCGAGCCGGACC
>DATEHQ010000062.1:0-5161 GCA_035279525.1 Candidatus Dormiibacterota bacterium
AGAGCTCTTCGACGTTGGCCACGGCCGGCTCGGCATCGCCTGCACCATGCTCGACCACGACGGCGCCGGCCTGGCCGGAGTCCACCGCGAGCTGGCCGCCAACGTCCCCCTCAACGGCTTCGACTCCTGGCGCCCGGGCGAAGCTGAGGACCGCAACGCCATCCTGCTCGTCCGGGCACCGTTTGATCTCAGGCCTTGATCTCCGTGTTGCGCAGGGCGCGACAGTGGCGCATAATGCGACAGGGCTAGCTCGGTGCTGAGACCGGTCGAGAGCGTGGGAAGGGTGGCGCTGGCGCGGCTGCTTCGGACGCCGCGCTACGAGGTGCTGCCCACGAGGGACGCCGTGCAGCTGGTCGCGGCGTTCGTGCCGACGGAGGTGACGGTCACCGTCACCGCGTCCCCGCGCCGGGGAATGCCATCGACCATCCTGGCGGCCGTCGCCCTCGCGCAGCTTGGATATCGCGCCGTGCCGCACCTGTCGGCCAGGCTGATTCGCGACCGCCATGAGCTCGGCCAGATCGTCGACGCGCTCAAGGCAGCGCACATCACAGGGGTGTTCGTCGTCGCGGGTGACGCGTCCGAGCCCGCCGGCGAGTTCCCCGACTCGCTGTCACTCCTCGCCGCCATGCCATCCGAACACGGTTTCACCGAGATCGGCGTCACCGGTTACCCGGAGAGCCATCCCTTCATCCACGACGATGTGACCATCCAGGCGATGTGGGACAAACGACGCTTCGCCAGCTACATCGTCAGCAACATGAGCTTCGATGCGGAGACCGTCAAGGCGTGGGTGGACCGCGTGCGGCGGCGTGGCGTCGAGCTGCCGATCTACATCGGCATGGCGGGCGTGGCCGACCCCGCACGGCTGCTGCGCCTTTCCACGAAGATCGGTGTCGCCGACGCGGCCCGGTTTCTGCGCGGCCATCCAAGCTGGGTCGCGCGCATGTTCAGGCCGGGCGGGTACGAGCCCGGGCGTTTCGTCAACGCGCTATTGCCCGAGGTGTCGCGGCCGGAGGCGAGGATCGCCGGCCTTCACGTGTTCACGTTCAACGAGATCGAGCCGACCGAGCGATGGCGCCAGGAGATGCTTTCGCGGTTCGCCTGAGAAAAGGAGTGGTGCGGTGAAGGTGATTTTTCCATCCGACCTCGAGATCGCGCGCAAGGCGCGCCTTGTGCCCATGCCGGAGATCGCCGAGAAGATGGGGATCGACCCGCGCCTGCTCGAGCCCTACGGCCACGACGTCGCCAAGATCAGGCTCGAGGCGATCGACGAGCTCAAGGATCGCCCGAAGGCCAGGTACGTGGTCGTCTCGGCGATCACGCCGACACCTCTCGGCGAGGGGAAGACCACGACCACCGTCGGTCTCGGTGACGCGCTGGGCAAGATCGGGAAGCGCGCCACGGTGGCGATCCGCCAGCCGTCGATGGGTCCGACCTTCGGCATCAAAGGCGGCGCGGCCGGTGGTGGGTACAGCCAGGTGGTGCCGATGGAGCGACTGAACCTTCACCTCACCGGCGACTTCCACGCGGTCACCGCGGCGCACAACCTGCTCGCCGCGATGATCGACAACTACATCCATCACAGCCTGCGGGACTTTCCGATCGACCTGCACAGCATCACGTGGCGGCGCGTCCTGGACGTGAGCGACAGGGTCCTGCGCAGCGTGGTGGTGGGGCTCGGCGCGCCCGAGGACGGCGTGACGAGGCAGACGGGCTTCGACATCACGGCCGCCTCGGAGGTGATGGCGGTGCTGGCTCTCTCCACCTCCCTGCAGGACATGCGCCGGCGACTCGGGCGGATGGTGATCGGGCTGGCCCGCGACGGAAAGCCCATCACCGCCGACTTCCTGCACGCCGGCGGGGCGATGACGGTGATCATGCGCGACGCGATCAAACCCAACCTGCTCCAGACGCTCGAGAACACGCCCGTGCTGGTGCACGCCGGGCCGTTCGGCAACATCGCCAACGGGGCTTCGTCCGTGCTCGCCGACCTGATCGGCATTCACAGCGGTGACTTCCTCGTGACCGAGGCCGGCTTCGGCGCCGACATGGGCGCCGAGCGCTTCTTCAACATCAAGTGCCGGACCTCCGGGCTTGCGCCCGACGCGGCCGTCGTCGTCGCCACCGTGCGTGCCTTGAAGGTCCACTCCGGAAAGTACCGCGTGGTGGCCGGCAGGCCCCTCCCGCCAGAGCTCTTGAAGGAGAACCCGGACGACGTGCTCGCGGGCGCGGCGAACCTGCGCAAGCAGGTGGAGAACATCCAGCTCCACGGCGTCACTCCCGTGGTCGCCATCAACGCCTTTCCCGACGACCATCCTTCTGAGCACCGCGCGATCCAGCAGCTGGCCGAGCATCTCGGCGTGCGATCGGCCGTCTGCAACAACTTCGCCGAAGGCGGCAGCGGCGCGACCGAGCTGGCCCGGATGGTGGCCGAGGCGGCCGAGGACCCAAGCGTGTTTCAGCTCCTGTACCCCGACGCGGCGACCCTGCGGGAGAAGATCGAGGCGATCGCGCTGCGCATCTACGGCGCGCGCGGTGTCGAGTACGACCCCGTGGCGGCGAAGCAGCTCGACGCCTTCGAGGCGAACGGCTTCGGGCGCCTTCCGGTTTGTATCGCCAAGACGCACCTGTCGATCTCGTCCGACCCGAAGCTCAAGGGCGCACCGACCGGTTGGGTGCTGCCGGTGCGCGAGGTGCGGGCGTCGGTGGGCGCCGGGTTCATCTATCCGATCTGCGGCGAGATGCGAACGATGCCGGGCCTGCCGACGACACCGAACGCGATGAGCATCGACATCGACGAGGACGGAGAAATCGTCGGGTTGTCTTAGGCGGCGGCGCGGGCGTCGGGTTGCCGTTCTCCCCTTTGGGTGGCATTGCCGTGTGGGGTGGACGGACTGTGAAGGGGGTGGCGGGGTTGCGATTGGGCGGCCCTTGGGGAGGCGTTGGGAACGCGCTGGTGAACTCGTTAACATGGCATAGCCCTTGACGTCGCGTACGTTTGTTCGTATACTTGTCTCATGATCCAGCCGGAGGTTGTGGGCGACGCCCTGGCTAGCAGGCTGGTCGGCTTGCAGCTCCAGATCGATCTCTTGAAGCTCGAGCGGGCTCGGCTAGCGGCGGAGTTCGACAGGTCGAGCTACTGGGATGAAGCGGGCTTCAACTCCTCGATCGACTGGACCCGCTTCAACTGTCATCTGACCAACGGCGAGGCGGCGGGGGCGATCGCGGTGGGCGAGCGGCTGGCTTCGCTCGGGGCCAGCGTCCAGGCGGTCGAGTCGGGGGAGATCGGCTACGCCCACCTGACGGCCATGGCCCGCACCGCCGAGGCGGTCGGGGAGCGCTTCGACGAGGCGATGCTGCTCGAGCTGGCTCGGGAGAGCTCGCCGGGCAAGTTCTATTACAAATGCCAGCACTACCGGCATTCGGTCGACGCAAGGGGCTATGCCCGAGAGCAGGAGCAGCTGATCGAGGAGCGCCGGCTTTCCCTGTCGACTGCTGAAGACGGCTGTCTATTGATCAGTGGAGTGCTCGACCCGGTGGGTGGGGCGGCGCTGCGCACGGCGCTGGAGCGCTGGCCCAGAAGTCGGGGGAGCACGACGACCGGCTGCTCGAGCAGCGCTTTGCCGATGCCCTGGTCGAGCTGGCGATCGGTGGGCGGCCGGCCCAGATCCAGGTCACCAGCTCGCTGGAGACGCTGCTCGGGCTGGCTGGGGCGCCGGGTGGGGAGATGGAGTTCTCACTGCCCGTCTCCTCCGACACCGTGCAGCGCCTGGCCTGCGATGGCGGGCTGAGCCGGGTCCTGCTCGGCCAGGAGTCCCTCGTGATCGACGTCGGTCGGTCCAAGCGGGTGGTCTCGGGTGGCCGCAAGCGAGCCCTCAAGGTCCGCGACGGGCACTGCCGCTGGCCGGGTTGCGAGCGGCCGGCTTCCTGGTGCGACGGCCATCACCTGGTGCACTGGCTGCACGGCGGGTCGAGCGATCTCGACAACCTGGTCCTGCTCTGTCACCGGCACCATCGGATGGTCCACGAGGGTGGTTGGCAGGTGGTCAGGACCGAGGGCGGCGGCTTGATCACCATCGCGCCGACGGTCACCTTCGGGTTGCCGCGCGGGCCGAACTGACCTCTAGTTAACTGTCCTGCGATTCTTCTCGACGGCTTCGTGCAGCAGAGTCGCGAGGTCGATCACCTGCATCTTCGCCCCTGTTTCGCGGACGCCATCGTCGAGCATCACCGTGCAGAAGGGGCATGCGACCGCCAGCGTCTCGGCGCCGGTCGCGGCCGCTTCGCGGACGCGCTCCTGGTTGATGGGCCGGCCGCGCTTCTCCTCCATCCACATCCTCGCCCCACCCGCGCCGCAGCAGAAAGTGCGCTCGCGGTTGCGGGGCATCTCGACGGCCTTGCCCACGGCGGCGACCAGCTCGCGTGGCTGCGAGCGGACGTCGTTGTGGCGGGCCAGGTAGCACGAGTCGTGGTACGTGATCGTCTGGTCGCTCCGCGCCGGTGACAGCCTGCCCTCGCGCACGAGCTGCGCGAGGAACTCGGTGTGGTGCACCACCTCGTAGACGCCGCCGAAGTCGGCGTACTCCTTGCCCAGCGTGTTGAAGCAGTGCGGGCAGGTGGTGATGATCTTTCTCACGCGGGCGCCGTTCAGGGTGGCGACGTTCTCACCGGCGAGGCGCTGAAACGTGTACTCGTCGCCCATTCGCCGAGCGGGGTCGCCGGTGCACGACTCGCGCGGGCCGAGGATCGCGAAATCCACGCCGGCCTCCTTCAGGAGCTTTGCGGTGGAGACGGCGCCTTTCCGTGCGCGCTCGTCGAAGGCCGGCGCGCAGCCGACCCAGAAGAGCACGTCGGGCGCGGCGTCGCCCTGCTGCACGATGCGCACGCCGAGCCCTTCGGCCCAGCTCGTTCGATCCGCCTGCGGCCTGCCCCACGGGTTCGACGTCCTGTCGACATCGCGCAGCATGGTCCCGGCCTCGTCGGGGAAGCGCGACTCGACCATGACGAGGTTCCGCCTCAGGTCGATGACGTGGTCGATGTGCTCGATGCCGACGGGGCATTCACGCACGCACGCGCCGCACGTCACGCAGTCCCACACCACGTCGTCGGACACGGCGTTGGGGACGAGCGGGGTCGTCGCGCGGCCGAGCAGGTGGTCGCG